>CAYGYX010000009.1:0-46126 GCA_964354255.1 uncultured Acidimicrobiia bacterium | reverse complement strand
CTCCTCTGCCGACGCCACCACCGCCTCACCCACCAGCAGACCCCCCATCCCCAAAGGGAATGACCACCGGGACGGATCAAGCCGTCGGGTCGGTCACCTGGCCGGCGAAGAGCACCAGCCCGCTCGGACGGTGCCGAATCAGGTAGAGGAACGGCTGGTCGGCGGCCACGGTGAGCTCGGGCTCGGGCGGCCCGCTCTCGGCGAACCCGATGCCGGTGGCGGCCGCCGCCACGGTGCCCCACTCGTCCACGGTGATGTCGGCGGCGTGCACCGCCGCGTCCAGGAAGGCCTCGGGGGTGATGCCCGGGTAGCTGCCGGGGGCCGCCCCGATCTCGGTGAGCCAGCCCAACAGGTCGAGCTGGGTCTTGTCGGACCAGCCGGGCATGAGAAGCTCGAAGGGCCCGGTGGTGAAGGTCGCGTCGATCTCGTCGAGCATGGCCCGGCCGAGCCGATCGCGCACCTCGGCGAACCGGCCCTCGTCGGGCACGATCAGGAGCATCGAGAAGGGCCCTACGTAGGGGATTTCGGCACCGACGAAGCCGTCGCCCCGGCCGCGCCGGTCGGCCAGCTCCAGCTCCTGCATGAATTCGACCTCGACGGTCGAACCGTCGAGGCGGGTGAAGGTGCCGGCCAGCGGGCCGTACTTGCCGAAGACCCTCTGCCAGCGTGCCTTGAAGTAGAGAGCGTCGGTGAGGACCAGGACGGTCTGGCCGTCGATGAACCCTGCCGGCAGCAGCTCGGGGATCAGGCCGCGCGTCTGCTCGCCCACCCAGGCGTTGATCACCTCCCGGCTGCCCTCCGGGTCGCCGGCCAGGTCCAGGGGCTGGGTGGTGACGCCGTGCTCGGCGGCGAGCAGGTCCACCCACGCCTGATCGGGGTGCACGTCGAGGCGGGGCCAGATGCGGTCGGCGATGGCCACCGTCAGCTCGTCTTCAACGTCCACTGCCCGGGCGATGCCCTGGTCGATGGCGTTCCATGCCTGGTGCGCGGCGGCACCCGGGGAAAGGCCCAGGGCAAGGTCGATGGCGGCCCCGGTCGAATCGTCGGCGGCGGCCCGCGCCATGAGTAGAGCGTGGCCGATGCTGGCCGGGCTGAACACCAGGTTGCCGTCCACGGGTTGCGTTCGCCACAGGGCGAATCCGGCCTCGTTGAACCCGGCCGCCAACTCGGCCACCGGGGCGGCTGCCGCCGGCTCTGCCCGCACCACGCCCTCGCTGACGGCGAGGACCGCCGGCGTGGCCGAGGTGGGAACGGCGGAGGACGGGGAAGCCGAACTGGCGGGGGTCGACGACGACGGGCCCCCCGCCTCGCCTCCGCATGCCCCGAGCACGAGGGCCATCCCCAGCACCACGAACAACCACCGGGTCCTGCGCATCGTCGTCATGACGCACTCCTGCCGCTCGGCCGAGCAGTGCTCCGTGGTCGGCACCCCTCACTCGACGAGGTAGCCCAAGGGAGCTCCCACGCGGTCAGACGGAAGCAGGCTCGCTCGAAGTTCCCGAGGGAGCTGCACCGCCTGCCCCGTCCCCTACGCCTCGGTGGCCACCGCCCCGTGGCAGCGCTTGTACTTCAGGCCGCTGCCGCAGGGGCAGGGATCGTTGCGCCCCACCTTGTCCCTGGCCGAGGCCTGCTTCTTGAGGGCGGCCCCCCCGGTGCCCTGGAGGCGGACCACCGGGTCGACCTTGCCCGGCTGCTCCACCACCTGGGCGTGGAACAGGTAGCGGACCGAGTCGCGCCGGATGCCGTCCACCATCTCGGCGAACATGTCGTAGGCCTCGCGCTGGTACTCCACCAGGGGGTCGCGCTGGCCCATGGCCCGCAGCCCGATGCCGGCCCGCAGGTAGTCCATCTCGGCCAGGTGCTCCCGCCACTTGTTGTCGACGATGGAGAGCACCACCGTCTGCTCCAGGCGCCGGAGCAGGGCGGCCCCGATCTCGGCGGTGCGGGCGCTGTACGCCTCCTGCGCCTCGGCCGTCAAGCGGGCGGCCACCTCGGCCGCCCCGGCCTTGGGAACGAACACCTCCTCCCGGCGGAGGCGGGTGGGGAAGATCAGAGTGATGCGGCGCTGCAGCTCGTCCCAGTCCCAGTCGTCGCGAGGAACCTCATCGCTGATGGCCGCCTCCACCTCAGCGGCGACTACCTGGTCGATCCATCCCCGGACCAGCGCCTCGGAGTCCTCCCCGCGCAGCACCCCGCTGCGCCAGTTGTAGATGACCTCGCGTTGGCGGTTCATCACCTCGTCGTACTTGAGGACGTTCTTGCGGATCTCGAAGTTCTGCGACTCGACCTGGCGCTGGGCCCGCTCGATCGACTTGCTGACCATGTTGTGCTCGATGGGCACGTCCTCGGGGATGTGCAGGCGGCGCATCAAGCCCTGTACCCGCTCCCCCTGGAACCGGCGCATCAGGTCGTCCTCGAGCGACAGGTAGAAGCGCGACTCTCCCGGGTCGCCCTGGCGCCCGGAGCGCCCCCGCAGCTGGTTGTCGATGCGCCGTGCCTCGTGGCGCTCAGTCCCCAGCACATAGAGGCCGCCGGCGGCGAGCACTCGCTCCTGCTCGGCCTCGGTGACCTGCTTCATGGCGGCCAGGGCGGGCGGGTATGCCTCATCCCACTCCGGCGTGTCCGGCTCCAGGCCCAGCTTGCGCAGGTCGAGCTTGGCCAGCTCCTCGGGGTTACCGCCGAGGCGGATGTCCACCCCCCGCCCGGCCATGTTGGTGGCCACGGTGATGGCCCCCACCCGCCCGGCCTGGGCGATGATTGCCGCCTCCCGCTCGTGGTGCTTGGCGTTGAGCACCTCATGGGGAACGCCCCGGTTGCGCAGCAGGGTGGAGAGCCGCTCCGACTTCTCGATGGAGATGGTGCCCACCAGCACCGGCTGCCCCCGCTCGTGCCGGCCCACGAGGTCCTCGACGACCGCGCCGAACTTCCCCTTCTCGGTCATGTACACCGTGTCGGGCTGATCGAGGCGGATCACCGGCTCATTGGGGGGCGCTTCCAGCACGTCGAGCTTGTAGATCTCGGCGAACTCCCCCGCCTCGGTGAGGGCGGTGCCGGTCATCCCGGCCAGCTTGTCGTACATGCGGAAGTAGTTCTGGAGGGTGATGGTGGCCAGGGTCTGGTTCTCCTCCTTGATCCGCACCCCCTCCTTGGCCTCGATCGCCTGATGCAGCCCTTCGGAGTAGCGGCGGCCCTCCAGGATGCGCCCGGTGAACTCGTCGACGATCTTGACCTCACCGTCGGCAATCACGTAGTCGACATCGCGGTGGTAAAGCTCCTTGGCCCGCAGCGAGACGTCGAGGTGATGGACCAGGTCGACGTTGGTGTGGTCGTACATGTTGGGAACGCCGAGGATCTCCTCGACCCGGGCCACCCCCGGTTCGGTGGCGATGACCTGCCGCTTGGCCTCGTCCACCTCATAGTGCAAGTCGCGGCGCAGCCGCTCGGCGATGCGGGCGAAGTCCCGGTACCACTTGGCCACATCGGCGACCCGGCCGCTGATGATCAGCGGGGTACGGGCCTCGTCGACCAGGATCGAGTCGACCTCGTCGACGATGGCGTAGTGGTGGCCGCGCTGCACCATGTACTCGGGGCTCATGGCCATGTTGTCGCGCAGGTAGTCGAAGCCGAACTCGTTGTTGGTGCCGTAGGTGATGTCGGCCCGGTAGGCGGGGCGGCGCTCGTCGGGGAGCATCGACGCCTGGATGAGGCCTACCGAGAGGCCGAGGAAGCGGTGGATGCCCCCCATCCACTCGGCGTCGCGCTTGGCCAGGTAGTCGTTCACCGTGACGACGTGCACCCCCTTGCCCTCCAGGGCGTTGAGGTACACCGGCATGGTGGACACCAGTGTCTTGCCCTCGCCGGTCTTCATCTCGGCGATCATGTGACGGTGGAGGGCGCCCGCCCCGATCACCTGCACGTCGAAATGGCGCTGGCCGAGCACCCGCCGCGCCGCCTCCCGGACCACCGCATAGGCCTCAGGCTCCAGGTCGTCGAGGGCCTCACCGGCGGCCAGGCGCGCCCTCAACTCGGCAGTGCGGGCCCGCAGGGCGCCGTCGCTGAGGCGCTCCGTCTCGGGCTCCAGGGCGTTGACCCGTACGACCAGCGCCTGAAGCTCTTTCATCCTCCGGCCCTCCCCGGCGCGCAGGATCTTCGAGAGAAGCGGCATAGCTCGGTCATCTTATCGGTGGGCTGCGCTTGGGCCTATGGGCACGCAGCACTCCGCGCCTGCCCGGTCGCGCGCCCAGGACAGGCGGGCATCGAGCGAGACAGAGCGCCTTCAGGTCGAGACGGCAGGGGCATCGGGCCCTGCTGAGGAGGCGGCCCGGCGCGCCCTCTCCTCCAGCGCCGTCCGAGCGGCGCGGCGCACGGCTCGGGCCGCGCCTCCCGTCCGACGGCAGGCGGCCAGGCGGGCCAGGACCCGCGGGACACCCGGGTCCGTTCGTTCGGCGATCAACTCCACCAGCCGGGACGCCTCTGTCGCGGCAGCCGCGTTCGACTCGAGGACCCCGACGATGGCGGCCACCACCGCCGAGCCCGGCGAGGCCCGGAGCAGGGAGCAGGCGGCATGCCGCACCCGCGGCTCGGGATCGGCCAGGGCAGCCGCCAGCACCGGCACGGCCCCATCCCCCCTGAGCCCCCACAGCCCGCGCAGCGCCTCGACCCGGACCCGGTGGTCGGAGTGGTCGAGCAGCGACTCGAGGGCTGGGACGGCTCGCAGCCGCCCGGTGTGACCGAGGGCGATGGCCAGGTTGCGCGCCACGAACCAATGGGGGTCGCCGATCAGGGGGGCGAGCAGGCGGATGTCCTCCCGGCCCACCCAGGCGAGGAACTCCGTCAGGTGGCGGCGGCTCACCGGCGGCTCGTCGGCAATCATTCCCTGGACCAAGTAGCGGACCATGCGCTCGCCCCAGGCGGCCACCAGGCCGGCTCCCGTCCCCGGCACCGGCGCGACTGCCAGGGAGGCAACCACCTGGTTGAGCACCTCCGGTGACGACACCTCGTCGAGGGCTTCCCCCACCAGGTCGGCGAACTCGCCAGGGTAGGCGGGAGCCGTCACCACCGCCCGCAACCAGGCCTCGGCCCGAGCCGGGTCGCCGTCTTGCACCGCCCTCACCAGCTTCTCCTCCCAGGCCAGGAGCAGCTGGCGAAAACGCCCGCGGTCGCCCTCGGCCCGCAGTAGATCGCGCAGCACCGCCACGCCTGCCTCGAGAGCCTCACCCTCACCAAACGGGTCGGCGCCGTGTGCCCGGCCGGCCTCGTTGACCGGAGGGACCTCATCTTCCCCGGGGAGGCCGGCAGCGCGACCGGTGACCCCGCGGTCCAGGATCGGGCCGGGGCCGCTCACAAGGTTGGCGGGGTTGCGCGGGTTCATGGTCACAACTCGATCAGTTGCTCGCGGAGGGCGAAGAGCACGGCCTCGTTGCGGGAGTGAAGGCCGAGCTTGTCGAGGATGTTGCGGATGTGGTTCTTGACCGTGTTCTCGGAGATGAAGAGCACTTGCCCGATCTCCCGGGAGGTCTCGCCGGCCGCGACGTGGCGGAGCACCTCCACCTCCCGCCCGGTGAGGCAGGGAGGGCGGGGGCCGACGAAGTCCTGATGCCGCAGCAGCTGCCGGAGGATGTCGAACAGCTTGCCGCCCATCTTGGCCGACACCGCCGACCCACCGCCGGCCACGTCCTGGATGGCGGCGGCCAGGCCGGCGAAGGCGGTGTCTTTGACCAGGTAGCCGCGGGCCCCGGCCTTGATGCCGGCCAGCAGGTCCTCCACCGACTCGCTGCCGGTGAGCAGGATGATCCGGGTCGCGGGGGATACCGCCAGGATCTTCTCGACCACCTCGAGCCCGGAGAGCCCGGGCATGAGGATGTCGAGCACCACGACGTCGGGGAGCAGGCTCTCGGCGGCGCTCACCGCCCCCTCGGCGCTGGCCGCCTCGCCGCAGATGTCGAAGCGAGCCGCCCGCAGCGCGGCGCTCAACCCGGTGCGGAACAGGTCGACGTCGTCGACGACGAGGACCCGCGTGCGGTTCACTGGGGCTCGATCAGCCCCAGGGAACCACTGCGCCGGCGGTACAGCACGCCGTACCGGTCGGTCTCCGCATTCAGGAACAGGTAGAAGCTGTGCCCGAGCAGTTCCATTTGAAGGGCTGCCTCCTCTGGCGTCATCGGCTTGACGACGAACCGCTTCACCCGCTCGATCCGCAGGTCCGCCGTGCCGCCGGTTTCTTCGACGCCAAGAGAGGTGCCATTGAGGTGTTTGTCCACCGCCCGCCGATGCCGCTCGACCAGCCGTCCCTTCAATCTGGCCAACTGCCGCTCCAGCTTGTCCACGGCCAGGTCGAGGGCGGAACGGTGGTCGAACCCCGCGGCCTCCACCCGCACCAGCTGGCCGGCCGCCTTCGAGGTGATCTCGACTCGGCAGCGCTCTCCCGCCAGGCGCGGGTTCTGCTCGTCGGTGAACTCGACGTCGACGGGCCCAAGGTCCTCGAACACGCGGGCGGACCGGGCGACCTTCTCCTCGGCGAGCAGGCGCAGGCCGTCGCCAACGCTCATGCGCTTACCGTGGACACGAACCTCCACCGTGACCTCCTTTGCCGACGCCCGGCACGCGCCGGGGGCGGCGGGCAGACGGAGAACGAGAGCGGCCCTTGCGATGGTGCGCTCCTGGCGGCACGCACGCTCCCGTGGTCGGCATCCCCGAGTGGGGACTTCACGATCACTATACCGACCGCTCCCACCTGCGTCAGGGCCGTCCGGCCCCCCGGGGCGGCGGTGGCGGTGACCGCCGGGAGCGGCCCACCGAGGGCGGCCGCCGCGGCCGCCAGCGTGGCCCCGGTGGTCACCACGTCGTCGACGAGCACCGCCCCGGCCGGCACACAAGCTCGCTTCCGAAAGCGGGGCATCCCCCGCTCGACCCCGCCGGCACCGGCCCGGCGACGGTGCCACCAGGACGGAGCCAGGGCGCGAGCCACCGGTAAGCCGGTAATCCTCCCCAGGGCACTGGCCAACTCCAGGGCAGGATCGACGCCGTACCGCCAGAGCCGCAGGCGGGCGCGGGGCACGGGCACCAGCGCCGCCGCGCCGGCCGGCAGCACACGAGTCATGGAGGCGGCCAGGAAGGCAGCGGCGGCCGGGTGCGCCCCGTACTTGAGCCGGTGCACCAGGAGGCGGGCGGTGCCCTGGTGGACGAAGGCGCTGTGCACCAGGACGCCGCCGGCCAGGCGGCGTGCACCGCCGCGGGCGAACCCGACGGCGCAGCCGAAGCACAGCGGGCCCCGGACGGCGGCCCGGGAGGCGCAGGCGAGACACCCCACGGCGGGCACCGTATCGGGCGCGAGCGACATGGGAAGGCGTCGGCCTGCTCCCGGCCACCCCGACCCCCCGGCCCCCCACAACGCGCCAGTCCCCACGCCAACGGGGAACAGCCACCATGAGCGGCAACCGAGCCGACAGCGACTACCAAGAGTGGCTACAGTGACGCCAGGGAAGGAAGGGGCCCGTGCCACTGGACGTGCAGGTCGCCAGAGAACGGCAGCGCCGCCGGCGCCTGCGCCGGGTGGCCATCGCCCTCGCCCCCCTGGTCATCTGGCTGTGGGTGCGGCTGCTGACGGGCAACCCGGTCTCCCCGGGATGGCCCCACCTCCCTCCCGAAGCGGTCATCTGGCTCCCCGCCGTCCTCATCGTGTTGCTGCTCGGCGCACTCATCCTGCTGCCCATGCTGGGCAACGGCCGCTCCCCCGAGATCGTCTTCCTCCCCGAACAGATCGAGGTGTCCTTCGACGACGTGCTCGGTCTGGGCCCGGTGCTCGGCGAGGTGCGCCATACCCTCGAGGTCTTCTTGAACCATCAGCACTTCCGCGATCACATGGGTGGGCAGCCCCGGCGCGGGATCCTGTTCGAGGGGCCCCCCGGGACGGGCAAGACCCACACCGCCAAGGCCCTGGCCAAGGAGGCCGGGGTGCCGTTCCTCTTCGTCTCCTCGACCGCCTTCCAGAGCATGTGGTACGGGGCCACCGCCCGCAAGATCCGCTCCTACTTCCGCCGCCTCCGCAAGGTGGCCCGCCAGGAGGGCGGGGCCATCGGCTTCATCGAGGAATTCGACGCCATCGGCGCCCGCCGGGGCGGGATGAGCCGGACCGGGGCGGGCCCCGGCCGGGTGGAGCGGTCGATGATCTCCGAGGGCACCGGGGGCGTGGTCAACGAGCTACTGGTGCAGATGCAGTCGTTCGACGAACCGCCCCGGTCCATGAAGATGGCCAATGGGGTGCGCCGCTTCGCCAACCGGTTCCTCCCCCCCCATCGCCAGTTCAAGACGGCCCGGGCCCCCTTCGCCAACATCCTGCTGATCGGGGCGACCAACCGGGCGGACAACCTCGACCCCGCCCTGCTCCGCCCCGGACGCTTCGACCGGGTGCTCCACTTCCCCATGCCCGCCCGGTCGCAGCGACGGGAGCTCATCGACTACTTCCTGGCCCGCAAGGCGCACGACGAGACCGTCGACGGCCAGGCGCGCGACGACCTGGCCGCCTCCACCATGGGGTACTCGCCCGCCAGCCTGGAGCGCCTCTTCGACGAGGGCCTGCTCTTCGCCCTGCGCGGCGGGCGGGACCGACTGTCGGTGCACGACCTGCGGCGGGCCCGTCTCGACATCGAGATGGGCCTGGCCGAGCCCACCGTGTACGCGCCCGAGGAGCGGGCCACCATCGCCGTGCACGAGTCGGGCCACGCGGTCGTCGCCTACCTCGTGGGCAAGGGGCGCAAGCTGGACCTGCTGTCCATCGTCAAGCGCCGGGACGCACTCGGCCTGCTCGCCCACAGCGGGATCGAGGAGCGTTACACCCAGCGGCGGAGTGAGGCCTTGGCCCTGATCCAAATCGCTCTGGGGGGCATGGTGGCCGAACAACTGCTGTTCGGTGAGTCGGGCAGCGGGCCGGCCGGCGACCTGGCGACGGCCACCGGCATCGCCGCCGAGATGGTCGGCTCCATGGGCCTGGGCGGCTCGCTCATCTCCTTCCGGGCCCTCGACGACGGGCTCCTGGGCGGGAACCTGGTGGCCAAGGTGCTCGCCGACGCCCCCGCCCGGGAGGCGGTGGATCACCTGCTCAACGAGCAGAAGGAACTGGTCACCACCCTGCTCACCTCCCACCGCCCCATCCTGGAGGCGCTACGCGACGCCCTCCTCGAGCGGGAGGAGCTGGTCGGCCGCGAGATCCTCGAGGTCATTGAGGCGGCGGCCCGCGAACGGCGGCTGATCGTCGACCTGCGGACGCCGGTGGGCTGAACGCCCGGCCGGCCTTGCCTCGGCGCGCGGCGGTGCCGGGCTGGCATCATGGGGGTGGCAAGCTCGGCGGAGGTCCCCGATGCCCCAGGTAGAACAAACCCCTCTCCCCGGCGTGGGCGTCCGCTACGACTTCGCCACCCGGGAAGGCCGCCTCCTCGGCGTGGTGCACCGCCACGGGGGACGGAAGGAGATCCACGTCGGCACCGCCGCCGACCCCGATGCCCCGCCGCTCTGCGTCGGCCTCGACGACGACGAGGTGCACACCCTGGTCGAGGTCCTGGGCGGGCGGCAGGTGACGGAGAGCCTGGCGCGCCTGCAGCGGTACGTGGAGGGCGTCGCCATCGAGTGGCTCAAGGTCGCGGCGGCCTCCCCCGTGGCCGGCAACAGCATCGCCGCCGCCGGCATTCGCCGCCGGTCGGGGGTATCAGTGGTCGCCGTGCTCCGGGGCGACCTCACCCACCCCGCTCCCGGCCCCGAGTTCCGGATGGAGGCCGGCGATACCCTGGTCGTGGTGGGGACCCCTGAGGGTATTGCCGCCGCGATCGACGTCGTGCGCGGGGGCTGAGCACCGCCGGGCAGGACGCTCCCCAGTTCGATACCATCGCCGGGCCGCGCCGGGCTCGTGGAGGTGCCGATGACACAGGTGCAGCAGACCCCTCTTCCCGGACTGGGAATCCGCTACGACTTCACCACCGGGGAGGGCATACGCGTGGGGGTGGTGCACCACCACGCCGGCCGCCGGGAGATGTTCGTCTGCCTCCCCTACGACCCCGACACCGCCGCCGTCCGACTGACCCTGAGCGACGAGGAGGCTCACTCCCTCATCGAGGTACTCGGCGGCAGCCGGGTCACCGAGAACCTGGCCCGCCTCCGCCAGCAGGTGGAGGGGCTCGCGCTCGACTGGCTGAAGCTCGAGCCGGATTCCCCTTATGCCGCCAAGACGATCGGTGATGCCCGCATCCGAACCCGGACCGGCGTGTCGGTGATCGCGGTGCTGCGAGGTGAACAGGCGAACCCCGCCCCCGGTCCCGAGTTCCGGATGGAGGCCGGCGACACCCTGGTCGTGGTGGGCACCCCCGACGGCATCGGCGCCGCCGATGCCCTGCTGCACACGGGCTGAGGGTGACCGACAAGGCCCTCCTCTTCCTGGAGTTGGGCGGGCTCGTCCTGGCGCTGGGCGTGCTGGCCCGGCTGGCCGGCGCCCTCCGTCTCTCCCCGATCCCCCTCTACCTGCTGGCCGGCCTGGCCATCGGCGAGGGGGGCCTGGTGCCGCTCGTCACCTCGGACGAGTTCATCGAAGTAGGCGCCGACGTCGGCGTCGTGCTGCTCCTGCTGATGCTCGGACTCGAGTTCTCGAGTCGCGAGTTGGTATCCGGCCTGCGCAGTACCGCCCCGGCAGGGCTCATGGACCTGGCGCTCAACTACGCCCCGGGCCTCCTCGCCGGCCTCGTGCTCGGCCTGGGGGCCGTCCCGTCGCTGTTCCTGGGCGGCGTCACCTACATATCGTCGTCGGGGGTGGCGGCCAAGCTGATCGCCGACCTGGGCTGGCTGGGCAACCGGGAGACCCCGGTGGTGCTGTCCATCCTGGTCTTCGAGGATCTGGTCATGGCGGTCGCCCTCCCGGTGCTGGGAGCAGTGGCCCTGGGCGGCACCGTGGCGGGGGCGGCGGCGACGGTGGCGGCGGCCCTGGCTGCGGTGGCCCTGGTCCTGGCGGCGGCCGCCCGGCACGGGGAGCGGGTCAGCCGTATCGCCTTCTCCGGGTCGGACGAGGTGAACCTGCTCACCCTCATCGGCATCACCCTGGTGGTGGCCGGAGCCGCCGAGCACCTCCACGTCTCGGCCGCGGTCGGCGCCTTCCTGGTGGGGATCGGGGTGTCCGGCGAGGCGGCCGACAGGGCCCGGGCGCTGGTTTCGCCTCTGCGAGACCTGTTCGCCGCGGTCTTCTTCGTCTTCTTCGGGCTCTCCACGGACCCGGCCGCCATCCCCGGCGTGCTCGTCCCCGCCGCCACCCTGGTGGCGGTCAGCGCGGTCACGAAGTTGATCACCGGGCGGGCGGCCGCCGGTTGGCGCGGGGTGGGTGCTCGGGGACGGTGGCGGGCGGGAGCGGCCTTGCTCGCCCGAGGCGAGTTCTCCATCGTGATCGCCGGCTTGGGGGTGGCCGCCGGCGGCGACGACCGCCTCGGCCCGCTGGCCGCCGCCTACGTGCTACTCACCGCGGTGCTGGGGCCGATCGCCGCCCGCATCGCAGATGGTCGGGGCGGGCAGGCCGGCCGGTCGCGCCTCGGTGGGGCGGACCGAAGACCGCCGCCCGGCCCGCTCGGGAGCGGAAAGACCACGCCCCCGGCGAGGGGCTAGGTGCCCATCTCCCAGCTGCGCAGGTAGCGCTCCTGGTCGGGAGTGAGCACCTCCAGGCCGCATCCCAGGCTCTCCAGCTTGAGGCGGGCCACCTCGGCGTCGAGGTACTCGGGCAGGCGATAGACGCGCGGCTCCAGCTTGCCGGCGTTGCCCACCAGCCACTCGGCGGCCAGCGCCTGGTCGGCGAAGGACATGTCCATGACGTCGGCCGGGTGCCCTTCGGCCGCGGCCAGGTTGACCAGGCGCCCCTCGGCGGCCACGTAGAGGCGGCGCCCGTCGGGCTGGGCCCACTCGTCCAGCCCCGGGCGAACCCGGCGGCGCCCCCGAGACCGCGCCTCGAGACCATCCAGGTCGATCTCGACATCGAAGTGCCCGGCGTTGGCCAGCACCACCCCGTCCTTCATCAGCTCGAAGTGCTCCCCCCGCAGGACGTGCCGGTTGCCGGTCACCGTGATGAAGACGTCGCCCACCCGCGCCGCCTCGGCTGCCGTCATCACCCGGTGGCCCTCCATGGCCGCGGCCAGGGCCCGCACCGGGTCCACCTCCACGACGACCACCGAGGAGCCCAGCCCCCGCGCCCGGGCGGCCACCCCCACCCCGCAGTCGCCGTAGCCCACCACCACCACCGTGCGGCCGGCGAACAGCAGGTTGGTGGCCCGCATGATCCCGTCGAGGGCCGATTGCCCGGTGCCGTGGCGGTTGTCGAACAGGTGCTTGGTGGCCGAATCGTTCACCGCCACCACCGGGAAGCGCAGCACCCCGGCGTCGGCCATGGCCCGCAGGCGGATCACCCCGGTGGTGGTCTCCTCGGTGGAGCCCAGCGGGTCCCGGCCCGCCCGTTCCTTGAGCAGGGTGGTCACCAGATCGGCGCCGTCGTCCATGGTGATCTCGGGCCCCGCGTCGAGCACCGATCGAATGTGGCCGTAGTACCGCTCGGAATCCTCTCCCCGCACCGCGTAGACGGGGATCCCCTCCTCGACGAGGGCCGCGGCGACATCGTCCTGGGTGCTCAGCGGGTTGGAGGCGCACAGGGTCACCTCGGCGCCGCCGGCGCGCAGTGCCAGCATCAGGTTGGCCGTCTCGGCGGTCACGTGGAGGCAGGCCCCCACCCGCCTCCCGGCCAGGGGCTGGTCGGCCTCGAAGCGGCCGCGAATGGCCGCCAGGACCGGCATCCGGCGGCCGGCCCACTCGACCCGCAGGCTCCCCGCTTCGGCCAAGGACCCATCGGCGATGTCGTATCTCACAGCCCCTCCCCGGCCAGACGCTCCTTGAGGGAGGCGATCACCTCTACCGCCACCGGGTCGACCCCGGCTCGCTCCGCCAGGGACACCGAGAGCAGATCGCCCACGACCACCACGCTGAAGAGACGGGCGAGGACTCCTTCGCCCTGGGCATGCACCTCGCCGGCCTGGCCCACCCGGGCGGCCAGCAGGTCCCGGGTGACGTCGGCGCGGCGGGCGAGCCGAGGGTCATCGGCAGGGTCGCGCAGCCAGACCACCCCGATCCGGTCCCGGGAGATCCCCGGGTAGGTGGACCAGGCCTCGACCTCGTTGTGGTCGAGCTCGGGCAATGCCGAGCAATAGGCGATCGCCTTGCCGTTCTCGTTGATCTGGGTCTTCCAGCGGTAGGCGGCCAGCGCCCCGACTCCCTCTGCGCCGTAGATCACCGCCACCCGGTGGTCGAGGGCGGCGGCCAGGTCGTCGGCCAGGGCCACCGCCGGGCCGTCACCTCCCCCCACCAGGCGCTCCACGACCTCCGCTGCCTCCCGCAGTCCGGCCGACTGGGGCGGCACGAGCCCGGCCGACTCGAAGACCCGGAGCACGGCTCCTGCCAGGCAGCCGATGGCCGACCGGGGCGGCGGCGGCGACTCGATCGACACCATCGGGTAGCCCCCCGCCGCGGCCAGGGCGCCCAGGCGGCCACCGGCGGTCACCATCGCCAGGGGCAGCCCGGCCGACCGCGCCGCCTCCACCGCATCCAGGGTCTCCTTGGTGCCCCCGCTGTGCGACACGGCCACCGCCAGCGGGCGGGCGGCGGCGGCCCAGGGCGGAAGCCCGTAGGAGCGGTGCACGGCGACCCTCCGCCCGACGCCTTCGGCGACGAGCGCGGCCACGCTTCCGGCGAAGGCGGAGCCGCCCATCCCCAGCACCAGCGCCTCCGCCGCCCGATCCACGCGCGGCGGTTCCAGGTCGGCCGCCCAGCGCAACTGGGCGGGGAGGCCGGCGATGAGCTGGCGCATCGGGTTCACCCCTTCTCCTCCCCTTCCTCCGGCCGATAGGCCTCTTCGGGCAGCATGATCGGGATGCCGTCCCGCACCGGGTAGCACAGGCCGCAGGCGGTGCAGGCCAGCGCAGCGCCGCGCTCCTCCAGGGTCCCGTGGCAGGCGGGGCAAGCCATGATGGCCAGCAGGTCCTCAGGTATGGGCACCGACCACCTCCCCTACCGCCGCCACCAGCGCCTGCACCGCCGCCGCGTCCGGACCCTCGACGTTCAGCCGCAACACCGGCTCGGTGTTGGAGGGGCGGAGGTTGAACCAGCGGTCCGGCCAGGACACGGTCAGCCCGTCGGTGTGATCCTGCTCGCCGTCGGAGAAGGCCGTCGCCACCGCCTCGGTGGCCGCGGCCTGGTCGGCGACGCGCAAGTTGATCTCCCCCGACTGGGCGTACGGCTCGAACTCCGCCCGCATCTGGGAGAGCGGCCGGCCGTCCTCGGCGAGCACCTGCATGAGTACCAGCATGGTGAGGATCCCCGAGTCGGCACGGTAGTTGTCCCGGAAGTAGTAGTGGCCCGAATGCTCGCCGCCGAAGATGGCCCCCGTCTCCTTCATCACCCTCTTGATGAAGGAGTGGCCCACCCGGGTGCGCACCGGCACTCCCCCCGCCGCCCGGATGGCCTCGGGGACGGCACGGCTGCAGATCAGGTTGTGCACTACCCGGGCGCCCGGCTCCCGCCGTAGGAACCAGCGAGCCACCAGGGCGGTGACCGTGCTGCCGGGCAGCGGCCGCAGGGCGTCGTCGACGAAGAAGGCCCGGTCGGCGTCGCCATCGAAGGCCACTCCGAGGTGCGGGCGCTCGCGACGCATGAGGGCCTCGAGGTCGCGCAGGTTCTCCGGGCGGAGCGGGTCCGGGTGGTGGTTAGGAAAGCGGCCGTCGGGCTCCAGGTAGAGGCCGATCAGGTCGGCGGGGAGCCGCTCGAACACCCGGGGCACGGCCACCCCGGCGACCCCGTTGCCGCCATCGGCCGCCACCCGCAGGCCGGCCAGGGAAGAGGCATCGACTATGGAGAGCAGATGGTCGACATAGCCCTCGAGCACATCTACCCGACGCACCTCTCCGGCAGCCTCGGCAGGAGGCGGGGGCTCGACGGCGAGGCGGCGCACCTCCTCGAGGCCGCTGTCCGCCCCCACCGGCGCCGCCCCGGCCAGGCAGAGCTTGAGGCCGTTCCATTCCGGGGGATTGTGCGAGGCGGTCACCATGGCCCCCGGCTCGTCGAGGGAACCGGCGGCGTAGTACACCATGTCGGTGGTGATCATCCCCAGGTCGTCGACCGCCACCCCCTGCCCGGCGATGCCGCCGATGAGGGCGGCAGCCAGGTCGGGGGAGGAGAGGCGGCAGTCTCTCCCGACGGCGATGCGCTCTGCCCCGCTGAAGACGGCGAAGGCGGCCCCGATGAGCCGGGCCGCCGCCTCATCGAGCTGCTCCGGCACCAGGCCTCGCACGTCGTAAGCCTTGAAGATCGCGTCGAGTTGCACTGCCCGGCCATTGTACGGGCGGTAGTGCCGGCACCCCGCCCTAGACTCGGTGGCCCATGACCTCGGCTCCCACGCTGAGCGTGGTGATCCCCATCCACAACGAGGCGGCCTACCTCCCCGGCGCCCTCTCCGCCTTGCGCGCCGAGTTGGACGCCCTGGCCGAAACCTACGAGGTGATCCTCGCCGAGAACGGCTCGACCGACGGCACCGCCCGAGTCGCCGCCGGCCTGGCCGCCGCCGAACCGGCCGCCGTCCGGGTGCTCAGCCTCCCCGAACCGAACTACGGGGCGGCGATGCGGGCCGGGTTCCGGGCCGCCACCGGGCGCTGGGTGGTCAACTTCGACATCGACTACTTCTCCGGCGACTTCCTGCGCGCCGCCCTCGACCGGGCCGATACCGCCGACCTGGTGCTCGCCTCGAAGCGGGCGCCGGGGGCCGATGACCGCCGTAGCCGCCTCCGCCGCCTGGGGACCCGGGGCTTCAACCTGCTCCTCCGGCTCCTGTTCCGCTCCCGGGTGAGCGACACCCACGGCATGAAAATGGTAAGCCGCCCGGTAGTCGAGGAGATCGTCCCGCTGGTCCGCTCCACGCTCGACCTCTTCGACACCGAGCTGGTCATCCGGGCCGAACGGGCCGGCTACCACATCGCCGAGGTGCCGGCCGTGGTCGTGGAGCAGCGGAAGGCCCGCTCCACCTTCCTCAGCCGGGTGCCCCGCACGCTGGCGGGCCTGGCTCGCATCCGCTGGCAGCTCTGGGCGGAGCGCTAGGCGGCCCGCCGCCGGCGCACCAGGCGGGCCACCCCGAGACCCGCCAGCCCGAGCAGCGCCGCCCCGGTGAGCAGCATTCCGCCGTTCTCCACCCAGGTGTTGTCGAACTCGACGACCACGTCCTCATCGGTGGGCACCACCACCATGAGCGAGGGGGTGGCCCGGTAGGGCCCGTCGGCGTTGGTGGCCCGCCAGTTGGGGAAGTAGGAGACCTTCACCAGATGGGGCACTCCCACCGCGGTGGTGTGGAAGGAGATGCGGTGCGGCTCGAGCACGATGTCGCTCACCACCCCGGTCGTGGTGATGGGCTCCGCCGAGGCCACCACCCCGAGCACCTGGAAATCGCCGTCGGTCGCGGAGAAGGTCCCCAGCGCATCGGCAGGGAGGTCGGAGAGGAGCTCCCCCATCCCCTTCGCATCTCCGGGGATGGTCGGTGAGCCGTTGGGGACCAGAGCCTCCCCATAGGTGTTGGTGATGGTGCAGACCGCCGTCTGCTCGCGCACGATCTCCACATAGCGGCAGTTGCCATAGCTGACCTCGTAGTCGGCCACCCGCCCCACCTCCACCACCGAGTGGGTGGAGCCCACCGGCAGGATGAGCAGGTTGGCGCAGTCATCGTCGAAGGCGACTGCCTCACCCCCGTCGAGGGTGAAGGAGAAGTCGGAGCAGGCGGCGGGGCCGCCCTTCACCACCTTCTCCACCCGCAGGAACTGCACCCGCGGCCAGTCTTCGGGCCCCTGGGCCACCATCCAACGCTCGAGCAGCCCCAGATCGTCGTACCACGTCAGCGACGCCTCCAGGAAGGAGCCCTCGCCCCCCCAGACCGAGGGCTGATAGGCGGCGATCTCCACCAACTCGGTCTCAGGGAGGGCGAACACCTTGAAGGGCGGTGCCTCGCCCAGTAGCTCGAGCCCGTAGTCGGCGGCGGCCGTGGCGGCCTCCTCGGTGTACGACACGTAGTAGGCCACGTCGTACAGGGCCAGGTGCGGCACCGCCCGGGCGAAGTCCATGGTGTGATAGCGCAAGCCACCGACGGGGTTGGAGGGCCGCAGGCTGACCTCGGCCGCGTTGAGGAAGTGGAACCGGGTGGTCAGCGAAGACTCGAACAGGAGGCCCTCCATGGAGGGATGACCCTCGCTCCAGTAGGGGAAGAGCATGAGGGCCATGGGGGTGCCGTACTTGTTCATCTCGTTGTTGGCCTCCCACATGATGCGGCCGGGCGGGAGGGTGTCCACGAGTTCGAGAACGGCCCGGTATTCGGCGTAGGCCGGCTTGCCTTCGTACCCGGAGTAGTTCCACTGCGCCCAGGCCGGGGTCTTCTGGATGCCCAGGGCCGACACGACCAGGAACACCACGGCGGCCAGCACCGCCGTCCCCCAGACGCCGCTCGGCTGCAGGCGGAGCCGCCGCACCAGCTCCATCAAGGCGAGCCCGACGAAAAGGCCGGCGAAGAGGAAGACGGCGTAGTACCAGTAGGGCAGCAGCCGGGCGTTGTAGAGCTTGGTCCAGTCGGCGTAGCGGATCGCGAAGAACCCGACCAGCGGGAAGACGATCAGGGTCAAGGCCGGGCCCACCGTCATCCGCCGGCTCACCGCCCAGGCCAGGCCGGCGGCGCCGAGCACCATCATCGGCCAGAGATCACGGGGGAACACCTGCCACAGGTCGCCGACCGGGTGCCAGCCCATGTCGCTGCTGTAGCCCACCCGGAATACCAGCGGGAGCGCCCAGAAGGCCGCCAAGGCGAAGCCGAGGCCCCAGGCCCCCACCACCGCGCTCGGGCCCTTGCGACGCAGCAGCAGAGGCAATGAAGCCACCACCACCACCAGGGTGGTGATGATGTGGCACAACGCGGTGAGCGCCAGCACCACCGCCGGCCCCACAGTGAAGCCCCGCCCTTCCCGAGTGTTGCGGATGACCATGCCCAGGTAGACCAGGCTGAGGGCGAAGGACCACGAGAACGAGTACTCCCCCGCCAGGGTGGAGAGGGTGTTCCCCCCGAAGATCGAGAAGGTTTCCATGAACATGAAGGTGGAGCCGGCAATGCCCCCAACCAGGGCCACCGGCCGGGCGAACCCCATGGACCGGGCGAAGTAGTAGGAGGCGGGGGGCAGGGCGACCAGGCCCGCCACGGTCACCAGCTTGAAGGCCACGCCGTAGGGCAGCAGCAGGTCGAGCAGCACGATGACGAAGGCCGGCAGCGGGAAGTAGAAGTAGAGCATGGGGAACCCGGCGTACCAGTCGTTGCTCCATCCGAGCAGGCGCCCCGAGGGAAGCAGGGTGTCGCGCAGGTAGGCCGGGATGAGGACGTGGGCCCCCATGTCGCCGCCCGAGGGAGTGTTGGCCAGGAAGATCTTGTCCGGCCGCATGGCGATGAAGGCCATGAGGGAGGCGGCGACCACGACGGCCGCCACCACCAGCCGGGAGCGCCGGTCGGCAACGCTCCCCTTCTCCGGCGGGAGCAACGAGTCGGGCAGAAGCCGAACCACGGCCCCGCAGGCTACCGCGGAGATGGGCTAACGAAGCGGCGGGCCTTCAGCGGCGCCGGGCCAGTCCCAGCACGGCGGTGAGGTCGATCAACTCCCCGTCGGCATCCCACCAGCGGTGCTCGCAGCGGTGACAGCAATGGAAGTCGACCTCGGTGTCGTCGTTCAGCCGCAGCCGGATCTCGATCGCGTCGGTGCCCCCGCAATTGGCACAAGTTCCGCTGCTTCCGAGCCACCGCCGGGACCGGGGCGTGCGCATACGACCTTCCTCCTGATGCACTGCAGTCGACATCGGCCGGCGAGGCACCCGACTTAAGTCGTTCTTTAGGTCGTCCCCCGCTTCCCGGGGGGATGCTCACGGCCCGCAACGGCGCCCGTCCCCTGATGGGCAGAGGAACCCGTCGCCTCCACCCCGTCGCCCAGCTTGCCCACGTAACGCGAGCGCCGCCGGCCGCCCTCCATCCAGTACGCGTACCAGTAGGGGCCATGGGGGCAGCGGGTGCAGTTCGGCTTGCCGCAGCGGACCAGGCGGGCCTGCAGCCGCACCCGGGGAGCCGCCGAGTCGAAGGCGGCGCCCTTGGCTTCGAGACGAGCCTTGGCGAGGATCAGCAGGCGCCGCAGGTCGTGCTCGTCCATCTCCCGGACCGCCTCGAGCACATCGCGGTCTAGGGGCACGGCGGCTCAGCCCGGGAAGCGGCTCATCAAGCCACCTCGAGGGCGGCGAACAGGGGACGAACGGGACGGCGCCCGTCGAGCAGGGACCAACCCACCGGAGGGGTGAGCCGATCGGCATGGGATTCGCACATCGCGTAGCCGAGCCCGGGGACCACCGGCCGGGTCAGGTCCTCCAGCCAGATGAGCCGGGCCTCATACGCGAAGGCCATCTTGATGCCCGCCGGGGCGCCGCAGCGGACGCAGCGTTCGATCATCGTCCGCCCACTCTACCCGATGAACCACCGCGGTGTGATTACGCCGGTGTCGTTCTTACGCGCGTCCACCGCGCGTAAGTCGGTTTTGTCATTCCGCCTCGGGCTCGGCGACCGGAGAGGCCAGGGCGAAGGCCAGGCCGCCGGGGCCGCGCACGGTCCAGGCAACCGTCAGCGGCGAGGAGGCCTCGACCAGGAAACCTTCGGCGCCCCGGACGGTCACGTCCACCTGCCGGGGCACCCCCGGGGCCACCACCACCGTCTCCCCGCTCGACCCCCCGCCGCCGAGAGCGCTCACCGTTGCCGAGATCGACTCCTCCGACGAGGTGTTGAGCAGCCAGATGCTGGCCGCGTGCAAAGGAAGGCGGCGCAGCCCGGGCAGCAGCCAGGTCGACGCCTGCTGGGCGGCGCCGGGCATCACCGCCACTTCCCTTTCCCCTACGGCGACCACCGCCGCCGCCACCGGGCCGCTCGCCACCACCCGGGCGCCGAGGGAGTCACCCGGGTAGGCGGAGAGATCGAAGCGGGCGGGTGCCTCCGGCGTCACGCTGGCGGTGAAGGCCTCGATGATCGGGCCCTCCGGGGTGAACAGATCGACGCTCACCTCGACTGAGCCCAGGCCCGGGTTGTGCACCACCAGGTAGCCGTCGGTGTCCGTCACCCTCGCCACTGGGAACTCCCACTCGGTCGCCTCTCCCACCCCGGGCCACCAGTCCTCATCGGCTTCGTTGCCCAAGACCATGGCCGGCACCACCACCCCCTCCACCGCCGTCACGGTGATCACCAGGTTCTGGCGCTGGCGCAGCAGGGACTCGAACTCCACATCACGCCAGGAACGGGCGCCTATCGGCAGGCTCTCGAGCTCGCCGAGGGCCTCCACCCCGATGTCGGAGGCCCCGGTGACGGTCACCTTGGCCGGCTCCGGGAATGGGTTGAAGATGCGCAAGGTGAGGCGCTCGCCGGGCATGGTCGAGCCCCCGGGAAAGTGCCAGACGTCCGGCCCAGAGGACACGCAGGCGTCGGCGGCGAGCACCCCCTCCCCCATCACCGTCACCGACACGGCCGCCGGCCCGCCGTTGAACTCGGCAAAGCCCGGGGAATCCCCCCTTTGGGCGACTTCCCTCAGCTCCAGGGTGGCCGCCCCCCGCCCGGCCAATTCCAGGGTGGCGGTGTCGGCCGGCTGGCCGGGCACGGCCACCGGGAAGGTGAAGACCGCGGCGGCCTCGACGAGGGAGACAACCCCAAAGACCGAATCCCGGGAGGCATCGGATTGAGCCCAGGGGCAGTACCAGATGCTCGCTTCCGCGGGGGAGGAGAGGCCCGGAGCCTCGACGATCAGCCCCTGCAGCGGCTCGGGCGCCGGATCCGGTGCCGGGATCAGGAAGGCGACGGCGAGGACCGCCCCCACCGCCGCCAGTAGCAGGAGACGCCTCATCGCTCCGCCCTCCGACCCCACCAGCCCACCCCGAGCAGGGCGACCAACGCCGCCAGCCAGGCGGCCGAGCCCAAGGCCAGGTAGCGGCGCGTGGGGTTGGTGGCGAAGCGGACCTCCGATCCGGCGGTCTCCACCTGGTTGGCCCAGTCCGCCTGGCTCCACTCCCCCGGCCCCCAGCGGTAGTCGGCATTGACCGCCAGGTAGACGACATCGTTGCCGGCATCCTCCGGACGGCGGAACCCGGTGCCGTCGGGCTCCCAGGCGATGCCCTCGGGCCCGAGGGCGACGGCGGCGACCACCTCATTGCGGAAGGTGGGAAGCTCGAGGCCGCGCAGCGGGACCATGTCCAGTTGTGCCTCGAAGATCGCCTCCAGCGGGCTCGCCTCGGTGAAGGCCACCCAGCCGATGCCGAAGGCGGCCAGGCGCTCACCGGCCCGCCGCACGTCGCCCTCGAGGAGGTCCTCGAGCAGGGCCTGGAGGGCCTCGTCCCCGAGACGCGGCTCGTTCAGATAGGCGTCCCACGACCGGGTGTGAGGCGGGGTGATCAGCCGGTAGCCCAGACCCCCCAGATCGCGGCTGGTACCGGGCAGATCCTCATGGGGGCCGAAGAGCAGCACCCGCGCCGGCGTCCCCTCGCCGGCGGTGGCGAAGGCGAGCAGGCCGGTGAAGCGGTCCTCGGGAAGCCCGGCCCGGCCCGGCACCGCGACGGCGGCGGTGCTACCGACGAGGACCACCGCCGCCAGAGCGGCCAGCACACCCGCCGCCCCGCGCAGGCCACCGAACTCACGGTGGCGCGCCCCGGCCTCCAGAGCCGCTCCGGCCACCGCCGCCATGCCGAGCGAGGCGGCCATCAGGCCCACCCGGCCGGCCTCCCTCCCCACGCCCAGCTCTCCACCCCGGGCCAGCACCGACCCGGCTGCGGCGAGCAGCCCACCCCACCCGGCCACCGCGGCCATCGCCCGGTCACCACCCAACAGCGTGAACAGGAGAGCCGCCGCGGCGGCGGCCACCACCCAAGCCGGCTCCCAGAAGGCCGGGGAACCCGCCGTGAACAGGGCGGTCAGGTCGGCGTAGAGCACCCATGGCATCAGGAGAGGCACCGCCAGCGCCGCCCCGGCGAGAGCGAGCAGCACGGCCGGCCAGCGCCGCCCCCGCCCCACCAGCGCCCAGAGCAACACCGCCGCCGCCGGGACGAATAGGCCGGCCGGGGCGAAGGCCCCGACCAGGCCGGTAGCCAGCACGATCCCGGCCAGCCGGCCCGCCCTCCTCGGCCACGGACCCGGCCACGGGGCCAGCGCTCCGACGGCGGCCCAGGGCACCGCACCCAGGGCGATCACCGTTGCCCAGGAACCGTCGCTCGCCATCGCCGACACGGCCGGGCCGGCCATGAGCACGGTGCCGGCCAGGTAGCCGGCCACCGGCCCTACCCCCCACACCCGCAGGAGGCGGGCGGCGCCGAACACACCGCCCAGGAACGCCGCCACGGCGAGCACCGCCGTGGCCAGGCCGGCCTTTCCGAGGAGCACCGCCTGCAGCAGGGCGGTGGCCGCCACTTCGGGGCGCAGAACCTCCGGGGAACCGAGGCCGGCCGGGTTCCAGCCGCCGGCGTAGGCCCCGAGGGCCGCGGCCGCCGATTCCGGGGCCGACAACGAGAAGCCGACGATGGGCAGGCTGCCCAGCCAGATGGAACGGGTGGCCACCAGGGCAAAGGCGATCACCGCCAGCCCTACCACGACCGCCGGGCGGCGGAGCCGCTGCTGGCCGGCCTCCATGGCGTCGGAGAAGCCGGAGAGCACCCCCTCGGGGAATCGGGCCCGCAGGCGCTCCAGGCCCTGGTCGTACATCCCTTTGAGGCGGGCCGACCCACCGGTCTGGTAGCGGAACAGCTCCTCGTCGCCGACGACCCGGAACCGGCGAGTCCGCCAGCGGGCGACGAGGGTGGAAGGCAGGCCGACCAGAGCTCGCAGCCAGCCGGCCAGGAACCCAAAGAGGGGCCAACGGCCCAGGAAGGGCCCAACGACGCTCTCCGTCAGGCCGGAGAGAAAGGCGAGGGGCACGGCCCACAGCAGGGTGATCGGGCTGTAGACCTTGACCATGGCCCGGAGCTCCCCGGCCCGCTCCTGCCAGCTGGCGGCGACATCGCGTCCTTCGTAGAGGACCTCCGAGGAAGGCACCGCCACCACCCGCCCGCCGCGCAGGCGGGCGCGCTGGCAGAGGTCGATCGAGGCGGCGGTGGGCCCCATCGCCCGGTCGAAGCCGCCGAGGCCGCGGAGCAGGTCGAGGCGCACCAGCATCGATGCCCCGGACACGGCGGCGACGTCTCGGATCACGTCGTATTGCTGCTGGTCGAGCTCGCCGGCCTGCAGGCCGCTGTAGGGAGCGTCGAAGACGTCGGTGGCGTAGCCGACCGAGACCAGGACCGAGGGGTCGCCGACGTCGAGCACCTTGGACCCGGCCACCGAAGCATCCACCCGAGCCCCGTCGGACACCAGCGCCTCGAGGGCGTCGGGAAGGGGCCGGGCCCGGTCGCGCAGCAGCCAGACAAAGACGGTCTCGGGGCCGAAGGCATCCATGGCGGCCCGCAGGTGCGGGCGCCACAGGGCCTGGTGCTCGGCGGCGACGGCGCGCACCGCCTGATCCCCGCCCGCCACGAAGACCTGGGACGAAACGTAGACTTGCTGCCCGACCGCCGACAGGCAGGCCTTCAGCCGTTCCGCCGATTCGGCCACCACCACGGTGGCTACCGCCCCGAGTGGTTCGGGCCGGCTGGAGGCGGTCTGGGAGGTCATCGGCCCCGCCATTGTGGAGCCTTGATGGAAGAACGGCAATCTTCTCGGCCGATTGTGCTGCTCTCGGGGGGCGTGGGCGGTGCTCGCCTCGCCCGCGGCCTGGCCGCCGCGCTCCCGCCCGCCGACCTGGCGGTGGTGGTCAACGTCGGCGACGACGAGGATATCTACGGCCTGCACATCTCCCCCGACCTCGACACGGTCGCCTACACGCTGGCCGGTCGGGAGGGCCCCCAGGGATGGGGCCGGGCCGGCGACACGTTCGCCGTCATGGACCACCTGGCCGCCCTCGGATTGGACGCCCGCTTCCGGGTGGGCGACGCCGACCTGGCGGCCAACCTGCTGCGCACCGCGGCCCTCCGCTCCGGGGAGACCCTGACCACGGTGACGCAGCGCCTCGCCGCCGCCCTCGGGGTGGCCTGCCGGCTGCTCCCCGCCACCGACGACCCCCTGCGCACCCGGCTCCGCATCTCGTCCGGCGAATGGCTCCCGTTCCAGGAGTACTTCGTGCTGCGCGGCCATCGCGACGAGGTCCTGGAGGTGAGCTTTCGGGGAGCCGACCGCGCCCGGCCGGCGCCGGGTGTGCTGGAGGCCTTCGCGGCCGCCGACCTGGTGGTGATCGCCCCCTCCAACCCGCCTCTTTCCATCTGGCCGATCCTGGCGGTGCCCGGCATCCGGGAGGCGGTCGCCGGCGCCGCCCGGGTCATCGCGGTCAGCCCCCTCTTCGGCGGGAGGGCCCTCAAGGGCCCTGCCGACCGGGTGATGGTCGCCCTGGGCCTGCCCCCGGGCAATGCCGGGGTCCTGGCCGCGTACGACGGACTACTCACCGACCTGGTCGTCGACGCCGCTGATGTGGCAGACGTGGCGGCCCTCGGCGGGGGGAAGGTGCACGTCCACGCCGCCGACACCCGGATCGCCGACCCGGCGGCCGCCGCCCGCTTCGCGCACCGGCTGCTGGAGCTGCCGTGACCATCTCGATCCACCCCGTGCCCGGCCTGCCGGAGATCCGCTCCGGCGACGACCTCGCCGGGCTGCTTGCCGCCGCCCTCGCCCGGGCCGGCCTCGGCCCGGAGCCGGGCGATGTGCTCGTGGTCACCCACAAGGTGATCTCCAAGGCCGAGGGAGCAGTGGCTCTCCTGGTGGGCGGCGAGGACGCCGCCTACCGGCGGCTGGTGGAGGAGCAGTCGGTGGAGATCCTCCGCCGCCGGGGCAGCCTGGTGATCGCCAAGACGCGCCACGGCTTCATCTGTGCCAACGCCGGCGTCGATCGCTCCAATGCCGCCCCGGGGACGGCCGTCCTCCTCCCCGGCGATCCCGACCGGTCGGCCCACGGCCTCCGCCTCGCCCTGCGCCGGCTCACCGGGGTCGACGTGCCAGTGGTGATCACCGACACCTTTGGGCGCGCCTGGCGGAAGGGGCTGGTGGACGTGGCCATCGGCGTCTCCGGGCTGGAGGTGATCCTCGACCTGCGCGGGACCCGCGATGTCCAAGGTCGCGAGCTCAAGGTTACCGAGGTGGCCATCGTCGACGAGATCGCCGCCGCCGCCGACCTCGCCATGGGCAAGGCGGCGGGCATTCCCGCCGCCCTGGTGAGAGGGCTCGCCGTCCCCCGGGGGGAAGGAAGGGTCGCCGACCTGGTCCGGCCGGCCGGGGAGGACATGTTCCGCTAGACGAGACAGCCGCCCATGCCCGAACTGCCCGACGTCGTCGTCTACTGCGAGCGCCTCGCCGCCCTGGCCGGGGGCACTCCGCTGCTGCACCTGCGCCTCGCCAGCCCTTGGGTGCTGCGCTCGGTGACCCCGGCGCCGAGCGAGCTCGAGGGTCGTTTGCTCACCGGGGTGAGGCGGCTCGGCAAGCGCATCGTCCTCGAGTTCGAGGGCGGTTACTTCGTGGTGATCCACTTGATGGTGGCCGGACGCCTGCGCCGCCGCTCACCCGGCGCCGCCCTGCCCCGCCGGCGAGGCCTCGCCGCCTTCGACTTCCCCGGCCACACCTTCCTGCTCACCGAGGAAGGCACCCGCAAGCGGGCCTCGCTCCACGTGGTCCACGGGGAGGCCGCCCTCGCTGGCCACGACCCCGGTGGGGCAGAGCCGTTCGACGTCGGTTCCGCGGAGTTCGCCGCCGCCCTCACCCGGGAGAGGCACACCCTGAAACGGGCCCTCACCGATCCCACGCTGATCTCCGGCATCGGCGGGGCCTACGCCGACGAGATCATGCACCGGGCCCGCCTCAGCCCCCTCGCCCGCACCGACAGGCTGGCCCCCGACAACCTCGCCCGCCTCCACACCGCGGTGCGGGAAGTGCTGGCCGAGTGGGTGGACCGCCTGCGGCGTGAGGCGGGCGACGGCTTCCCCGAGAAGGTGACCGCCTTCCACCCGGAGATGGCGGTGCACGGCCGCCACCGGCAGCCCTGCCCCGTCTGCGGCACCCCGGTCCAGCGCATCGTTCACGCCGACGACGAGACCAACTACTGCCCTCGCTGCCAGACGGGAGGCCGGGTGCTGGCCGATCGAGCGCTCAGCCGCCTGCTCAAGGACGAGTGGCCACGGCACATCGAGGACCTGGAAGGCTGATCTCTCGGCGGAAGGCCGGCTGGCTCAGCCGTCGGCAGCTGCCGCCGACCCGGATCCCTTGCTGCCGCCCTCCGGCCAGCGGCCCCGCTGGCGGGAGGCCAGGCGGCCGATGAGCGAGACGGCCGCCGGGTCGTCCTCCTGCGCCGGGAGCATGGTGATCCAGCCGTCACGCTCCATGTCGGCGAGCAGGCGCTCCGCCCGCTCACTGCGCACGATGGCGAACGTCCGGGCGGCGTGGCGCCCGATGCCCCCCAGGGACAGGTCGGCGTGCCCGGCGGTGAAGTCCGGACAGCAGCGGCACCCGGGGCGGTCGAAGGGATCGCAGTCCCGCAGGGGGACCTCCAGGTCGGGCGTCCCCCCGCGCTCCCCGGTGGTCCAGACCTGGAGCTTGCCCTTGATGTTCATCCGGGTGATCTGCTCGCGGCCGATCCCCAGGCGCGGTTCCAGCAGGCTGTCGAACAGGCCATCGGTGAACGTCCGCGAGCACAGGAGGCCGATCACCAGAGCGAAGCGCCGGGCGACCCGGTGAACGCCCCTCGCCGCGGCCACCGCCGGCACCGAGGCCTGGCACCCCACCCCCACCAGTCCGAGCCGGGTGGCGCCCAGCCGGGCAGCCTCGGCGTAGGCGAGCGGGTTGGGCGAGTAGTTGTAGCGAGAGCCGGCCGCGGCCAGCAGGTCGGCGCGATTGCGCGCCACCCCCGGCCGGGGATGCATCCCCTCGTCGGGGTAGCTGACCAGGGCGGCGTCGATGACGTCGTGCTCCAGGGCGTAGACGAGGACGGCGGTGGCCAGGCCCCCGTCCTGGCCGGCGGCGGCGATCTCGGGGTCGGTGGCCGACACGAGCCACATGGCCCGGCACACGCCGAGCACCTCGCCCTCGGCCCGCCGCCGGCCCAGGGCGGCCAGGTCCCCGTCGCGCTCCCAGTCCCCAAAACGCGGGCAGGCGCGAGCGCACAGGGTGCAGCCCCGCTCCTCGTGGACGCAGCGCCCCGCCTCCCCACCAGCCTGCGCAGCATCTGCCAGCCGGGGGGTCCAGGACTCCCCGTCCAGGGAGAGGACGCCCCAGGGGCAGGCGATCACACACCCGCCGCACCCGCTGCACCGCCCGGCGCCGACGACGCTCTCGGCGAGGTCGCTCCAGGCGAGATCCCACTGCGCGGCTGCCCCCGGCACGACCGGCGGCCGATCCTCACCATCCATGCGACCCACCCCGGCAACGAGTGCGGAGCGCCCATGCTACGGGCGTGGCATCATGGCGACGCTCCATCGTCCTCCGCGAGAGGCCGGGATGACCGCCAGCACGAGGATCGCCTTCCGAGTCCGGGCCGTCGACGGCGAGTGCCAGCCCGTGCCCGACCTGGAGATCGGGGCCCGCTTCCGCTACTCCGCCTCTCCCTCGACGTGGAGCGCGGAGCAGACCGACGGCGAGGGCTACGCCCGCTTCGACGACGAGCACCCCGAGGCCCCCCTCGAGGCCTGCCTCTTCGTCGGCGAGCAGCACTGCGGCACCATCGCCCCCGTCGAGCCGGGCGGCTGCCACATCCTCGAGCTATGACGACGGCCGGGGACCGCTAGCCCTCCTGCGGCGGCCGCAGCATGGTGAGCAGCAGCCGGGACGGCTCCTCGGCGAGCAGCGAGTGCGGTTCGTGGGCGTCGAGCAGCAGCCAGGCCCCCGGGCCCATCTCAAAGGTGTCGCCGCCGGCGGTCACCCGGAACCGGCCCGAGACCACCTGGAGCACCGCCGGGACGCTGGCGGTGTGCTCGGTCAGTTCCTGGCCGGCATCGAAGGCGAAGAGCACCAGGCGGAGGCGGTCGTCGTGGTGCAGCACCCGGCTCAGGGTGCCCCGGTCGGGGACCTCGGCCTCCGCGTCCAAGTTGGGAATGAAGGCGTAAGGCATGGCGCCATCATCGTCGCAATCGGCGGCCCACGCCGCCCGCCCCTCCCCGGGCGGCCGTCCCGCTCGGTAGGGTAAGGGGACGGCTCCAGGGAGGATCCGATGCAGATCGTCGACCTGACCGATGAGCACCGCCCACTGTTCGCCTGCTGCCTCGAGGACTGGTCCGACGAGGCGGCCGAGGCCGGCCCGCGACGCTCCTGCTGGATCGAGCAGTTCCTGGGACGGGGCCTGCGCGCCAAGCTCTCTCTGGACGACGAGGGACGCGTGCGGGGCATGATCCAGTACGTGCCCATCGAGCAGTCGTGGGTCGACGGCGAGGGCCTCTACCTCGTCATGTGCATCTGGGTGCCGGGCCGCCGGCAGGGCCACGTCGATGCGCGGGGCAAGGGAATGGGCCGCGCCCTGCTGACCGCGGCCGAGGCCGACGCCCGGGCCCTGGGGGCCAAGGGCATGGCCGCCTGGGGCATCGCCCTACCCTTCTGGATGAAGGCCTCCTGGTTCCGTCGGCACGGTTACCGACGGGTCGACCGCCGGGGGATCTCGGTCCTCCTCTGGAAGGCCTTCACCCCCGACGCCCGGCCGCCGCGCTGGCTCCCCACCGGCAACAAGCTCCCCGAGCCCACCCCGGGCAAGGTGGACGTCACCGTCTTCAACTCCGGGTGGTGCACCGCGGGCAACCTGGTGGCCGAGCGCGCCCGGCGGGCCGCCGCCGAATTGGGCGACCGGGCGGCCTATCGGCAGATCGACACCAGCGAACGGGCCGCCGTGGCGGAGTGGGGCCAGGCTGACGCCCTGTTCGTCGACGGCCGGCAGGTGCGCACCGGCCCGCCGCCGTCCTACGAGAAGATCCGCTCGGTCATCGCCCGGCGGGTGGCGAAGCTGCCGAAGGGCTGAGCCCTCTCAGCCTGCCGGTCGGCCCCGATACCACTCCACCGTGCGCCGCAGGCCCTCCGCAAGGGGGGTCCAGGCCTCCCAGCCCAAGGCGGCCTTGGCCCGGGACGGGTCGAGCACCGAGCGCAGGAGGTCGCCTGCCTTGGGAGCCGCGAACTCGGGCCGCAGACCGAAGCCGGTGAGGCGGGCCAGCGTGTCGTAGAGCGCGAGCACGGTCGTCTCCCGACCACTGCCGATGTTGAGCAGCATGCCACCTCGCGAGTCGGCGGCGCGCAGGAAGGCGTCGACGACATCCTCCACGTAGACGAAGTCGCGGCTCTGCGTGCCGTCGCCGAAGATGGTGGGGCGGCGGCCTTCGAGCATGGCGCGGGCGAATATGGCGGTGACCCCGCCCTCGAGGCCGGGGTCCTGGCGCGGGCCGTAGACGTTGGCCATGGCGAGCAGCACGTAGGTCAGGCCGTGGGCATCGTGGAACCAGCGGAAGTAGTCCTCGACGATCTTCTTGGTGATCCCATAGGGGGAAGCCGGCCGTTTCGCCGTCCGCTCGGTGGCAGGAAGGCGGGCACCGTCGCCGTAGATCGCCCCTCCCGACGAGGCGAACACCGCCCGCCGGGCTCCCGCCTGCACGGCGGCGAGGAGGACGTTGATCGTGCCCAGCACGTTCACCGAGGCATCGTGCACGGGGTCCTCCACCGAGGGCCGCACCTTGGACTGGGCGGCGAGGTGGAAGATCACCTCCGGGCCGAAACGCCCCGCCGCCGCCGCCAGCTCGGGAGCCCGGATGTCCATCACCAGGACCGACACCTTGCCCCGCCGCCGGGCCGCGGCGATGTGCTCCAGTCGGCCCGACGACAGGTCATCCACCACCAGCAAGTCCCATCCCCGGTCGACGAGGAGGTCCACCAGGTGGCTGCCGATGAAGCCGGCCCCGCCGGTGACGATCGCCTTGCGGCTCACCCCGCCCTCCTCCCCCGGGAAATGCTCTGCCCGGTGTGATCAGCCGCTGATGGCATCAGCCCCGACGATAACCACCACGTCGGCCCCGGCGGGCACCCTCCCCACCTCGACACTGCCGTAACCGAGGAAGGCGGCCACCGACTCCGCCTGGGAGAGGTACTGGGGCCGGGCGACCACCAGGGTGGTGGCATAGTCCTCCCGCTCACCGCTGGTGACCGCCACTACCTCCCAGCCACCGGCACGCAGGCGGTCGGCTACTGCGCCCGCCGACCCGGCCACCCCGTTGCCGTTCTGGACCTCCACCCGGCCGTTTCCCTCGACCGCGGCGGTCAGCGGCTCGCCGGCGCGAAAGGCGGCCAGCGCCTGCCCGGCGTCGGGCTCACGCGGCACTACATAGGACACCCCGCCCTCCTCCAGGCCGTCCACCGGCAAGGTGAGAGCATCGAAGTCCTCCGAGCCCACCGAGCGCATCTCCCACGCCAGCTGGATGATCTCATCCTCCCCCAGGGTGTCGTCGGCGGTGACGAACTGCCCCAGGCTGTCTACCAGCTCGTTGAACCCGCTCAGCGAGGAAGGGCGGTCGATCTGGGTGATGAGGGCCATGAGGAGGTCCTGCTGGCGCCGGGTGCGGCCCAGGTCGCTGGCGTCGACGAACACCCACTCACCCTCCCGGAACTCCTGGTAGTGCCGGGACCGGGCCAGGGCCAGGGCGGTCCGCCCGTCGAGCGCCTGAGCGCCGGCGGCCACCTCCAGTTTCGACTTCGTGTCGCGCGCCGGGTAGGGGAAGATCATCTCGATCCCGCCCACCGCGTCGACGATGCCGGCGAAGCCGGCGAAGTCCACCTCCAGGTAGTGATGGATCGGCGACTGGGTGAACTCGGCGACCGCGGCGACGATCGCCGGGGCGCCGTAGTTGAAGGCGGCGTTGATGCGGTTGGTGCTGCCGTCGACGACCACCCGCAGGTCGCGCGGGATGCTGAGTATCTGCAGCACCCCCTTGTCGGGAATCACCTGCACCAGCATGACCACGTCGGCCCGTTGGCCGCCGTAGTCCCCGTACCCCACCCAGTCGTCCGGGAGGTCGGCCCGGCTGTCGCTGCCGATGAGCAGGAAAGTGCGGGGATCGTCCAGCTCGGTCGGGGTTTCCGTCAGCCCGAGCCCCTCCGACGGCAGGGTCGCCACCGAGGAGGTCACCCGCCGGGCGGCGTACCAAACGGCGCCCAGAGCGCCGAAGATGCCGAGGTTGGCCACCACCAGGAAGCCGATGAGGAGACGCTTCGGCCAGCGGCGGGGTCGGCCGGGGGGCGCGGGCAGGGGCGGGGCAGGGGGGGGAGTCGGACCTTGCGTCATGCGGGGGGTGTAGTCGGCAGGGTTATACCAGGGAATCGAGGCTCGGCCGCCGCCGGCTCCCGCTGTTCCTCAGCCCCGTCTCAGGTTCCCCGTCGCAATGCCCATTGACCGTCCAGACGGCTAAGGCCCGTAGATGAAGCTCTCGCAGCTGTAGGGCTCGTCGACGTCCTCGCAGGTGCCCCACCCGGCAAATCCATTGCCGATGTCGTAGCCGGGGCCACCGTCGAGATAGTCATCGCCGTCGTGTCCGTAGAGGCCGTCCAGCCCCTGCCCGCCCACTAGCCGGTCGTTTCCCCCGTAACCATAGAGGAGGTCGTTGCCACCCCAGCCGCGCAGCACGTTGCGGGAACCGTTGCCGTTGATCACGTCGTGGCCCGCCGTGCCCTCGACGTTCTCCAGTCCCCCGAGCACGCCCGCCGGGCTGCCGTTGAAGAACAATCGCGGCGTCGCCCAGTCGAGGCGCACCGTGGCCGTCCCGAAGGCGGCGCGCAGGTCCAGGGTGTCGCGGCCGGGCCCGCCGTCGACCACCAGCCCGGTGCCCCACAGGATCTCGATGCGGTCGCTGCCCCCCTGGCCATAAGCCCGATCGTTGTCACCCTGCAAGGGCCGTATCAAGTCGTCCCCCGGACCGCCGTAGATCGTGTCGAAGTGCAGGCCGCCGATCAAGGTATCGGCCCCGCGGTCACCCCAAATGGTGTTGGTGCCGTCTCCCGCCTCGATCCGGTCATCCCCATCCCGCCCGCAGATGAGATCGGCGCCCCCTCTGCCGAAGATGACATCGGCCCCGCTGCTGCCCACGATCACGTCGGCGAACTCGGTCCCCTGAATGGTCCCACTGCCGGTGATGGTTGCCGCCGATCCCCCACAGGTCGCCGCCCGGGGAGTCGCCGACGCACCCCCTCCCGCCGCCGTCACCAGGGAACCTGCCAGCGTCATCAGAACCCAGTACCGCCTGCGCATTGCTGCCTCCCCTGCGTGCGACCAAGTGCCGTCGCCCCGGAGGCATCGGTCAACAGGCTACGGCAGCCTCCGCGCAGGCCGCGGAAGGGCCCGACGCCGGGCTACTTGCCACCGGTCGCCGCGCTATGGTCCCGCTCTACGTAGACCGATCGGAGCCAGAGCATGGATGCCCTGATCGCCGCCCGATGGCAGTTCGGGATCACGACGATCTACCACTTCCTCTTCGTGCCGCTCACCATCGGCCTGGCGGTGGTGGTGGCGACGCTGGAGACGATGTGGGTGCGCAAGCGCGATCCCAAGTACCTGCGGGCCACCAAGTTCTGGGGGAAGCTCTTCCTGATCAACTTCGCGGTGGGCGTCGTCACCGGCATCGTCCAGGAGTTCCAGTTCGGGATGAACTGGTCCTCCTACTCCCGGTTCGTCGGCGACATCTTCGGCGCCCCGCTGGCGGTGGAGGGTCTGGCAGCCTTCTTCCTCGAGTCCACCTTCCTGGGCCTGTGGATCTTCGGCTGGGACCGCCTCTCGCCCCGCCTGCACGCCGCCTGCGCCTGGCTGGTGGCCGCGGGCACGGTGATCTCCGCCTTCTGGATCCTGGCGGCCAACGCCTGGATGCAGAACCCGGTGGGCTACCGCCTCAACCCGGTGACCGGCCGGGCCGAGCTGGAGAGCTTCCTCGACTTGATCCGCAACCCCATGGCTTGGTACCACCTCGGCCACACCGTCCTGGCCGCCCTGCTCACCGCCGGGATCCTGGTGCTGGCCGTCAGCGGATGGCACCTGATCCGCCGCCACGAGGACCCGGTGTTCCGGCTCTCCGCCGCGCTGGCGGTGGGATTGGTGCTGGTGTCGAGCGTGGGTGTGGCCATCAGCGGCCACTTCCAGGGCCAGCTGGTGGCCGACGTGCAACCCATGAAGCACGCCGCCGTCGAGGCGCACTGGGAGACCGAGGGCCCGGCCGCCCTGTCGCTGTTCGCCATCCCCGACAGGGAGGAGGGGCGCAACCTGGTGAACATCGCCATCCCCCACGGCCTGAGCCTGCTCACCGATCACTCGTGGACGAGCGAAGTGGAGGGCATCAACCCGCTGCAGGAGGAGTACGAGGCCACCTTCGGCCCCGGCGACTACCGCCCCCCGGTGGGCACGGTCTATTGGTCCTTCCGGGTCATGGTTGGGGTGGGCTTCGGGCTCATCGCCCTCGGAGCGCTGGGCGCCTGGCTCCTGCACCGCCAGCGCTTCTACGAGACGGCCTGGTACCACCGCCTCGCCCTGCTCGCCCTGGGCCTGCCCTTCCTGGCCAACACCACGGGGTGGGTGGTTACCGAGATCGGGCGCCAGCCCTGGACGGTCTACGGGGTACTCCTCACCCGCGATTCGGTTTCGCCGTCGGTGGGGATGGCCTCGGTCCTGATCAGCTTGATCGGTTTCACGGTGCTGTACGGGGCCCTGGCGCTGATCGACGTCTACTTGATGGCCAGGTACGCCCGGGCCGGGGCCGGCGAGGAGACGACTCCGACCGAGGTCGGGGCCGGCCTGGCCTACTGAGGAGGAGGACCCGATGATCGAGACCGACCTCAACTCGCTCTGGTTCCTGCTGATCGCGGTCCTCTGGATGGGCTACTTCTTCCTGGAGGGCTTCGACTTCGGGGTGGGGATCCTGCTGCCCGTCGTCGGGCGGGACGACCTGGACCGGCGGGTGGCCATCCGCGCCATCGGCCCACACTGGGACGGCAACGAGGTGTGGCTGCTCGTCGCCGGCGGGGCTACCTTCGCCGCCTTCCCGGAGTGGTACGCCACCCTGTTCAGCGGCTTCTACCTGCCGCTCTTCATCATCCTGGTGGCGCTGATCATCCGGGGCGTGGCCTTCGAGTACCGGGCCAAGGACCGCCGCCCCCAGTGGCGCGCCTGGTGGGACCGGGCCATCTTCGTCGGCAGCCTGCTCCCCGCCTTCCTATGGGGGGTCGCCTTCGCCAACATCGTGCGCGGGGTGCCCATCGACGCCGCTCGTGAGTACACGGGCACCCTGTGGACCCTGCTCAACCCCTACGCCCTCCTCGGCGGCCTGACCACCCTGCTGCTGTTCACCCTGCACGGCGCCGCCTTCCTGGGACTGAAGGCGGCGGGGCCGGTGGCCGAACGGGCGCATCGGTTCTCCTCCCGGCTGGCACTGCCCACCGTGGCGGTGGCCGGCGGATTCCTGGCCTGGACCCTGGTGGACGCCGCCGGGGGCAACCGGGGCAGCTCCCCGATGGCGGCGCTGATCCCGGTGGCCGCGGTGGCCGCCCTGGCCGCCTTGGCGGTGTTCCCCCTGCTGCGTGCTCGCCGTGACGGCTGGGCCTTCGTCACCACCGGCGTCACCATCCTGGCGGCGACCCTGCTGATGTTCATGAGCCTGTACCCGCGGGTGATGCCCTCGAGCACCGACGCCGCCTACACCCTGGACATCCACAACGCTTCCTCGACGCCCACCACCCTGCGGGTGATGACCGTCGTCGCCATCATCCTCGTGCCGGTGGTGCTCGCCTATCAGGCGTGGTCCTACTGGGTGTTCCGCAAGCGGGTGACCCGGGAGCAGCTGTCGCCGAGCAGCTGAGCCCGGCGGCGGTGCGGCAGCGCACCGTCGACCGGCGCCTCTTCCAGATCGGCCGGGGGGCCCGGCCCTTCCTGGCGGCAGCGGTCCTCCTCGGCGTCGCCGGCGCCGCCCTGGCCATCGCCCGCGCCGTCCTGCTCGCCCACCTCGTCGCCGAGTGCTTCGCCGGCACCCCTACCCGGGCGCTGGCCGCCCCCCTGGCCGGATTACTGGCGGTGTCGGCGGCCTCCGCCGTGGTGGCCTGGCTCACCGAGGTGGCCGCTCACCACAGCGCCGCCGGGGTCAAGTCGGCCTTGCGCCGCGCCCTGCTCGAGCACGTGGCAGAGCGCGAAGGGGCCGGGGAGCGGGCGGGTGCCCTCGCCGCGGCCGCCGGCCGGGGCATCGAGGCCCTCGACGCCTACTTCGCCCGCTACCTGCCGCAGCTGGCCCTGGCGGTGGCGGTCCCGGTCTTCGTGGTGGGCTGGATGCTCGCCCTCGACCCCCTGGCGGCGGTGATCGTGGCGGTGACCCTCCCGCTCATTCCCCTCTTCGGCGCGCTGGTGGGGGCGGCGACCCGGGCCCGGGTGGCTCGACGCTGGCGGTCCTTCTCCGACCTGAGCTCGGGCTTCGTGGAGGCGCTGCGGGCCCTGCCCACCCTCAAGGTGTTCCGCCGCAGCCGGCAGCAGGTCGCCGCGTTCGCCGCCCTCTCCGACCGACACCGGCGGGAGACCATGGGCACGCTCCGCATCGCCTTCCTCTCCGCCTTCGTGCTGGAACTGGCGGCCACCATCTCGGTGGCGGTGGTGGCGGTGGCCGTCGGCCTGCGCGTGCTCGACGGGGGCCTGGGCCTGGAGGCGGGGCTCACCGTGCTGATCCTCGCCCCCGAGGCCTACCTGCCCCCGCGCCGCCTGGCCGCCGAGTTCCACGCCGCGGCCGAAGGAGTCGAGGCGGCCACCGAGATCCTCGACGGCCTCGAGACCGCCGGCCGGGAGCCGCCGGCCCGGGGGACGGCGTCCGTGCCGGCGCGGCCCGCCCCCATCATGGTGGAGGGTCTCACCGTCGCTTACCCCGGCCGGGCCGGCCCTGCTCTCGACCGGATCTCGCTGCACATCCAGGACGGTGAGTACTTGGCCGTCGCCGGGCCCTCCGGGTCCGGGAAGAGCACCCTCCTGGCAGTGCTGCTCGGCCTCGTCCCCGCCGCCGAGGGCCGGGTGCGGGTGGCCGGGGTCGACCTCGCCTCCCTGGACATCGCCGGGTGGCGGCGCCTGGTGGCCTGGCTCCCCCAGCAGCCCCGCCTTTTCCACGGCACCATCGGCGACAACGTGCGTTTCGGCTCTCCCGGCGCCGCAGACGATGAGGTGCGCCGGGCCCTGGCCGCCGCCGCCGCCGGCTTCGTCGACGATCTGCCCGAGGGCATCGCCACCCTCGTCGGCGAGGGCGGCGCCCGCCTCTCCGCCGGGGAGCGGAGCCGCATCGCCCTCGCCCGGGCGTTGCTGCGCCGCGCCCCACTGCTCCTCCTCGATGAACCCGCCGCCCACCTCGACCCGCTCACCGAACTGGCGATGCTGGACTCCCTCGACCGGCTGCGCGGCTCGAGCACCATCGTGCTGGCGGGACACCACGCCGGGGCGGCCACCCGGGCCGACCGGGTGCTGTGGCTGGATGCCGGCCGCTTGTCGACCGTTCGCGAGAGGGCGCCGTGAAGCACCTCCTCGACCTGCTGAAGGGGTCCCTCGGCTGGTTCGCCGCCGCCACCGCCGCCGGGGCGGGCACGGTGGCGGCTGGGGTGGGCCTGCTGGCCACCGGGGCCTACCTCATCGTCCGCGCCGGGGAGCACCCGGGGGTGTTGGAACTGACGGTGGCCATCGTCGGCGTGCGCTTCTTCGGCATCTCCCGGGCGGTGTTGCGCTACCTGGAGCGCCTCTCCGCCCACGACGCCGCCCTCCGCCTGGTGGCCCGGCTCCGCACCCGCGCCTTCGCCACGGTCGAGCGCCTCAGCCCGGCCGGGATCGAGGAGGAACGGGCGGGCGATCTCCTCCTTCGCCTCACCGCGGACCTGGAAGAACTGGAGCAGGCCCTGGTGCGCGCCCTCCTGCCGATCGCGATCACCGTCCTGACCGTGCTCGGGGCCGGCGCCGCCGCCTGGGCCCTGCTGCCGCAGGCCGGCTACGCGGTGGCCGTTGCCCTGGCGGTCACCGCCGCCGCCGTCGGCGCGACGGCGCGAGCCGCCGGGCGCACCCGGGCGGGGCGCCTCGCCGAGGCGCGCGGCGACCTGGCCACGGCGGTCCTCGACCTCGTCGAGGGAGCCGCCGAGGCAGCCGCCTACGGCCGTACCCCCGACCTGCTGGCCGCCGCCGAGGCCGCCGATGGCCGCCTCACCCGCCTCTCCCGGAAGGCGGCCTGGGTGAGCGGGGCCGGCTCGGGCTTGGTCGCCCTCGGCAGCGGCATCTGCCTCTGGCTGGTCGTCCGGGTCGGCCTCGACGCCGTCTCCGCCGGGACACTCGACCGGGTGCTGCTCGGGGCCCTCGCCCTGCTCGCCGTCGCCGCCTTCGAACCGGTGGCGCTGCTCCCCCACGGTCTGCTCCGCCTCGACGAAGGTGCCGCCGCCGCCCGGCGCCTCGCCGCCCTGGAACGACGGCCCGACCCCGCCCCCGATCCGCTCGAGCCGGGCCCGTCCCCGGCGGGCCCGCGCCTCGAACTGCGGGGCGCCTCCCTGCGCCATCGCCCCGGCGGGCCCTGGGCGCTCCGCGGGGTCGACCTCTGCCTGGAGCCGGGCCGGAGGGTGGCGCTCGTGGGCGAGAGCGGGGCCGGCAAGTCGACCGTGGCCCAGGCCCTCCTCCGCTTCCGCGACCTCGACGAGGGCGCCTATCTGGTCGGGGGGATCGACGCTCGGCGGCTGTCCGGAGCGAGCATCCGCCTCCTCGTCGGCCTCGCCGCCGAAGACGCGGTCCTGGTGGAGGGCACCCTGGGCGACAACCTGCTCCTCGGACGACCGGAGGCGAATGCGGAAGAGGTGTCAGGAGCCCTGGCCGCCGCCCGCCTCACCCAATGGGTAGCCACTCTCCCGGGGGGCCTGGCCACTCCGATGGGGAGAGGCGGCGCAGAGGTCTCCGGCGGCGAGCGCCGCCGGGTCTCCCTGGCCCGGGCCCTCCTGGCCGCCTTCCCCGTGCTGGTGGCCGACGAGCCCACCGCCGGACTCGACCCGGAGGCGGCGGCCGGGGTCGTGGCCGCCCTCCTCGCCGCTGGAGAGGAGCGGGGCCTGCTGCTCATCACCCACGGTGCCGAGGGCCTGGAAGGGATGGACGAGATCATCGTGCTCGATGGGGGCCGGGTGGTGGAACGGGGCTCCCACCGCCGTCTGCTGGAACAGGGCGGCCGATACGCTGCGTTCTGGAAGGCCCGGGGCCGGCTCGGGCCCGTTTGAGTGCCGCTCGCTGCTAGGTTCGGCCGGGCCATGGCGACCATCCTGCTGCCCGCGGTGCTCCGCCCCCATGCGGCCGGGGCCGCGTCGGTCCAGGTGGCGGGGAGCACCGTGGGCGAGGCCTTCGAGGCGCTCTTCGCCGCCCATCCCGACCTCCGTCCCCGGATGGTGGACCGGGCCGGGCGCATCCACCGCCACCTCCTGGTGTTCCACGGGGACCGCCGCCTCCCCAGGGGGGAATGGGCTTCGGCGCCCCTCGCCGCCGGCGACACCCTGCGCCTCCTGGTGGCGGTGGGAGGCGGTGCCGACGACGTGCGCATGCGCGGCTTCCGCCATCGCACCACCGTGGCCGAGGCCCTCGCCGCCGCCCTCGAGGGAGTGGACCCCCTGCCGGCCGAGGAGGTGCCCCTGGCCGAATGCGCCGGGCGGGTGGCCGCCGCCCAGGTGGTCAGCGACGTGGACGTTCCCCCCTTCCCCCGGGCGACCATGGACGGCTACGCGCTCCGGGCGGCCGACACCTTCGGTTCCTCCCCCTATGGCCCGGTGATCCTCACCATCGGCGGGGAGTCGATGCCCGGCCGGCCCGGCGCCGGGCCCGTGACCCCCGGCAGCGCCTGCCGCATCATGACCGGGGCTCCCCTCCCACCGGGCGCCGACGCGGTGCTGCGCGCCGAAGATGCCGCCGAGGTCGCAGGCCGTCTGGAGGTCACGGCCGCGATCGCGGCGGGCCGCAACGTCGGCCGGGTGGGTGAGGACGTTCGCCGCGGCGACCCGGTGGTGCCTGCCGGGCGGCGCCTGCTCCCCCAGGACGTCGGCCTGCTCTCCAGCATCGGGTGCCCCCGGGTCGCCGTCCACCGGCGCCCCCGGGTGCGCCTCATCGTCTCGGGCAACGAACTGCTCCCGGCAGGCGAGCGCCCCACCGGGAGCCAGATCGCCGACAGCAACGGCCCCATGCTGGCGGCGCTGGTAGCCCGTGACGGTGGAGCAGTGGAGGAGTCCTTGCGCCTTCCCGACGACCCGGCGGCCCTGCGGGAGGCGCTGAGCCGGCCGGGCGCGGAGGTGATCGTCACCGCCGGGGCGGCCTCGGTGGGCCGGGAGGACTGGGTGCCGCTGCTGGTCGCCGAACTGGGGCAACTGCCGGTGCACGGGGTGGCCATGCGCCCCTCCTCCCCCACCGGCATCGGCCGAATCGGGGACACGCCGGTGCTCCTCCTCCCCGGTAACCCGGTGTCCTGCCTGGTGGCCTACGACTTCTTCGCCGGGCCGGTGATCCGCACCCTGGGCGGCCTCCCCGCCGCCCTGCCCTACCCGGTGGCCTCCCTCCCACTGGCTGCCCGCCTGGTCTCCCAGATAGGGCGCACCGACTACGCCCGGGTGCGGGTGCGCTCCGGCCGGGTCGAGCCCGTCGCCATCGGGGGAGCCTCGGCGCTCTCCTCGGTGACCTCCGCCGACGGGTTCGTCGTCATCCCGGAGGGATCGGAGGGCTTCCCCGAGGGTACGGAGGTCGAGGTGCACCTGTACCGACCGGCGGGGGGAGCAGGGTGAGACAGCGCCAGTTCCTCGACGTGGTGGACGAGGCGGAGGCCCACCGCCGCTTCACCGCCGCCTGCGCCCACCTGGCCCCGTCCGACGAATGGGTGCCCCTGGCCGAGGCGCGAGGACGGGTGCTGGCTGCCGACGTCGCCGCCCCGGTCGACGTGCCCGCCTTCGACCGCAGCAACGTCGACGGCTTCGCGGTGCGGGCGGCCGACACCTTCGGAGCCGAGGAGCTGCGTCCCGTGCCCCTCCGCGTCTCCACCCTCTCGTTGGCCGCCGGGCAGGAGCCGCCGCCGGGTTTTCAGGTGGAGGCGGGGTGGGCGGTGCCCATCGCCACCGGCGGGGTGGTCCCACGCGGCGCCGATGCGGTGGTCATGGTGGAGCACACCCAGCCGGCGGGTGGGGGCATCGACGTGCAGCGGCCGGTGGCCCCGGGGAACAACCTGACTTTCGCCGGATCGGACATCGGCCGCGGCGATCTGGTACTGCTCCGCCGGCGGGTGCTCACCTCGCAGGACGGCGGGGTGCTGGCGGCGGTCGGGCTCGACCGGGTCCGCGTGGTGCGCCGGCCCCGGGTGGCAGTGCTGTCCACCGGCAACGAGATTGTCCCCCCGGGAGCTCCCCTCCCCACCGGCTCGGTGTACGACTCCAACCAGCGCATGCTGCTCGATGCGGTGGCCGAGCTGGGCGGCGACCCCGTGCCGGCCGGCGTCCTGCCGGACGACGAGCCGCGGCTCGAGGAGGCCCTCGAGGGTCTGCTGATCGGGCCCGGCGCCGTCGACGTGGTGCTCCTCTCCGGCGGCACCTCCAAGGGCGAGGGGGACCTGAACGCCGCAGTCGTGCACCGCCTGGCCGGGCGCCTGCCCGGGTCCCCCGGGGTGGTGGTGCACGGGGTGGCCCTCAAGCCCGGCAAGCCCATCCTCCTCGCCGTCGTCGCCGGGCGGCCAGTGGTGGTGCTTCCCGGTTTCCCCACTTCGGCGGTCTTCACCTTCCACGAGTTCGTCGCCCCCCTACTCCGCCGCCTCGCCGGGCGGCCGGAGGAAGAAGCGGCCGTGGTCGAGGCAGTGGCACCGTTGCGGATCAACTCGGAGGCGGGCCGCACCGAGTACGTGCTGGTCGATCTCGTGGAGGGCCAGGCCGGCCTCGCCGCTTACCCACTGGGGGCCGGTTCGGGGAGTGTCACCGCCTTCGGCCGGGCCGACGGCTTCCTGCGCATCCCGGCGGCCACCGAATACGTCGGCGAGGGAGAGCGGGTCGCCGTCCGCCTCATCCACCGGGCGGTGCGCCCTGCCGACCTGGTGGCCATCGGCAGCCACTGCGTCGGCCTCGACTTCCTGCTGGGCCTGCTCGCCGAGCGCGGCTTCGCCGTCAAGTCGATCAAGGTGGGCTCCACCGCCGGGCTGGCCGCCCTGGCCCGGGGCGAAGGAGACGTCGCCGGCATCCACCTCATGGACGAGGCCACCGGCGAGTACAACCGCCCCTTCCTTCCCCCGGGGATCGGCCTGCTCGGCGGGTACGGACGGCGGCAGGGAATAGCCTTCCGTCGGGGCACCCCCGGCCTCGATGCTCCCGACCTCCCCGCCTTCCTCGCCACCGTGCGGGATGGGGGGCACAGGATGGTCAACCGCAATCCGGGGAGCGGCACCCGGGTCCTCATCGACCGCCTGCTGGGTGGCCTCCACCCCGACGGCTACACCAACCAGCCGCGTACCCACCACGCCGTGGCCGCGGCGGTCGCCCAGGGGCGCGCCGACTGGGGAGTGACCCTCGACGTGATCGCGTCTGCCGCCGGCCTCGGCTTCCTGTTCGTCCAGGAGGAGCGGTTCGACCTGGCGGTACTCGACGAGCGCCGCTCTCGCCCCGCCGTGGCCGCCTTCGCCGAACTCCTCGAGGACGCTTCTGTGCGGGCCCGCCTGCGGGAGTTGGGCTTCAGCGCCTAGGAGGGCCGGCCTTCCGGCGCGCCCTCACCCTGCGCCGGCCACCCGGCATTCAGCGAGCGGCGGCGGAGACGGTCTCGGCCAGGGAGGGGTAAGCCATGAGGGTCTCGGCCACCACGGAACGCGCCAGCCCGGCCTTCACCGCCAGGGCGAGGATCCCGATCAGTTCGGCGGCCTGGCGGCCGACCACCGTGCCCCCCAGCACCACGTCGCCGGCCGGATCGCTGAGGATCTTGACGAAACCGCGCGGCCGGGGCTGGAGCAGGGCCTTGGGATTGGTGGTGAAACCCACTCGAGAGACCCTCACCCGGCGCCCGGCGGCGGCCGCCTCGGCCTCCTGCAGCCCCACCCAGGCGATCTCCGGCTCGGTGAACACCGCCTGGGCGGCCTTCTGCGGATCGACGGCCACGGCGTCCAGGCCGAGCACCAGCCTCCCCACCACCGCGCCCTCGGCGGCAGCCACCGAACTGAGCATCAGCCCGCCGGTCACGTCCCCGGCCGCGTAGACGTGGGGCGCGGAGGTGCGCTGGTAGGCATCCACCCCAACTGCCTCCCCGTCCAGGGCCACCCCCGCCGCCTCCAGGCCCAGGTTCCCGCAAGCCGGCCGAAGCCCCACCGCCAGCAAGGCGTGGGATCCGCCCACCACCCGGCCGTCCTCGGTCGTGACCTCCACCCCGGCACCCCGCCGGCGGGCCGACTTCGCCCGGGCCCCGCGCAGCACGGTCACTCCTCGCTCGGCGAACTCCTCCTCGAGGGCGACGGCCGCCTCCTCGTCGGTGCGGGGCAACACCCGTCCCCGGCCCGTGAGCAGCGTCACCCTCGCCCCCAGGCTGGAGAAGATGTGAGCAAACTCGACGCCGGTCGACCCGGCCCCGATGATCACCGCGTGCTCGGGCGTGCCCGGCAGGCAGTAGGCCTGCCGGGAGGTGAGCACTAACTCACCGTCCACCTCCGCCCAGGCGGGGACGCGGGGCAGCGACCCCGTGGCAATCAGGGCATCATCGAACTCCAGTGCCCGCTCCCCCGAGGCGGTGCTCACCGCGGCGGTACCGGGCCCGGTGAAGCGGGCCCAGCCGTTCTCCAGAGTGACGCCCAGCGCCTCCAGGCGCCCGACAAGCGAGGCCGACAGGAGGGAGGCAACCGACAGCCGCCGTTCGGCGAGACGAGCGACGTCGGGCCGCAGGGGCCCGGGATCGGCGCGGCCGAAATGGCCGCCGGCCCGGATGGCGGCCAGGCCGTTGGCGCTGGCGACCAACGCCTTGGAGGGGATGCAGTCCCGCAGCTGGGAGGCGCCGCCGACCACCTCGGACTCGACCAGCGTCACCTCGGCCCCCCCGACGACCGCGACGGCGGCGGCGCTGCTTCCGGCGGGTCCACCGCCCATCACCAGGAAACGAGTCGGCCGGCTCACAGACGGAGACGGTAGCCGTCGGGGATCCCGAGGAGAGCCACCGGCACCTCGCCGGCTGCGGGAACCGGAGCCTGCCGAGGAAAGGGGCAGCACGGGCCGACCGGCCTCGCGCCGGACGCCTGGGTGCCATCCCTTCACAACCCGAGCGCGTCGTTACACTGCCCGCCGAGGCCGGATGCTGCGCGGGAACCGCCGGGCCTCCTCGGGACGTCCGACGGGGTAGCCGATGGAGATCTCCATTCACCAGGCCGAGAACAGGGATCGGCGTGGCAGGCGGCTCATTGCCCTCGCCGTGCTGGCCGCCATCGCCGTCGTCTCTTCGGGCTGGTTCGGCCTTCTCGCCTTCCTCGGCGGCAACGCCGCCTACGGCAGCCTCGATGCCCTCAGCCGGGCCTGGATCCCCGACGTGGCCTCGCTCTCCCTCGATCTGCCCGACATCGGCCGTCTCTCGGAGGTCTACACCGCCGATCGGGTGCTCCTCGGGGAGCTGACCGAGCGCAACAGCCAGCCGGTCCCCTTTGAGGAGATCCCCGACCTGGTGGTGGCGGCCGTCGTCTCGGCCGAGGACGCCGAGTTCTGGGAGCACCCCGGCATCGACCACCAGGCCATCGTCCGGGCGCTGGTCGGCAACCTCGGCGGGGGTGCCACCACCCAGGGCGGGTCCACCATCACTCAGCAGGTGGTCAAGCAGAACTTCATCGGCACCGAGCCCACCCTGCGGCGCAAGGTCTCCGAGGCGGCCATCGCCATGGAACTGGAGCGGCGTTACCCCAAGGAGCAGATCCTCGAGTTCTACCTGAACTCCACCTACTTCGGGAACAACGCCTACGGGGTGCGGGCGGCCGCCCAGGAGTACTTCGGCAAGGAACTCGACGAGCTGTCGATCGCCGAGGCGGCGGCCCTCGCCGTCCCCATCCGCAACCCCACCCTCTACGACCTCCGGCGCCGGGCCGACGACCCGCTGGAAGCGCGCAACCGCGTCATCGACGAGATGCTGGACGAGGGCTACATCACCGCCGACGAGGCGGCCACCGCGGAGGCGGAGCCGCTGGTGACCGTGCCCCATCGGGAGTTCCAGACGCTGGCCCCCCAGGTGCTCATCGCTGCCAAGGAGGCGGTGCTCAACGACCCCGTCTACGGCCTGGGCGATACCTACCTGCAACGCAAGCGGGCCCTGTTCGGCTGCCCGGCCGACGACACCACCTGCGAGGGAGGCGGGGGCTTGAAGATCTACGTCACCGTCAACTACTCCCTCCAGCAGGCGGCGCAGGAACTGCTGCAGCAGTGGTTCCCTCCGGGCGAGAGCGGCCCCACCGGGTCCATCGCGATGGTCGACAACCGCACCGGCGGCACGATCGTCATGGCCTCCGGGCTCGAGTTCGGCGAGGACTACCAGGCCGGCCAGCGCACCTACGACATCGCTACCAAGGGGCGGCGCAACCCGGGGTCGGCCTTCAAGCCCTTCGGCCTGGTGGCCGCCCTGGAGAACGGCTGGCCACTGCGCTCCTATTGGGCCGACTCCTCCCCCCAGACCCTCGACTACGGAGGCGCCGAGCCCTGGGTCTGCCGGGGGGGCCCCAGCGAGGGCAGCATCCGGACACTGGAGCAGGCCCTCATCGCCTCCACCAATGCGGTGTTCTGCCAGGTGGCGGTAGAGGTGGGGGCCGACAAGATCGCCGAGGTGGCCCACCGCATGGGGATCAAGTCGCCGCTGGGGTCGGTGCCGGCCATAGTCCTCGGCGCCTCGGCGGTGAGCCCTCTCGAGATGGCCGCCGGCTACTCGACCCTGGCCAACTACGGGTGGCGGGTGGACAACTACCTCATCGAGCGCATCGAAGACGCCGACGGCAATGTGGTCTACGAGCACGAGACACAGCGCACCCGGGCCTTGGACGGCGCCCTGGCCGCCGCGGTGGTCAACACCATGGAGCAGGTGATCACCAACGGCACCGGTGGGAACGCCTGGATCGGGCGCCCGCAAGCGGGCAAGACCGGCACCCACGAAGACAACACCGACGTGTGGTTCATCGGCTTCATCCCGCAATACACCACTTCGGTGTGGGTGGGCTTCCCCGACAGCCAGGTGGAGATGCGCAACCTGGTCATCAACGGGACGTATTACGAAACGGTCTGGGGCTCGAACGTGGCCGCCCCTATCTGGCGGGACTACATGGAGATCGTCACCGAGGACCTCCCAGTGCTCGAGTTCCCCCGCGACCCGGAGGGAGTCGAGCTCTACTACCAGACCCCGCGCGAGGAAGTCCCCGACGTGGTCGGCATGGAGCTCGAGGAGGCCACCGACGATCTCTACGAGGCCGGCTTCGACGTCGGGTTCGAGTACGTCAACTCCGAGAAGCCCGAGGACGAGGTGGTCTCCCAGGACCCGGAGCACCCCGAGAAGATCCGCCAGGGTGAGGTGGTGAAGCTGGAAGTCTCCAACGGCAAGGCCCCGCAGGTGGCCATGGTCGACCTGGTGGGCCTGAGCCCGGCCGAGGCGGTCGCCATCTTGCGCACCCTGCGGGAGGCCACCGAGATCGACTTCAGCTGGGAGCTGGTGACCGTGCCCGTGTCGGACCCGGCGGAACGCGGTCGGGTGCTCGCCACCCGGCCCCGGGAGGGGGTCATGATCACGGAGGACACCGTGGTGGTGATCCGCTACACCGTCTACCAGAGCGGCGGCTAGCCCCAGGCCTTTCTTTCGCGCCCCGGCTCCATGCCGGTTGCACCTAAGTGCTGTTAGTTGTATCTACATGCCATGACCGCCGCAGCCCCCGGGGCCATCCGTCGAGATGACCGTCCTCCCATCTCTGCGGAAGCCGCGCCAGTCCCGGGGGCAGCGGAGGTCAC
>CAYGYX010000008.1:7897-52556 GCA_964354255.1 uncultured Acidimicrobiia bacterium | reverse complement strand
AGGAAGCCAACCTCCTCGAAGAACGCGCCACCGGCCAGACCATGAACCCCGACGACTACCGCAACACCCATGGCACCCGGGGCGACCGCTGGACCCAGCTCGTCCTCCCCATCCTCCAGCAGATGGAGGTCCGAGAGGTGATGGCCGGGACCGGCCGGCAGAAGAGCGCCGTCTACGAAGCCATCACCGGACGCTCACACCCGGCCGGCAGCGAAGCCGGCCCCTACCGGCAAGCCGCCATCAGCTGGGCCATCGAACAGCTGGAGCGGCGGGGTCTGCGGGCGCCCAGGCACCCCGACGGAGTCTTGTACCACTACCTGGCAAGCGGAACGACGGCCGGGGGTTGACTGGCTGAGTTCAGAGGGCCAGGCCGTGACCTCCTCCCCTCCCAGGAAGCGCGGGCCGTTTCGGTGACCTGGGGGAACGCCTGAATACCGTCTCCGACGTGCGGGTTCGGGTGTGTGCCCGTTCAGGGCTTCCGGCGCGGTCTTGCGGCATCGAGCGGCCTGACCGCGGCCGCGGCCAGGACCCCTGCCCCCGGCTACACCCCTCCTCCCCTCTGCTGACCGAGTCCCCGCGTCCCTCCGGTGCCGTCCACCCCCAGCGATGGGTGCGTGACCTGCTGCTCTCCCCGGGCGCCCTATCCTCCGGAGGCGGGGCCGAGGAGGTCGGGCCAGTCGGGCGGCAGGGCGATAAGATAGACCTCTTCCTCGCCGCTCCCTGTCCTGCCCCAGTTGCTGCTGAAGACGATTCGTGTGAGGCTGCGGTCGGTCGTGGCGTGGGGCTCCGCCCAGTAGTCCACCTCCTGCGCCTCGTCGCGTACCGAGTGGTTGTAGGCCAGGCGCACCACCCGGCCGCCGGCCGCCAGCTCCACCAGAAAGACCTGGTCGTCCATCCAGGTGTGGGCGACGGGGTCGTCGTCGTAGGTGGAGACGAGCACCCAGCCCGGCCGGTCGAAGCCCAGGCCGGAGAAGTGCAGACCGATGGCGGTGTAGCTGAAGTCGATGGGCAACAGCGGGGTCACCGTACCGCTTTCCAGGTCGAGCATGGAGATCTCGTCGGTGTCGACGTCCTGGAAGATCACCGCCTCGCGCCCCTCGGCGTCGAGCACTACGTCGTGGTGTCCGATGATGCGCAGCAGGCTCCGCCCCTCCTGCAGGTCCCGGTTGTAGACCATGAGGCCGCACGGCTCGGCGTCGGTGCCCAACTGCCCGTGTTCGCAGTAGTGGTCGACAGAGGCCAGAAAGTAGGTTCCCAGCGGGCTCATCGCGACGTGGTCGATACCCTCCTCCACCCCGGGAAGGCTGCGCAGGTCGCGCACCGTGACCGTGTCCGCCTCTCGGTCATACACCAGGAAGGCCACCGTCTGCCAGTCGGTGTTCTGGGCCTGCATCGCCCAGTAGCGCCCGTCAGCGGAAGGGCGGCCTTCTTCGCGGGTCCACACCGCGACAAGATCCATGCCGGGCAGGTCCGAGGCGAAGTCGTGCACCAGGCTCTCGTCCCCGGTCGTCACGTTGTAGGCGAGCAGGCGGGTCCCGTCGTGGTGGTGAATCACCGCCGGGTCGGCGGGATCCCAGCGCGGCTCGACCTCCACCGGCACGCTGCGGATCGGCTGGAGGGTGGCAGCGTCGTACAGGTACCATATGCCCTCCGTGCTCCGCAGCAGCAGCAAAGAGCCGTCAGCGTTGAAGGCGGGGACCCGCGAGTAGTCGTTGGTGATCCCAGGGGAGGGATCGTCGGGGTCCAGGTCGCTTCCCCGGTCGGTGACCCGCACTACACAGGTGCCGAAGGTCGGGTCCCGGTACCAGTGGCGCACGGGTGGTTCGGCCACGTCGGGTACGGTGTAGAAGTCCGTGCCGGTAACGAGGGGGCCCGCAGTCTCCAGCGAACAGCCGGCGGGCAGCGACATCGGTACCGTGGTCACCGGTGCGTTTGTCCCCGACGACGGCACGCTGGAGGAGACACCGTTTGTGGTACCCGAGCCGAATGGCCCGCCTCCGCTGCCGTTGGAGCACCCCGCGACCACGGCTGTCACGATCACCCACGCGACCGCTACACGGCGCATGTTCCCCCTCGCTTCGGTGAGCCGGACTCTATCCGACGGGCCGGATACGCGCCGCTCCGGCCAGCCACCTACAGCCGCCAGGCCTCCTTTCTCCGCTGCCCGGCTCCGGGGCGGGGCGGCGGCTCATTGCATGGAGTCCACTCGGGGGCGGCGGCCTGAACGGCTAGGTTCGGGGGCAGGACGCTCAGGGAGCACCGGTGCTCAGGGACAGGACTCGAAGGCGCCGAGGTCGGGGACCGCTCCGCAGTAGGGCAGGCCCACGTCGACCCCCAGGTCGATCAGTGGGGAGGTGGCCTGCAGGTGCCAGTCCGCCGTGGCAGGGTCCACGAACTGGGGGTTGGCCGACACATTGCCGGGGGGGAAGGCGCCCTGGTTGATCTGGGCGGCTGAGTAGATGTCGCCCGACTCGTCCACGATGTTGAGCCCCACCACCAGGGCATCCGCGCCTGCCCCGCCACTCCAGTCATTGTGCTCCACGATGGTCTCCCACTGCGTGCCCTCCACCACGAGGGCCGGCCGCTCGTCGGAGCCCCGGAGGCCGTTGCCGTCGGCGATGTTGTTCTTGAACACCAGCAGGCTGTCGCCAGGGGTGCTGTAGAGCCCGAGCGCTGCCTGCACCCGGAAGCCCGCATCTGAGTTGCCGACCGCAACGTTGTTGTACCACTCGATGTGCCAGCAGCCCTCGTAGCAGAGGAAGCCCGTCCCGTTGCTCCAGGCGGTGTTGTTGCGGAAGACGACGTGGTGTGAGTCGGAGTTGATGGAGAACCCCCCCACACCGTTGTCGTGGGAGGAGTTGCCTTCGACGATGATGTCGTGGGACAGCTCACCGGACTTCGGCATGTCGGAGATGTCGATCCCGTGTATCCGGTTGTGATGGGCCAAGTTGCCGCTCAGCACGATGTCGTGTCCCTGATTGACGGCGAGACCATGGCCCTCCTCCCCCAGCTGGTTGTAGAAGCCCGAGTCCCTGACCACCCCGTCCGCACTGGATAGGGAGCCGTCCTCAGAGGCACCGACGTTCATCCCGTAGAAGCCGTTCTCGTACGCTTCCACTCCCTCGACCAGGAAGCCGACGGCGGCTGCCAGGTCGATCCCCGACCATCCGTTGGCGTACAGCACGCAGTCGCGGATGACGATGCCCGGGTAAGGCACCGACGACGCGGCGTCGGTTGCGATCCCACTCCACGGCATGTGACGGATGGTCAGGCCCTGGATGACGTAGTAACCCTGCCCCTCCGTGATCCCGATCCCGGGCAGAAGGCCCCCTGTCCCCGACCCGTCCACGATGGCCTCCTCACCGGGGTAGGTGGCCAGGGTGATCGGCGCCTCGGCCAGGCCGGCGGCGGCGAAGGTGATGCCCGATTCGTAGTAGACCCCACTCCGCACATAGGTGGTCGCCCCGGCGGCCATGGCGTTGGCGGCATGCTGAAGAGTCAGCCAGGGACCGTCGCTACCGCCGCGATAAGTCGGGTAGAAGCCGTTGTTCGTGTCGCTGGCCTGCGGTTCCTCCGCTGCCACGTAATAGACCGGCCCTCCGCCAAGGGATGGAACGGGCGTGGCCGTCACATCGGAAACCGGAGAGCCGTCATCCTTGCCGCCGGACAGAGTGACCACCAGCACGGCTGCCACCCCGGCCACGCCGGCCGCCGCGATCAGCCACACCCACTGGGAAGGGCCGCCGCGGCGACTGCTGTGTACACGGTTCATCCCGATGGCCTGTTGCCTACGTCCGCGCTCCCTGAGGATACGGGGACAACCGCCTGCTCGCGGTCACGGTTGTGGGCCGGGCACCGACACCGAAACGGCCCCCGCGCCAGCGTGAAACGGCATTGTGGCCGCGCACCTTGCGACTTTCCGGTTTACGACCCCCTCTTCTCCCCTCCCGCCGAACTACACCCGTGTCACTCGGCGGGCGTATAGTCCCCGGCATGGGGCTCCACACCCTGTCCCCCAGCCGGGCCGGCGACTTCAAGCACTGCCCGCAGCTGTTCCGCTTCCGGGCCATCGACCGCCTGCCCGAGCCGGTCACCACCTACCAGGCCCGCGGGACCACCGCCCACCTGGCGCTGCAGCGGCTCTTCGATCGGCCCCGGGACCAGCGCACTCCCGAGGCGCTGTACGACCTGTTCCGCCGCGCCTGGGAGGTACTCCGCTCCACCGCCGAGTACTCGGAGCTCTTCGCCAGCGTCGAGGATGAACGCGCCTGGGGCCTGGAGAGCCTGCAGATTCTCGCCAATTACTTCGCCGTCGAAGACCCCGCCTCCTTCGATCCCCTGGAGCGGGAAATGGACCTGCTCGAGGACCTCGACGGCATCACCATCCGGGGCATCCTCGACCGCATGGAGACCGCTCCCGACGGCCGCCTGGTCATCAGCGACTACAAGACCGGCAAGGCCCCGCCGGAGCGCTATGCCCTCCCCGCCTTCTTCGCCCTCAAGACCTACGCCCTGCTCGTGCGCCGGCGGAGCGGGCGCGCCCCCGATCTCCTGCGGCTCATCTACCTCAACGGGCCCGTCGTCTACGAGTTGGCGGTCAACCCTGCCCAGCTCGAGGCCATGGACCGCCAGTTGCGGGCGCTTTGGGCGGCCATCGAGCGGGCCATGGACCGCGACGACTTCCCACCCCGGCCCGGCCCCCTTTGCGAGTGGTGCTCTTTCAAGGACATCTGCCCGGCCTGGGCCGGCCTGGCGGAGCCCATGGAGCCGACCGCGGCCGCGGTCGGCTGACCCCACTCGGCGCCTCGCATCGGTCAGAATGGGCCCGGCCTCGCCGAAAGAGGGGTGATGCCCGTCACGATCTACACCATCGGCCACGGCCGGGCCGGTTTCGCCGAAATGGCCGCCGTGCTCGAGCAGCACGGGGTGCCCACCATCATCGATGTCCGTTCCCAGCCCGTTTCCCGCCACGCCCCCGAGTTCTCCCGGCGTGTCCTGGAGGAACTGGCCGCCACCGCCGGGCTCGGCTACCGCTGGATGGGAGACGCCCTCGGAGGCCGGCCCGACGACCCGGATCTGCTCCTCGCCGACGGCGGGGCCGACTACGAGGCCATCCGCCGCTCTCCCCGGTTCCGCGCCGCCCTGGTCCACCTGGCGGCCATGGCCGCCGAGGCCAAGGTGGCCCTCCTCTGTGCCGAGGAGCGGCCGGAGCACTGCCACCGCGCCCTCCTCATTGCCCCCGCCTTGGAGGAGATGGGACTGCGCGTGATCCACCTGCTCCACGACGGCACCGCCCTCGCCCACCAGGAGCCGCTGGCGATCTGAAACCCGGCGTCGGCGCGGCCGCTGTCACACCGGTGCGATACGGTGGAGGCGATGGCGGAGGCTTGCCTCGAGACCCGGGTCGATCCCGACGAGTGGGATCCCGTCGTCGCCGCCGTCGACGGCCCACAGCTGGTGGTGGCCGGGCCCGGCGCCGGCAAGACCGAGTTCCTGGTCCGGCGGGCTCTCCGCCTCATCGACGGGGGGCTCAGCCCGGAGGGCCTGCTCCTCCTCTCCTTCTCCCGCCGGGGAGCGGCCGACCTGCGCTCCCGGGTCGCCTCCGGCTTGCACCGATCCTTCACGGTGATCCCCGCCTCCACCTTTCACTCCTTCGCCTTCCGGCTCGTCGAAGCCCACGCCCAGCGGCTCCGGGGGTGGAGCCGGGTGCCCTCCCTGCTCACCGGCCCCGAGCAGGTGGCCCTGGTGGGACACCTCCTGGCCGCCGAGGACCCGGCGGAGTGGCCCCTGCCCTTCCGCAGCCTGCTCGGCACCCACACCCTGGCCGGCGAGGTAGCCGACTTCGTCCTCCGCTGTCAGGAAAACCTGGTCGGCCCCGATGACCTCGGCGCCCGGTCGCAAGAGCGGGCCGATTGGCGGGCCCTGCCCGGCTTCTTGGAGCGCTATCGGGCCGCCCTGGCCGCCGAGGGACGCATCGACTACGGCACCCTGCAGGCCACCGCCGTCACACTGCTCGACGATCCCGAGGTGCGCGCCCGGACAGCCGCCCAGTTCCACTACCTGCTGGTGGACGAGTACCAGGACACGACGGTGGCCCAGGCCCACCTCCTCCAGAGGCTCTACCTGCCTCATCGCAACCTCACGGTGGCCGGCGACCCCTACCAGTCGATCTACTCGTTCCGGGGGGCGGCCCTCACCAACGTCGCCGATTTCCCCGCCTCCTTCCCCGACGCCGCCGGCCAGCCGGCCCGGCGCATCGTGCTGACCACCTCGTTCCGGGTGCCGGCCGAGATCCTGGCGGCGGCGGTGCGGGTCACCGCCGGGGGAGGGCTCCCCGGTGAGGCCGGGCCGGTGATCCCCGCCCCCGGCCGGGGAGTGGTGGAGACCTACGCCTTCGACCAGCAGACCCACGAAGCGGAGTGGATCGCCGCCGAGGCCCAGCGGGCCCACTTGCGCGACCGCGTCCCCTACCGCCACATGGCGGTCCTGGTGCGCAGCAAGCGCCGCTTCCTCCCCGAGCTCTCCCGGGCCCTGGAGCGGCGGGGCATCCCTCACGAAGAGCCCGACCGGCGCCTCGTCGACCACCCGGCGGTGCGGGTAGTGCTCGACTGCGTGCGCGCCGCCGCCGGCACCGGTGCCGAGCAGGCGGCGGCGTTGCGCCGCCTGCTGCTCGGGGTACCGGCCGGCTTGACCCTGTCGGCGATGCGCGAGCTCGAGCGCGAGCAGGCCCGCACCGGCGACTCGTGGGCCGCCGTCGTGCGCCGGGGCCTCCCCCAGGGAGAGGCCATCGCCGACCTCGTCTCGGACCCCTCCTGGGCGCTGCGCCATCCCGCCGTCGAGGGCTTCTGGCACCTCTGGTCGACCCTGCCCCACATCCCCGAACTGGCCCAGTCGCCCCGGCACCGGGCAGAGCGCGCCGCCTGGTCCTCCCTCGCCCAGGTGCTGGGGCGCCTCAACGAGCGCGACCCCCGCGCCACCCTGTCCGACTACCTGCGCTGGAGCGAGGCCGAGGACTTCGAGGCCACTCCCCTGCTCGAATACGCCCTGCCGGAGGAGGACCGCCTCACCCTCGCCACCCTGCACCAGGCCAAGGGGGTGGAGTTCGACGTGGTCTTTGTCGCCGACGCGCTGGAGGGAGTCTTCCCCGACCTGCGGCTGCGAGAGTCGCTGCTGGGAGTGCGCCACCTCTCACCCTTCCTGCCCGGGGAGGCCGGTCCCTACTCGCAGTTCCGCCTCCAGGAGGAGATGCGCCTCGCCTACACCGCCATGTGCCGGGCCCGCCGGCGGGTCGTGTGGACCTGCACCAGGGGCGAGTTCGAGCAGGGCCGGGGCTTGCCCAGCCGGTTCCTCGCCCTGGTCGCCGGCGTGCCCACGCCGGCCGAGGCTGCCCGCCTGCCGGCCGGAGCCGCCGAGCCCTCCACCCCGCTCGAGGCCGAGGCGTGGCTGCGGCGCCTGCTGGCCAATCCGGGGGAATCGGCTCCCCGGCGCCTCGCCGCGCTCGACGCCCTGGTCGCCCAGGGCACCTGGCGGGCCCGTCCCCCGGAGGAGTTCGCCGGGGTGCTGGAGCGGGGCCGCGACGACGGCCTCATCCCGCCCGGCCTGGCGCTCTCCCCCAGCCAGGCCGAGTCCTACCTCCGGTGCCCGCGCCGCTACGTCTTCGAGCGCTGGCTGCACGTGGGTGACGAAGGATCGGTGTACGCCTCCCTCGGGTCGCTCATCCACCAGGTCCTCGAATCCACCGAGGGGGCTGCGCTGGCAGCCGGGGAGGCGCAGGGCACGCTGGCCGACGCGCTCACCGCCCTCGACAGGCACTGGGATCCGGCTCCCTTCGGGGGCGGGGAGTGGGCGGCCGCCTGGCGGCGGCGGGGCGAGGAAGTGCTGCGCCACCTGTACGACCAATGGCCCGGCCGGGGGCGGGTGGCGGCGGTGGAGGTGCCCCTGACGCTCGAGGTGGAGGGGACCCGCTGGCGGGGACGAGCCGACCGCATCGAGGTGAGGTCGGGAGACCCTCCCCGGGTGCACGTCGTCGACTACAAGACGGCCCGCACCGCCGCACGCGCCGACGAGGCGGCGGCCTCGCTGCAGCTCGGCTTCTACATGCTCGCCGCCGCCGCCGACCCGCGGATCACTTCCCTCGGCGAGGTGGCCGGGGCCGAGATGTGGTTCCCAGCCGCCGCCACCAAGAAGGTCACCATCCGTCCCTTCGACCCCGGGCGCCTCGATGAGATCCGGGGGCTCATGGCCGACGCCGCCGCCGGCATCCGCGATGAGAGGTGGGTCCCCGCCCCGGGCGACCATTGCCGCACCTGCGCGGTGCGGCGCGTGTGCCCAGAGTGGCCCGAAGGCAGAGAGGCCTACCTGGGATGACGGTGACCCCCACCCCCGAGCAACAGGCGGTCGCCGACTACCCGCTCCGGCCGCTGCGGGTCACCGCCGGGGCCGGCACCGGGAAGACCACCACCATGGCGCTGCGCCTCGCCGCCCTCATTCGGCGCGAGGGGATCGCCCCCGAAGAGGCACTGGGCATCACCTTCACCAACAAGGCGGCCGAGGAGCTGGCCGATCGCCTGCGCCTCCACCTCCCCGAACTGGCCGCCGCCGGGCGCCAGGTCGAGGTGACCACCTACCACGGCTTCGCCCACGGCCTGCTCGCCGAGTTCGGGCCGCTAGTGGGAGTGGAGCGGGGAGTGGGGGTGATCACCCCCGGCTACGCCCGCCAGCTACTGCGCGAGGCGCTGGGAGCCGGCCCCCGGCTGGCCCTCGACCTCACCGCCCCCGGGGCCCGGGTCGACGAGTTGGCCGCCCTGGCCGGCCGGCTGGGGGACCACCTCCTCGACCCCGACGACCTGTTGGAGGAGGGTGCGACCGACGGCGAGGTAGCCGCCCGGCGCGCCGAGATGGCCGAGGTCCTCGCCGCTTACGCCGAGCGCAAGGAGCAGCTGGGGCTCGTCGACTACGCCGACATGATTGCCCGCGGCCACCAACTGCTCTCCACCCACCCCGAGGTCGCCGCCCGGCTGCGGGCCCGCTACCGGGTGGTGCTCCTCGACGAGTACCAGGACACCAACCCGGCGCAGCGGGAACTGCTCCGCCTCATCTTCGGCGCCGGCTTCCCGGTGACCGCGGTGGGCGACCCCGACCAGACCATCTACGAGTGGCGGGGCGCCTCGCTGGAGAACTTCGGCGCCTTCCCCACCCACTTCCCCGAGGCCGACGGCACCCCGGCCGCCACCCTCACCCTGTCCCACAACCGGCGGTCCGCCTCCCGCATCGTGGCCCTGGCCAACCTGGTCAGGGGCCAGATCGGCCGACCCAGCGGCCTCGACTGCCTCCGGGCCCTGGCCGACGCCCCACCCGGGGAACTGGAGACCGGCTGGTTCCACAACGCCGCCGAGGAGGCCGACTGGATCGCTCGCCGGCTGGTGGACCTGCACGAGACGGGGGACATCGCCTGGCGCGACGTCGGGATCCTCTTCCGCCGGCACCGCGACATCGGCCTGGTGCGCGAGGCGCTCGAGCAGCAGGGCATCCCGGTCGAGGTAGCCGCCCTGGGCGGGCTGCTCGACATCCCCGAGGTGGCCGACCTGCACGCCTGGCTGCGGATCATCGGCCGCCCCGACGACGACGCCGCCCTCATGCGGGTCCTGCTCGGGGCCCGCTACCACCTGGGCCTGGGCGACCTGGCCCCGGTGGCCGCCTGGCGGGCCCGCCCCCGCCCCGCCGGTGACGACGATGTGAGCGTCATCGGCCGGGCGATGCTCGAGGCCTTCGACCATCTCGAGGAGTGCTCCGGCCTCTCCGCCGAGGCAGGGCGGCGCCTGCGCGGCTTCCGAGACGCCTACCGCCGGCTGCTCGAGGCGGCCCAGGGGATGAGCCTGGTCGAGCTGTGCCGCCGGGTGCTCGACGACACCGGTGCCTGGCCCGAGGTCGAGGCCCTCAGCGACGCCGCCCGCCTCTCCGCCCGCCTCAACCTCTACCGGTTCCTCGATCTGGCCGAGGCGTGGAGCCCCCTGGAGGGCGCCCCCTCGCTCGACGCCTTCCTGGACTACCTGGACCTGCTCGACGAGGACCGGGCCGCCGACGAGCTCGACACCGCCCGGGTGAGCGGAGAGGACGCGGTCGTGCTCCTCACGGTGCACCGGGCCAAGGGCCTGGAGTGGCCGGTGGTGGTGCTCCCCGCCCTGTGCAAAGGCACTTTCCCCGGCCGGGCGCACGCCCTGGAGGACCCACTGGCCCATCCCCATTTCCTCCCCCACCACCTGCGCCTCGACCGCGCCTGGCTACCCGCCCTGTCCGACGACCCCGAGGAGCGCGCCGACCTGGTGCGCCGTCGCCACCAGGACCAGGAGTGGCGAGCCGTCTACGTCGCGGTCACCCGGGCCAAGCGCCACCTGCTGCTCACCGGGGCCTTCTGGTACGGGGGCAAGCAGCCCAAGGAGCACAGCCCCCTCCTCGCCCTGGCAGCCGAAGCAGGGGCCACCCGGGCTGCCGACACCCCCGAGCCGGGGCTCCCACCGGCCACCCTGCGCCTCGACCCGGGCACCGGCGACCCCGACACCTTCTTCCCGGCCGGGTGGCGCGCCGCCCTGCGGGCGGCCGTGGCCGACCCGGCCTCACCCCGGCACCTGGCCGACGAGGCGGGCATCACCGGCAACTTCGAGGCCGCTGCCGCCCGGCTGGCCCCCCTACTGGAAGGGCTGCCCGAGCCCCTCCCAGGGGCCGCCGGGGCCGCTCCCTTCCGCACCACCGTCACCGGCCTGGTCACCTTCGCCTCCTGCCCCCTCCGCTTCCACTGGAGTACCGCCGACCGCCTGCCCCGCCGGCCCTCTTCCCAGCTGCGGCGCGGCATCGAACTGCACCGGCGCATCGAGCTGCACAACCGGGGCGGCCTCCCCCTCGAGGAGGCCGAGGAGGACCTGTACGACTTCGCCACCGGCGAGGGGCACGGCGCCCGGGGCAACCCGTTCGCCGCCTTCCGCGCCTCCCGCTTCGCTTCCCTCTCGCCCCTGCTGGTAGAGGCCCCGTTCGAGCTGGCGATCGGAGAGACGCGGCTGGCAGGCCGCATCGATGCCGTCTACGAGAACCCGCCGGGAGCCTGGGAAGTCGTCGACTTCAAGAGCGGGCGACTGCGCCCCGACCCGGCCCGGCGCGTCCAACTGGAGGCTTACGCCGTGGCGCTGGCGGAGGCCGGCTTCGCCGCTTCCGCCCCGGCCCACACCCGGGTCACCTTCGCCTACCTCGGCGGCGGCCATCTGGAGGAGGCCGGCGAGGATGTCGACGCGGGCTGGCTGCGAGAAGCGCGCGCCCACCTGGCCGGCCTCGCCGCCCGAGCGGCCGGCGGAGAGAAGACCCCCTCACCCTCGGAATCGTGCCGCGACTGCGACTTCGCCCGCTTCTGCCCCGAAGGCACCGCCTGGATCGCCGCCCACCCCGGGTGAGACCGGGGGTCAGCGCACCCGGCCCTCGCTCACGTCGAGCACCAGCGTCACCGGGCCGTCGTTGAGCAGCTCCACTTCCATGTGCGCCCGGAAGCGGCCGGTGGCACAGGGCACCCCGGCCCGGCCCAGGTGCTCGGCCACCGCCTCCACCAGCGGCTCGGCCTCCTCGGGAGGGGCGGCGCCGGTGAAGGAGGGGCGCCGCCCGCGCCGCAGGTCGCCGAGCAGGGTGAACTGGCTCACCACCAGCACCGCCCCGCCCGCCTCGGCCACCGACCGGTTCATCCGCCCCTCTCCGTCGGGGAAGATGCGCAGGCCGGCCAGTTTGTCGGCGAGGGCGGCGGCGTCGGCGGAGGTATCGCCGGCGGCGGCCCCCACCAGCACCAGCAGGCCCGGGCCGATCTCCCCCACGATCTCCCCGTCGACCCGCACCCGGGCCCACGAGACCCGCTGCGCCACTGCCCGCACCCCGCCTCCTCAGCTGCTCGCCCGGCCGATTGCCGCCCCACCGACGGGCCCGACGCCCGCCCTCCTCATACCGAGAACCGCACCAACATCACATCGCCGTCGGCGATCACGTAGTCGCGCCCTTCCACCTTCACCCGCCCCGCCGCCTTGGCCGCCTCCCATCCCCCCGCCGCCACCACCTCGGCGATGGGGGCGATCTCCGCCCGGATGAACCCCCGCTCCATGTCGCTGTGCACCTTGCCGGCCGCCTCCCGGGCGTGCGCTCCCCGGCGCACGGTGCGGGCGCGGACCTCCTTGTCGCCGGCGGTGTAGAAGGTGACCAGGCACAGAGCGTCGTAGGTGGCCCGCACCACCCGGGCCAGGGCCCCCTCCCCCAGGCCGAGGCCCTCCAGCAGCTCCTTCCGCTCCTCGGGGTCGAGGCGGGAGGCCTCCTCCTCGAGGCGGGCCGACAGCGCCACCACCGTGTCACCGGAGGGCACCGCCGCCGCCACCGCCGCCACCCGCTCGGCCGCCGACGCTTCGTCCTCCCCCACGTTGACCACCCACACCGCCGGCTTCAGGGTGAGCGGGGCCAGGTCGTGGAAAGCCGCCTCCTCCTGCTCGTTCCACGATTCCGTGCGCATCGCCCTTCCCTGATCGAGCACCTCGACCGCCCGAGCTACCGCCGCGGCCCCCGCCCGCTTCGTCGAATCGGCAGTGGCCTCCTTGACCGCCTTCTCCGCCTTGCGAGCGAGCACCTCCAGGTCGGCCAGGGCCAGCTCCAGCAGCAGCGCCTCGGCCTGCTCCGCGGGGTCGGTGCCCGATTCGTCGTCGGGCACCCCGTCGTCCTCGAAGGCTCGCAGCACCACCGCCAGCGCCTCCATCTCCCGCAGCCTCGCCAGGAAGCGGGCGCCCAGGCCCGACGAGCCGGGCCGTGCCATGGCCGGCAGATCGAGCAGGTCGAGGGTGGCGTGCACCGTCTTGTCGGGGTGCTCCAGGGTGGCGAGCCGCTCGAGGAGGGGGTCGGGCACCCGGGCCACTCCCACCGCCGGCTCCACCGTGGAGAAAGGGTGGGGGGCGGTGTGCGCCTCGAGGCCGGTGAGGGCGTTGAACAGGGTGGTCTTGCCGACGTTGGGAAGGCCGACGATGCCGACGCGTGCCATCGGGGCCGATGGTACCCGGGCCGGCGCCGGCCGGCCCCGTCCGCTACCTCACCCGACCGAGCCCTCCATCTGCAGCTCGATGAGACGGTTCAGCTCCACGGCGTACTCCATGGGGAGCTCCCGCACGATCGGCTCGATGAAGCCGGCGACGATCATGGCGGTGGCTTCGGCCTCCCCCAAGCCGCGGGTCATCAGGTAGAACAGCTGGTCGTCGCCCACCTTGGAGACGGTCGCTTCGTGGCCGATGTTCGCGTCGGCCTCCTCGATCTCCATGTAGGGGTAGGTGTCCGACCGGCTCTGCGGGTCGAGGATCAGGGCGTCGCAGCGCACGAACGACTTCACGTGGTGCGCCCCCTCCTCCACCCGGAGCAGGCCTCGATACCCGGCCCGGCCCCCGTCCTTGGAGATCGACTTGGAGGTGATCAGCGAGGTGGTGTTCGAGGCGGCGTGCACGATCTTGGCGCCGGTGTCCTGGTGCTGCCCTTGCCCGGCGAAGGCGATGGAAAGCACTTCCCCATGGGCGCCCTCCCCCACCAGCCACACCGCCGGGTACTTCATGCTGAGGCGGGACCCGATGTTCCCGTCGACCCATTCCATGGTGGCGTTGCGGTGGGCCACCGCCCGCTTGGTCACCAGGTTGAAGACGTTGTTGGACCAGTTCTGGATGGTGGTGTACCGGCAGCGCCCCCCGTCCTTGATGATGATCTCCACCACCGCGGCGTGAAGCGAGTCGGTGGAGTACACCGGGGCCGAGCACCCTTCCACGTAGTGGCAGTAGGCCCCCTCGTCCACGATGATCATGGTGCGCTCGAACTGGCCCATGTTCTCGGCGTTGATGCGGAAGTAAGCCTGCAGCGGCTGGTCGAGGTGCACCCCGGGGGGGACGTAGATGAAGGACCCGCCCGACCAGACCGCCGAGTTGAGGGCGGCGTACTTGTTGTCGCCCGGCGGGATCACCGTCCCGAAGTGCTGCCGGACCAGGTCGGGGTACTCGCGCAGGGCGGTGTCCATGTCGCAGAACAGGACCCCGAGGCGTGCCAGGTCCTCCCGGTTGCGGTGGTAGACGACCTCCGATTCATACTGGGCCGTGACCCCTGCCAGGTACTTCCTCTCGGCCTGGGGGATGCCGAGGCGCTCGTAGGTGCGTTTGATCCCCTCGGGGACCATGTCCCAGGACTTGGCCTGCCCTTCGGTGGGCTTGATGTAGTAGTAGATGTTGTCGAGGTCGATGGTCTGCAGCAGGCCCCCGCCCCCCCAGGTGGGCACCGGCTTGCGCAGGAAGCGCTGGTAGGCCTTGAGCCGGAACTCGAGCATCCAGGCGGGTTCGCCCTTCATCCCCGACATCTGGCGGATGATCTCCTCGCTGAGGCCCTTCTCCGGCTTGAAGACGTAGTCCTCGGCGTCAGACCAGCCCAGTCGGTACTTGCCCAGGTCGATGTCGACGGTGGCGCCCATCGGGGATCGTTCCTCAGTCCTCCGGCTCGATTGCCACTACCGGTGTAGGAGATTATGACACGGGCCCCCACCTTACTCAACGGCGAAGAACGGCCAGGCGGGGCCATCTGGGGAAGGATGCGGGGGCGCCGGTACGGCGTGGGGGAGTGGGGGAAGACCGACCCGTGCCGGCGCCTTCCGCATACCCCCATTACATCACGCGCCTGCACTTATGGGCATCGATTTCGCCGCGTTCGCCCCGGCCGACCCTGCCTTGATAATCGCGCCACGGCGTGCGACAGTGACTCCCTCATTCCGTCCCGACCGGCGAGGGCCTCCTTGGCGAAACAGGAAGACGTGGTACGTGTGCAGGGCACGGTCGAGGAGACCCTACCCAACGCCATGTTCCGGGTGCAGGTGGACGGTGGCCTCGAGGTGCTTGCCCGCGCTTCCGGCAAGATGCGCCGGGGCCGCTACATCCGCATCCTCCCCGGTGACCGCGTCGACCTGGACCTGTCGGTATACGACCCCTCGCGGGGGCGCATCGTCTGGCGCTACAAGGACTGAGGGCGGCGCCATTCCGGCCGGCCCGCGCCGGCGGCGGCCGCCGGCCCCATCAAACCTCTCGGAACAGGTAGGGACGCAGGACGTCGATGCGCTCCTCGAACCCTGCCGGGTACAGGTACCAGAGGGTGGCAGCTACCGAAGAGAGCAGGGCGTTGCCGTCCTGCGGGGTGAAGCAGAAGCCGACCACGGTGCGCCGATCGCGCACCGCGATGGTCTGCACCGGCACCACCGTCTGGTTGAGGATGCGGCCGAAGTAGCCATGGTCGCGCCCGAAGGAGAAGACCCGGTTGGCGGAGCGCTTGCGGGTGAGGGCCACCCGGGGGTTGGCGGCCAGGCGCTCCACCACCTCCTCGACGGTGATGTCCCGGTCGAGGGTGAGGCCGAACTGCAGCACGTGCATGTACTGGCTGTTGAGGACTATGGCCGAGGACCACAGCGGTAGGTCGTGGCCCAGGGTCTCGAAGACGCCGTGAGCGTCACGGGCGTGGTGGGTCCCGAAGCGGGGGTCGTCGTGGCGGCCCACCGTGGGGCTGGGGACGAACGACCCCTCCTGGCTGATGTCGTTGGCCCGGCGCATGCAGACGAACCGCCCGTCGACCAGGTGCGGAGCCGCACCATCGAAGGCGATGGACTTGACCAGCACCGAGATGTTGTGGGTGTTGCACGAGACGATTTGCAGGAACCGGTCCTCGCCGCGCACCAGGGCCTCGTCGTTGATACCCCGGGCGTACATCTTCCCGAAGCCGTACTCCGAGCCCTGCGCCATGAAGCCGAGTGGGCCCTCGAGGGCGGCGTAGTACTTCTCCTTGTTCTTGTTCCCCGCCGGGCTGCTGTCGATGATCACCGAGCCGCGAGCCAGCGCCTCCCCAGCCTCGAGCGAAGCGTCGAGCCCCAGGTCGGCAAAGGCGGCGCGTTGGTCGTCGTCGACGGCAAGCCGCGCCCCCCGCCGCACCAGGTCCTGCACCTTGGCGCGCTCCTCGGCGTTGGGGGTGCGCTTGTGGAACGTCACCTCGTCGATCCCGAAGTGGTCCCGATGGTCGACGAGCAGGCCGATCAGTGGTTCGCCGATGGTCCCGGTCCCGACGACGTGTACCACCTTGCCCATGAACCCCTCCGCTCGGTGGCCGCATCCTATTGGCCGCCCCCGGCCCTTGCCGCCCGCTACCCGCGCAGGGCCTCGCCGAGCCTCCCCGCCGTCTCCGACGGGGTGGACGCGTGGGGTGCCACCCGCACCCATCCCGAGCGGCGGGACACGACCAGGCCGGCATCCGCCAGCCGGGCGGCGGTGGCAGCCGCGTCCTCGCCGGGGAGGCGGAAGCAGAGGATGCCCGCCCGCTCCCCCGGGTTCTGCCAGGGGGCCAGCACTTCGGCCCCGGCGGTGCGCACCGCCTCCTCCAGCGCCGCCACGCGCTCCCCGATGGCCGCCTCGATGGCGGTGATCCCCGCCAGCTCGATGACCTCCACCGCCGCCCCCATCTGCAGGGCGCCGAAGTAGGGAGGAGAACCCTCCTGGAAGCGGTCCGCCGTCTCCCGGGGAGAGTGGGGAGGGGGCAGTCCGAAGTCGAGGAAGCCCTCCACTCCCCACCACCCGGTCAGGGTAGGGGCGAGGCGCTCCCGGGCCCGCTCCCCCACCGCCATCACCCCGCTGCCCCAGCCGGCCCGCATCCACTTCTGCCCCCCGGCCACCAGCACGTCGGCCGGCTCGAGGCGGGCCTCCACCGCCCCCAGGCCCTGGATGGCGTCGATCACGAGCAGCGCCGGGCCGCAAGCGGCCCGCAACCCGGGCATATCAACCCGGAAGCCGGTCACGAAATCCACCAGGCTCACCGCCACCGCTGCCGTGTGCGCATCGACGGCGGCGGCGATCCGCCCGGGGGTCACCCGGCCGTCCGGGCAGTCGATCAGGCGCAGCTGCGGCCCACCGGCCTCGGCCGCCCGGAGCCACGGGTAGACGTTGGCGGGGAACTCGTGGGCGGGGACCACCACGTTGCCGCCCGTGCCGATCAGGCCGAAGGCCACCTGGAAGAGGCCGGCCGAGGTCGACGGCAACGGGGTGACCTGATCCGGACGCACCGCCAGCAGCCGGGCCATAGCGGCGAGGGCGGTTGTGTAGAGGCCCGCCACGGCATCCCAGGCCGAACCGCGGGGGGAGGCCACCGCCTCCATCGCCCGGGACACCGCCTCCCGCACCCGGCGGGGCACCGGCCCGGTCGAGGCGAACTCCAGGTAGCCGGGCGGCTCCGAGAACTCCTCCAGGTAGGCAGCCGGCAGGCCGGTCACGGCAGCACCACCCGGGCGAGCAGGCCCAGGGGCGGGGACCCTCGGGACAGGAGCGCGTCGTGGAAGGCACCGAGGGGGGCAGCGGGGAACCGCGCCTGCCACCGGCGGCGCAGATCGAGGATCTCCAGCCTGCCCAATGCCGCCGATACGCAGCCCGGGTCCACGGCAACCCGCTCCGCCTCGCAGCGAGCCGCCACCCGGTCACAATGGCTGTGCTCCATGTAGAACCCCTCCGCTTGCTCTAGGGACATCTCACCGCGGTGGACGGCCGGGGCGCACACCAGATGGCAATCGGCCCGCAGCGCCCGCCGCAGCCACGCCCGGCGCCAGGCGGGACCGGCGCCGCGATAGCCGGCCTCCCACATCGCCTCCCCGGCGTACAGAGCCCAGCCCTCCCGGAAGCCGCGCGACGCAAAGCGCCGCGACACCTCGGTGGGAGCCACTGCCGCCCGGAGACCGAGCAGGAGACGCCCGGGATAGGCGGCCGCCACCGCCAGGTCGTCGAGCGCGCCCGGGCCCAACCGGCCCTCCGGCCCCCCCAGGTACAGCACGGCCCCGGAGGCCGGGTCGTCGTAGGGTCCCGGGGCGTCGAGCCCTGCCGTCTCAGAGCAGGCCAATGGGCACCCGGCCACCACGAGCGGGATCACGTCGGACATGGTCGCCAATGCGGCCTCAGCCGCGAAGCGATGGGCCTTCTCGATCGCCGCCGGCACGGCGCGGGCCCACCCGCCCCGCGGTGGGCCGGCTGCCTCGCTCTCCTCGGCCTCCTCGCCCACCGCCGCCATGGCCTCCCGGTCGGCCGCCAGGGCCGCCCCGCCGAGCCCGGCGATCTCGTCGAGGGGGCGCGCTACCACCTCCCCTGCTCGGAGCATCTGCTCGATGGGCTCACCTCCGAGGGCAAAGCCCTCATCGGCGGCGGGGAGCCGCTCCGCCTCCAGCCAATCGGCGAAGGCCTGCAAAGCCCCGGCGGCATCGGCGGCAGTGGCATGCAGCCACTGCTCCTCGGCAGGTTCGGCGGCGCCGGTGGCGAGGGCCGGGCCGTCGGCCAGCCAGGCACCCATCGCCCGAGCCTGCCCTGCCGCCCACTCGGCTGCCACGCGCGGGATCACCGGGCGCAGGTTGGCCCGGGCGGCGGCCAGCACCTCCGGGGCCTTCTGCAGCACCGCCGCCGCCTTCTCCAGGCGCAGCCCGGCCGGGGCGTAGTCACGGCCGAGGTACGCGCCGACGGCGAGCACCTCGAGGTAGCACAGGGGGTTCCGTCGCCATCCATCGGCCACCTCCCCGGCGAACACCTCGGCATCGAGGGCCGCGAGCAGGACCGCCCCGTCCAACTGCTGGTCGGGGACGAGGCCGGTGAGGGCCGTCACCTGCCCCCGCAGCCGCCCGAGGCGGTCGTACCCGGCGGCCAGGGCCTCAGCCGAGAGGTCGGGCACCGCGCCGTCGTACTCGTGCTTGCCGAGCCGCACGGCCTGCAGCGGATGGAGGTTCCACAGGGCGGCCGAGACCCGGTCGGCCAGCTGGTCGAAGAGGGCCATCGACAGCCGAGCCTAGCCCCCGGCCGCGCTCCTCCTCCGGGGCGGAGAGGTGCTGTCGGGTTACCCCCCCATCGGAAATAGACTCATGCCTCCCATGCCCGCCCAACACCGCCCGTCCTTCCTGGTGGGCCTCCTGTTCACCGCCGGCCTGGCCGGCCTCAGCCTCCTCGCCTTTGCCGTCCTGAGCCGCGGGGGCGACGACCCCGGCACCACCATTGCCGGGAACACCAGCGTGCCGTCTTCCACCACCTCGTCGGAGTCGAGCACCCCGACCGGCGAGACCACCAGCAGCACCGCGCCGACGACCTCGTCGAGCAGCACCACGACCACCACCCTGCCCCCCCATCCCTGGGTCGACCGGCGCACCGTGGGGCAGCCGTGGGGCGACGCAGTGAACGGCCTCCTCACCTTCCGGGGCAACCCCACCAACAGCTGGTACGGCACCGGCCCGGTGCCCACCACCCCGGAGATCAAGTGGCGCTACCCCGCCGCCCCCATGTGCTCCCAGACCACCGACCTGGGAGGGACCAGCACCTGGTGCGGCAACGGCTGGACCGGCCAGCCGGTCGTCTGGGAGCGCCCCGACGGCATCACCGAGATCATGTTCGGGGGGTACGACCGACGGTTCCACTTCGTGGACGCCGCCACCGGGGAGGACACCCGAGCCTCCATCCTCACCGGCGACCTCGTCAAGGGGACCCCCACCCTCGACCCCGACGGCTACCCGCTGGTCTACTTCGGCTCCCGTGACAACCAGCTGCGGATCGTGGCGCTCGACCGGGGCGAGGCGGTGGAACTGTGGAGCGCCGTCGCCGACCTCAGCGTCGAAGGGCGCTGGAACGACGACTGGGACGGGTCACCCCGCATCGTCAACGACGTCCTCTTCGAGGGGTGCGAGAACTCGATCTTCTACGCATGGAAACTGAACCGGGCCTACGGCCCCGACGGCCGGGTGACCGTCGACCCGGTGCTCCTGTTCAAGATGGAGAGCTGGGACGACCAGCTCATGGCGGCGCTGGCCCCTTCCCAGTGGATCGGTTCCCGCTGGGAATCCACCTCCATCGAGGACTCCGTCGTCATCTTCGAGGGCCGGCTCTACTTCGGCAGCTCGGCCGGCCGGATCATCGGGCTGGACATCACCAACATCGAGCAGGGCGAGGCGCCGATCGTCTTCGACTACTGGGTGGGCGACGACACCGACGCTTCGATAGTGATCGACGAGGAGGGGATGCTCTACGTGAGCGCGGAGGTGAAACGCTACCTGCCGCGGGGAGAGGAGCTGGGGCAGCTGATCAAGCTAGACCCCACCAAGCCCGACGACCCGTACGTCTGGGGCGTGTTCTCCCTCGTCCCCTCCCCCTACTGGGGTGGGTTCCTGGCCACCCCCGCCCTGGGCGACGGCGTCCTCTACGCCGTCAGCAACAAGGGCTTCCTGACGGTGGTCGACCAGGAGACCGGTGAGGAGCTGTGGCACGACGATGTCGGCTCGGGGCAGTTCACCCATGGGGTCCACATGTCCTCCCCGGTGGTGGTGGACGGGCACCTGTTGGTGGCCATCGCCTCTGGCTACCTCCGCTCCTACGACGTCAGCGACCCGCGGGCGCCGGAGATGGAGTGGGAGCTCAAGGTCGGGGAAGGGACCATCGAGGCCACCCCGGCGGTGTGGAACGGCACCATCTACCTCGCCACCGCCTCGTACTCGGCCCCGCTGCCCGAGGGATACCTCTACGCCATCGGGGAGTAGCGGTTCCCGCTTCCCCGTCCCCGGGCTACCCTCCTCTCCCGTGCTCTACGACTACACCACCGTCACCCCCGAGTCGGTGGGCACCGAGGTGGAGGGCGCTATCGCCCGCGCCGAGGAGCTGCTCGCCGGCGTCGTCGCCCCGCAACCGGTCCGCACCTGGGCCTCGACCATGGCCCCCCTCGACCGGGTCGCCGCCCTCACCACCATCGCCTCCGGGCGCGGGCCTTTCATGGCCCGGGTCCACCCCGACAAGGCGGTGCGCGACGCCGCCCAGGCGGCCGAGGAGCGGCTGAGCAAATGGGTCTCCGACCTCGCCTTCCGCCGCGAGCTGTACGACGCAGTCGAGGAGTATGCCGTCACCGGTGAGGCGGCCGCCCTCGACGGCGAGGACGCGCGCCTCCTCGCCTTCAGCCGGAGGGATTTGCGGCGGGCCGGGCATGCCCTGGCCGAGAAGCAGCGGGCCGAAGTGCAGCGCCTGCGCACCCGCCTGGTCGAGCTCGGCGTGGCCTTCGCCCGCAACATCGACGAGTACCGAGACGCCCTCGACCTGACCCGGGAGGACCTGGACGGCCTCCCCGAGGACTACATCTCCCGGCTCGCCCCCGGCACGGCGGAAGGAACCTACCGGGTGTCGCTCGACTACCCGGACTACTACCCCTTCATGGACCAGGCGCGGCGCGCCGACCTGCGCCGCGCGATGCAGTTCAAGTTCTACAACCAGGCTCGGGAGCAGAACCTCCCCATCCTGGAGGAGGCGGTCCGCCTCCGACAGGAGATGGCCGGCATCTTCGGCCTCCCCTCCTGGGCCCACTACGCCATGGAGGAGAAGATGGCCGAGGGGCCGGTGGCGGTGGAGCAGTTCTACGCCGGTCTCATCCCCCCCCTGACCGACAAGTCCCGCAGCGAGCTCGACGACCTGGCCGTCGCGTCCGGCGGGGGCCCGGTGGAGCCCTGGGACTTCCGCTACCTGCACACCGCCATCCGCCGGGAGCGCTTCGGCATCGACCCCAACGAGGTAGCCGCCTACTTCCCGCTCCAGCTGGTGGTGGAGGGCATGCTCGGCCTTACCGGCGAGGTGTTCGGCCTCGCCTACCGGCGCCTCGATGGGGTGGCCGTCTGGCATCCCGATGTCACCGCCTACGAGATCGCCGACCGGGAGAACGGGCACCCGCTGGCCACCTTCTACGTCGATCTGTTCCCTCGCGAGGGCAAGTTCGGCCACGCCGCCGCCTTCGACCTGGTCCCTGCCCACCAGGGGCCGGACGGCTACGTGCTGCCGGTGACGGTCATCGCCGCCAACTTGACCAAGGCCACGGCCACCCAGCCCTCCTTGCTCCGGCACGACGAGGTGGTCACCCTGTTCCACGAGTTCGGGCACGTGCTGCACAACAGCCTGGGCCACACCCGGCGGGCGCGCTTCGCCGGCTTCAACACCGAGTGGGACTTTGTCGAGGCCCCCTCCCAGATCATGGAGCACTGGTGCTGGACGCCGGCCGTCCTGCAGCGCTTCGCCCGCCACCACCAGACCGGGGAGCCCATCCCCGCCCCCCTGGTGGAGCAGCTCGCGGCGGCCCGCGACCTGCACGTGGCCCTGCTCACCCTGCGCCAGGTCTCCTTCGGCCTGCTCGACATGGCCTTCCACGGCCCGGCCCGGGACAAGGACCTCTTCGCCATCACCCGCGAGACCACGGCGGTGGCCGGCTTCCCCCATCACGAGGGCACCTTCTTCCCGGCCGGGTTCGGCCACCTGTTCGGCTACGACGCCGGCTACTACGGCTACCTGTGGGCCAAGGTCTTCGGCGACGACATGTTCTCCCGCTTCGAAGCCGACGGGATCACGAGCCCGGTGGTGGGCGGCGAGTACCGGCGGAAAGTGCTGGAGCGGGGCGGGTCCGTCGATGCCATCAACCTGCTGCGCGACTTCCTCGGGAGAGAGCCGAACCAGCAGGCCTTCCTCCGCCACCTCGGCATCGCCTGAGGCACCCGGCCACCCATAGACTCGGCACAACCGGCCCAGGGAGGCCATGGAACGCAGGGTGCGCCCGGCGGCAGTGGCCGGGGTCTTCTACCCGGCCGACCCGGCTCGCCTGCGCGCCGATGTCGCCGCCCTGCTGGCCGCCGCCTCGCCGGCGACGGCCCCGCCGCCCGCCGCCCTCATCGTCCCCCACGCCGGGTACGTCTACTCGGGGCCGGTGGCGGCCACCGCCTACGCGCTGGCGGCCCGCACCCGTCCCGAGGTGCGCCGGGTGGTCATGGTCGGCCCGTCGCACTTCGCCTTGATCGACGGCATGGCCCTCCCCGGAGCCGGGGCCCTGGCCACCCCGCTGGGGGAGGTACCGGTCGACATCGAGGCGGAGGCTCGGGCGAGCCGCCACCCCGGCCTCGGCGTCTCTCCGGCGGCGCACGCCCGGGAGCACAGCCTGGAGGTGCAGCTCCCCTTCCTGCAGGTGGCGCTCCGGGGAGTCTCGGTGGTGGCCCTCCTCTGTGGGCAGATCGCACCGGAGCAGGTTGCGCCGGTAATCGAGGAGTTCCTCGGCGAAGAGGGTGACCTGGTGCTCGTCTCATCGGATCTCTCCCACTACCTGCCCTACGAGGAGGCCCGCCGCCGTGACGAGGAGACGGCCGCCGCCATCGAGAGGCTCGACCCGGAAGACCTCGACCACGACAGCGCCTGCGGGCTCATCGGGGTGCAGGCCCTGCTGCTGGCGGCCCGCCGCCGGAGCCTGTCGGCCACCTGCCTCGATCTGCGCAACTCGGGAGACACGGCCGGCGATCGCCGCCGGGTGGTGGGTTACGGGGCGTTCGCCTTCTTCTAGACGATGGGGCGCAGCAACCCGCCGTCCACCGCCAGCGTCGCCCCGGTGATGTAGGCGGCGGCATCGGACAGGAGGAATACGGCGGCGGCGGCAAACTCGGAGGCGTGCCCGTAGCGTCCCAGGGGGATGGTGGCTTCGCGCTCGGTGCGTACCTGGGCGACCGCGAGCCCGCGACGCTGCGCCGACTCCTCGTCGAGCGCGGCCACCCGGTCGGTGGCGATGCGCCCCGGGACCAGGTGGTTGACCCTGATCCCGTCGGCCGCCCATTCGTCGGCGAGCCCCTTGGCCAGGGCCGACACCCCGGAGCGAAACACCATGGACAGCACCAGGGTGGCGATGGGCTGCCTGACCGACACTGCCGTCATGAACAGCAGCGAGCTCCCGCGCGGCAGGTGCGGCCGGGCGGCACGAGCCGTCTCGAGAGCGGAACGCAGTGTGAGCCGGTAGGCGGCGTCCCAGTCGTCGGGCCCGAAGTCGGCGAAGCGGCCCGGAGGCGGCCCGCCGGCGTTGGGTACCACCAGATCGAGCCCATGCCAGTGAGCCGCCAGGCCGTCGATCCAGTCGGTCACCTCTCCCCCGACGGAGACATCCACCACGGCCGGCAGGACCTCGGAACCGGTCTCCGCGCGGATCGAGGCGGCCGCCGCCTCGATCCGTTCCCGATCCCGTCCGCAGACGGCCACCCGGCAACCCTCGGCCGCCAGGGCCCGGGCTATAGCGAAGCCCAGGCCGCTGGAGGAGGCGGCCACCGCCGCCCGCTTGCCGGTGAGCCCGAGTTCCACGGCGGGCGATGCTACCCGGTGCGCGACCCTCGGCGCGCCCGCCGGCGTCCCCGGGTCACCTGGGTGAGACGGCCGGCGACCACCGCCAGGCCCAGGAAGACCCCGCCGACGATCACCAGCGCCAGCGGCACTCCCAAGGTGTCGCTGAAGTAGCGGATCACCGCCCAGGTCAGATAGGAGAAGGTGCCCAGCGTACCGACGGCCAGCAGCGGAACCTGGCCGGTGGGCACACTCATCACCATGAGGAAGACGGCGGTCGCCAGCGCCACGGCCAGCAGCCACGGGTATTCATCTATCCCAACGCCGGGGCCGATCACCACCCCCACCGAGCCCAGCGCCACTCCCAGCCACCAGGGCTCGAGCACCCGGAACCAGCCGAGCAGCGCCCAGGCCGCGCCCAGCGCCCACACCAGCAGGGCGTAGACCCAGATCGGGGCATCGCCGGGGAGGCTCAGGACGGCCCCGATGAAGGCGGCGTGGAGGGTGGCGAAGAGGGCACCGTGCTGGAGGGCATGGCGGCGGACCGCCCAAAGCAGGCCGGCCAGCGCGGCGGTCCCCGCCCCCACCAGGAGCACCATCCGCTGGTCGTCTTCGAGATCGAGGAACTCGACGCCCAGCACCACCAGGGTCCAGGCTGCTGCCCCCACCGCCAGCAACCAGAGCACGCTCTGCAGGCGCCGGAAGGCCGGCTCCGCCTGGCGCTGCAGGATCAGGCCGCCCAGAAGCAGCAGTGCCGTAGTGCCGGCGGCGATGGCCAGCTGGCCCCAGGCCGGGATGTCCTCCCAGGCCTGCCCCAGGCCGACGGCCGCCCCGGCCAGGGCCAGGGCCGTGCCCACGTAGCCCAGCGCCTCGGCGATCAGTGAGATCCGACGCTCACCGGCCGGCACCCGGGCGACCGCCGACGCCCGCTCGTGAGCCGCGATGGCCTCCGCCTGCTCACCCGAGATCAGGCCCGCCGCCACCCAGCGCTCCAGTCCGGCGGCCAGGCCGTCGTGGCGGGGCGATCCGGGGTCCGGCTGGCCCTCCGCGCCCTCCGCACTCACGCCGCGCCGGGGGCCAGGGCCAGTCGACTCGTGCGTCTTGGCCCAGATCCCCCAGCCAACCAGGGCCACGACGAGAACTGCAGCGAGAACGATCATGGCGGGCCTCCTTTGCGGCCAGGGTACGCCGACCGGCGCCCCCGGCCCATCCGGGATCACCCCGGTGTATGCCCGGAGCCGCTCCCCCGACGCGTCTTCCCCAGCTCGCTGCGCCGGACCTCCTCGACCACCAGCCAACGCCGCGGCACCTGGTAGCCGGCCAGGCGGGCCCGGGCGTGGGCGGCCAGGGCCTCCGGGTCGAGATCGGCCCCGGGAACGGGCGCCACCTCGGCCACCACTCGCTGGCCCCACTCCGGGTCTTCCTCCCCGTAGACCCGGGCATCGGCCACCAGCGGAAGCTCCCGCAGCACCGCCTCCACGGCGGCCGGGTGTACCTTCTCGCCCCCGGTGATGATGGCGTCGTCGGCCCGGCCCACCACGAACAGGTACCCCTCGTGGTCGAGGAAGCCCAGGTCGCCGGTGCGCAGCCACTCCCCCGGCCCCCGCTCCGGCTCGCCCAGATAGCCGGGGGACACCGCCGCCCCCCGCACCTTGAGGCACCCCACCTCCCCCGGCGACAGGACCCGGCTCGCCTCGTCGACCGCCCGCACCGTGAACCCGTCCAGTGGACGCCCGGCGCTGCCCGGCCGGAGGCCGGCCTCGGCGGGCGATTCGGTGGCCACCTGCGAAGTGGTCTCGGTCATGCCGTAGGTGGCCAGCACGGGCAGGCCCGCCCTGCGCGCCCGGGCGAGGAGGGCCGGGTCGGCGGGGCCGCCGCCCACCAGCACCGCCCGCACCCCGGGGAAGGGCCCCGGGTGCTCGTCGAGCACGCGAGCCAGCATGGTGGGGACCAGAGAGGCAAAGGCGATGGACCCGCCCGCCAGCAGGGCCGCCGTCTCCAGCGCGCCGAAGCGCTCCTCCAGCACCACCGTGCCTCCTTCCCGGGCCGAGCGCCACAGGATGGAGAGGCCGCCCACGTGGTGGAGCGGCAGGACACACAGCCAGCGGTCCCCCGGGCCGTTGCCCAGTCGCGCTTGGGAGGCGGCGGCCGAAGCCGCCGCGTTCGCTCCCGTCAGCACCACCGGCCGGCCCCGTCCCGAGGTGCCCGACGTCATGACCACGATGCGGGCGTCGGGGTGGGGCGGGCCTGCCTGGCCCGGCGCGGGCCCTCCCCGGCCCCCCGCCGGCCGGGCCAGGTCCAGATCGGGGCCCGGCCCCCACAGCACCCGCACGCCCAGCGCCCGGGTCAGCGCCATCGCCTCGGCCGGGAGCAGCCGGGTGCCGAGCGGCACCGCCATCGCCCCGGCCCGGGGGATCCCCCACACGGCGGCCACCGCCGCCGGGGTGCCCTCACCCCAGAAGGCCACTCGGTCGCCGGGCACGACGCCGCCGGCGGCGAGAGCGGCAGCTACTGCATCGGCCGCGGCGTCCAGGTCGGCGTAGGCCACTGCCCGCCCGTCGCACTCGAGGGCGGGCACGTCGGGAAGCCGCCGGGCAGAAGAACGGAGCCAGTCCATGAAAGTGGCTCACTACAGTACCGGGCGCCCGCCCGCCGTCCTGGGGGAGCCTCTCATGCCCGTCCAGTGGGAGCCCTCGGGGGCCTACGAGGACATCCTCTACGCCACCGCCGAGGGCATCGCCAAGATCACCATCAACCGCCCCGAAGTGCACAACGCCTTCCGGCCCACGACCCTGTTCGAGTTGTCCGCCGCCTTCGAGTGGGCGCGCAACGACCCCGCCGTCGGGGTGATCATCCTGACCGGGGCCGGCGATCAGGCATTCTGCTCCGGCGGCGACCAGCGCATCAGGGGCGATGCCGGCTACGTCGACCCGCAGGGCACCCCCCGCCTGAACGTGCTCGACCTGCAGATCCAGATGCGCCGCCTCCCTAAGCCGATCATCGCCATGGTGGCCGGCTACGCGGTGGGGGGAGGCCACGTCCTCCACCTCGTCTGCGACCTAACCATCGCCGCCGACAACGCCGTCTTCGCTCAGACCGGTCCCCGGGTCGGCTCCTTCGACGGCGGCTATGGGGCGGGCCTCCTCGCCCGCATGGTGGGCGACAAGCGGGCCCGCGAGATCTGGTACCTGTGCCGCCAGTACTCGGCACAGGAGGCCTACGAGATGGGAATGGTCAACAAGGTGGTCCCCCTCACCCAACTGGAGGACGAGACGGTGGCCTGGGCCCGGGAGATCCTGGCCCGCTCGCCCCTGGCGGTGCGGATGATGAAGGCCGCCATCAACGCCGCCGCCGACGGCCTCGCCGGGCAGCAGCAGCTGGCCGGCGATGCCACCCTGCTCTTCTACATGAGCGAGGAGGCGCAGGAGGGGCGCGACTCCTTCGTCGAGAAGCGGGAACCCGACTTCGGCAGGTTCCCCCGCCTCCCGTGAGCCGCCTCCGCCCCTGGCTGCTCGCCGCCCGACCCGCCACCTTGTGGGCGTCGGTGGCCCCGGTGCTCGTCGGGTCGGGGCTCGCCTGGGGGCAGGGGGTGTTTCGTCCCGACGCCTTCGCCGTCGCCCTCGTGTCGGCCGTGCTGATCAACGTGGGGGCCAACTTCGCCAACGACGCCTCCGACGCCCGGCGGGGGGCCGACGGGCCGGCCCGGATCGGCCCGACCCGGGCGGTGGCCGCCGGGCTGATCAGCCCCCGCCGCATGTGGGTCGGGGTCGCCGCCGTCTTCGCCCTGGCCGCCGCCGGCGGTGTCCACCTGGCGGTGATCGCCGGCTGGCCGGTGCTGGTGATCGGCGCCGCCTGCCTGCTGGCCGCCGTCGGCTACACCGGAGGACCCTTTCCCTACGGCTACCGCGCGCTGGGGGAGGTGGCGGTCTTCGTGTTCTTCGGCCTGGCCGGCACGGTCGGCTCGCGCTTCGTGCACGACGGCACCGCCCCCGCCGCCGCCTGGCTGCTGGCGATCCCCGTGGGCATGCTGGTCACCGCCATCCTGGTGGCCAACAACGTGCGCGACCTGGACACCGATCGTGCCGCCGGCAAGCGCACGCTGGCCGTGCTACTGGGCAGGCAGGGCGGGCGGCGCCTCTTCGGGGGACTCGTGTGGGGAGCCTTCGCCGTGCTCGCCGCCGAAGCCGCCACCGGCTGGGTGCCCCGCCTCGCCGCTCTGGGCCTGCTCGCCGCCCCCCTGGCGATCCCCGTGATGGCAGCCGTCTCCCGGGAGACGGCCGGGCCCGCGCTCATTCGAGCCCTGCGGGCGACCGCCCGCCTCAACCTGCTGGCCGGCGCCCTCATGGCGGTGGGAGCGGCCCTGTAGGGGAAACGCCCGGGGCCGGGGCGGTAAGGTGGAGGCCCGTGGCCGACCGCAACTTCGACTTCACGGTGCGCCTGGTGCGGGCCCTCGCCTCGCTTGGGGTCGCCCACGCCTGCATCACCCCCGGGTCGCGCAGCACCCCCCTCACCCTCGCCCTGGCCGAGGAGCCGGCCATCACCGACTGGCCCCACCACGACGAGCGCTCCTCGGCCTTCTTCGCCCTCGGCATCGGCAAGGCCACCGGCCTCCCGGCGTTGGCCGTGTGCACTTCCGGGACCGCCGCCGCCGAGTTCCACCCGGCGGTGATCGAAGCGCACCACGCCCGGGTGCCCCTCATCGTGATCACCGCCGACCGGCCCGCCGAACTGCGCGGGGTGGGTGCCAACCAGACCATCGACCAGGCCGACCTCTACGGCCGGGCGGCCAAGTGGTCCCACGACCTCGAGCCGCCCCCTCCGGGGGAGGCCGCCCCCGGCTGGCCCGGGGCCCTGGCGGCCCGCCTGGTGAGCACCGCCCGGGAGGAGCCCGCCGGGCCGGTGCACCTCAACCTCCGCTTCCGTGAGCCCCTCGTCCCGGAGTCGCGGGAGCCCCTGGCGGGGCCGCCTCCCCCCGCCCTCTCCCTGGGCAAGCTGCTCCCCGCCGCCGCCGCGGTGGCCCGGGTCGCCGCCCTGGCCGCCGGCCGCCGCGGCCTGCTGGTCTGCGGTCCCCAGGACGACCCCGCCCTCCCCGCCGCGGCCGCCGCCTGCGCCGCCGCCGCCGGTTGGCCCATCATCGCCGACGCCCTGTCCGGTGGGCGCGCCGGCGCCCACGACCTCGGCCACGTGATCGCCGAGGGGGATCCCCTGGCCGCCGCCGGGTGGCTCACTCGGGCAGCTCCCGAGGTGGTGGTCCGGGTCGGCGCCCTGCCCACCTCGAAGGCGCTATGGCAATGGCTCGGTGAGCACCCGGAGGTCCCCCAGGTGCTGATCGACCCGGCCGGGTGGCGCGATCCCACGGGCACCACCACCCTGATGGTCCGGGCCGATGCCGCCGCCACGCTGGCCGCCGTCGCCGCCGCAATCCCTGCCCCGGCGCCGGGCGACTGGCTGGAGCGATGGCAGGAGGCGGGGCGGGCGGCGGCGGGGGCCATCGAGTGGGTGCTCGCCGAGGCCCCCTTCCCCAACGAGCCGGCCGTGGCCCGAATGCTGGGTGGGGCGCTGCCCGCTCGATCGCTGCTGCTGGTGGCCTCCTCGATGCCGGTGCGCGACGTCGATGCCTTCCTCCCCGCCCGCTCCGCACCGCTGCGCATCGCCGGCAACCGGGGAGCGAGCGGCATCGACGGCTTCCTCTCCACCGGGCTGGGGGCGGCCGCCGTGTCGGGCTGCCCCACCTACCTGCTGGCCGGCGACCTCTCCGCTCTCCACGATCTCACCGCCCTGGGCACCGCCGCCCGCCTCGGCATCCCGGCCACCATCGTCGTGCTGCACAACGACGGGGGCGGCATCTTCCACTTCCTCCCCCAGGCGGCGGTCCTCCCCGGCCTCTTCGAGCGCCACTGGGGGACCCCACATGGCCTCGACTTCGTGCGCGCCGCCGGGGTGTTCGGCGTCGAGGCAACCCGAGCCGAGAGCCGGCGCGAGCTGGCCGCACTCCTCGCCGAGCCGCCCGCGGCACCCCGCCTGGTCGAGGTGCGCACCGACCGGGCCGCCAACCTGCTCCTCCACCGCCGACTGCGCCAGGCGGTGGAGACCGCCCTCGCCGGGCTCTGACCTCAGCCGGCCTGGAACACGCCGAGCAGCGGGCTCATCTTCAGATCCGTCTCGGCCGCCTCGGCCATCGGATCCGAGTCCGCCACGATGCCGGCCCCGGCGTACACCAGAGCCTCCTCCCCCCGCAGCAGGGCGCAGCGCAGGGCAACCGCCACCTCACCGTCTCCCCCCGGCTCGACCCAGCCCACCCCCCCGGCGTACCAGCCGCGATCCATGCCCTCGACTTTGTCGATGTAGGCGAGCGCCTCGGGGCGGGGCACGCCGCCCACCGCCGCCGTCGGGTGGAGCGCCTCCACCAGCGCCAGGAGGCGCGCCCCGGTGGTCCCTCCGACAGGGGTGGCCAGGTGCTGCACCCCGGTGAGGCGCTCCAGCCGGGGGCCGGGGGGCCGGTCCATCGTCTCGGCGAACGGCGCCAGGTGGGAGGCCACCTCCTCCACGACGAAGGCGTGCTCGGCCCGCTCCTTGGGGTTGGAGAGCAGGTGATCACCCAGGCGCCGGTCCTCCTCGGGGTCGGCCCCCCGCGGGGCAGAGCCGGCCAGGGGCCGCGCCTCGAACCACTCCCCGGCCCGGGACACCAGCAGCTCCGGGCTGGCCCCCACCAGGGCGGCGGTGCCCACCTGCCAGCCGTAGGCATGGCACCCCGGGGACCGGTCGCGCAGCGCCGCCACCACGTCGAAAGGCTCGGCCGCCCGCTCCAGGACGACCCGTTGCGCCCGGGCGAGGACCACCTTGGCCGGCCCGCCCGAGCGAATGGCCGCCACGGCTTCAGTCACCCGGTCGACCCAATCCCCGACCGGGGACACCGGCTGCGACGGTTCGGTGCCCCTGGGCACCTCCGGCGGACCGGGCCGCCGCAGCATCGCCGCCGTGGCCAGGACCGCCGCCGGGCTTGCCCCCGCCGGCACGGCGAGGGTTAGCCGGGACCGCCCACCCTGGCGCCAGACGGCGATCTGGGGGATCACCACCGTCGCGGCCGGGAAACCATCCCACTCCGAGGAGTGGGGGCCACCGGGGGCAAAGGCGAAGCCGAGGGCTGCCTCCACCCCGTTGGGAACCGAGCGGCGGAGCGCCCGATCGAGGAGGACGAAGCGCTCCGGGCCGGAAGCCTCGGCGGCCCACGACACGCCCAGTCCCCCGACGACCCGCCCCGCCGGACTCGAGAAGAAGACGGCGGAGCCGAAGGCGCCGGCGCCCGCGCGCACCAGATCGAGCGGGTCGATGTCCAGTTCCACCGCCACCACCCGGAGCCCGCCGATAGCCGTTCGGAGAGCGGCCTCCAGTTCGGCGAGGGCGGGGCGGGGGATGAGCACGGCCGGGGCGATGTTACCGGCCGGCCGGCGCCGGGCTCCCCGCCTCAGTTCCCCGACGGCAGGGAGTCGAGCAGGCCGGCGACGGCCCCGGGCTGCTCCATGGGGACCAAGTGGCCGGCCCCGGGCACCACCTCCAGCCGGGCGTCGGCGAAGCGGCGGTGGATGGCGCCGATGAACGACGCCGGATGACTGTCCGAATCGGCCCCGGCCACCAGCAGCACCGGGCAGATCACCTCACCCATCCGCTCCCACACCCCGTGGGCCGTCGCCCCGCGGTAGAACTCGGCCTCGACCTCCGGAGTGCATTTCAGGGCCCAGGCCCCGTCGCGCGACCGGAGCCCGTGCGCCACGTAGAGGGCCAGGGCCTCATCGGTCCAGTGCCGGAAAGGCCCACGCCCACCAAAGGCGGCGAGCGCCGCCTCGGGCGAGGGGAAGGAGGCGCGACGGCGCAGGGCGGCCGCCGACATCGGGTTCTCCTCGGCGCGGAAGTACGGCGGGGGGAACACGATGGGCTCCACCAGCATGAGGGCCCGGAAGGTGCCCGGGCGGAGCAGTTCGGCCATCACCAGCGCGGCCGCCCCCGAAGAATGGCCGAGACCGAGGGGGCGCTCCAGGGCAGCGTCGCCCACCACGGCGAGGAGGTCCCGGCCCAGGTCCCACCAGTCGCAAGGGCCCGGCGGCGCGTCCGAGTCACCGTGGCCGCGCTGGTCCGGGGCGACCACCCGCCAAGGGCGACCGGCACGACGGATGACCGGTTCCCAGAGCTCCTTACAGAACCCGGTGGCGTGCACCGCCAGCATCGGTGGCCCTCGCTCTCCCCACGAGGCAAGAGCCAGGGAGCAGCCGTCGGTAGTGACTACCCGGTCAGAGCAGCGGATTCTTGCCCTCCAGCCGGCGGTCGTCCATCTTGTAGGCGAGCTGGCTCTCCACCTTGACCACCCCGGCGATGCGCCGGGTGAGCTCCTCGAGGAGCTGGACCTCGGTGCGGTTCTCCAGCTCCCCCGCCAGGGTCACCACCCCGTCGCTCACCACCACCGTGACCAGTTGTGGGTCCAGGAAGAGCAAGCGGCGGATGACGTCCTCGCGGATCTCGTCCTCGATGACGTCGTCGGGCTTGGTGAACGCGCTCACCACGTCGGCCCGGCTGATGATCCCCACCAGCTCCCCGTCCAGGTCGACCACCGGGAGGCTCTTGATGTTGCGCCGTCCCATGACCCGGGCGGCCTCCCCCACGGTGGCCTCCGGGGTGATGGTCACCACGCTGCGAGTCATCACCTCGGCGACGGTCTCGGCACTCACCGGCTGCAGCTCGCCTTCCCCGAAGAGGGCATCGAGCAGGCTCACCCCGTGCGGGCGGTCGCGAGTGGCTTCCTGCCGGATGAAGTCCCCCTCGGTGAGGATCCCGACGAGCCGACCCGCCTCGTCCACGACGGGGAGGCCGCTGACCCGGTGGCGCACCATGAGGCGCGCCGCCTCTCGGAGACGGGTGGTGCCGGTCACCCGAATGGGATCCGTGGTCATGACGTCGCGGACCTTCATCACGGCCGGCCTCCTCCCTGCTCACCGGCCGCCGATGGGCGGCCTCTCAGGCCCCCACCGTCACTGCGGCCACTGCTCCGGTGGGTACTTGTGCTGGCGCAGGGCCTCGAGCCGGGCGGCATACGCCGCCGCCTCGCTGCGCCGGCCCATGTCCAGCTTGGCCAGTACGTTAGACACGTAGTTCTTCACCGTCTTCTCGGCAAGGAACATGCGCTCGGCGATCTGGCGGTTGGTGAGCCCCTCGGCAATGAGCTCGAGGATGCGCCGCTCCTGCTTGGAGAGCCGGGCCAGCAGTGGGTCGTCGGCTTCCTCGCCCCGGATGCGGCGGAACACCCGGGCGGTCATCTCGGGGTCGAGCAGGGACTCACCCCGTCCCACGCGGCGCACGCTGTCCACCAGGTCGGTGCCCTTGATCTGCTTGAGCACGTATCCAGAGGCCCCGGCCATGATGGAGGAAAAGAGGGCCTCATCGTCGGCGAACGAGGTGAGCATGAGCACCTTGACGTTGGGCCAGCGGGCGCGTATCTCCCGGCAAGCCTCGACGCCGCTCCCGTCGGGCAGGCGGACATCGAGCACCACCACGTCGGGGCCGTCGTAGCCCACCCGGCGCACCGCCTCGGCCACCGTCCCCGCCTCCCCGACCACGGCGAGGTCCCTCTCGGCGTCGAGTAGTGCCTTCAGCCCCTCGCGGACCACTTCGTGGTCATCCACGAGCTCGATGCGGAGAACCCCCGCCATGGTTTGCACAGTACCGACGGCCGGGGATACGGTCCCCGGCCCATCGTCCCCGCCCGGTGGCCGAAGGTCACAAGTAACCTGTGGGGCGTGACCCGCCGACTGACGCCCGAGCGCATCGCCGGGCTCGTGGAGGGGGCGGCCAGCGTTGCCGGCCAAGTGGAGCTGTCGGGCCTGCTCCGTTCCACGGTGGAGATCGCCATGGAGCTCACCGGTGCCCGCTACGGGGCCCTCGGGGTGCTCGGGCAGCAGGGCAGCCTGGTCCACTTCATCCCGGTCGGCATGGACGACGAGACGGCCGCCGCCATCCCCCACCTCCCCAAAGGGCTCGGGGTGCTGGGCACCATCACCCGGGCCGGGCACACCACCCGCGTGGACGACGTGGCCGCCCATCCCGACGCGGTCGGCTTCCCCGAGGGCCATCCCCAGATGCGGACCTTTCTCGGGGTCCCGGTGCGGGTCGGCGACCGCGTCTTCGGCAACCTGTACCTGGCCGACAAGGAGGAAGGCTTCACCGAGGAGGACGAGACCCTGGTGGAGTTCCTCGCCGTCACCGCCGGTTCGGCGGTGTCCACCCTCCGCCTCCAGGAGCGGCTGCGCCGGGCCGCCCTGCTCGAGGAACGGGAGCGTATCGCCCGCGACCTGCACGACTCCATCATCCAGGACCTCTTCGCTGTGGGACTCAGCATCCAAGCCCAGGTGAACCACCTCGACCCGGTCCAGGACGAGGTGCGCCAGCGCCTCGACGAGGCAGTGGAGAAGCTCGACGAGACGATCAGCGCCCTGCGTCGCTTCATCTTCGACCTGCGCCCGCCCGTCTGGGCTCGGCCCAGCCTGCGCCAGGAGCTGGCCGACCTCGTAGGCCAGCTGGCCGGGCCCTACCAGGCGCGGGTCGCCCTGGATGTCTCCTGCCCTCCCGCCCTCATCCCCCCTCACCTCGGCGACGAGTTGATCGGCGTCGTCAAGGAGGCCCTGAGCAACGCCCTGCGCCACTCCGGGGCGCGGGACATCGACGTGCGGGTGGACGGGGACCCCTCCCGGCTGGTGGTCTCGGTGGCCGACGACGGACGCGGCTTCGATCCGGCCCGGACCCGGCGGGGCATGGGCCTGGTCAACATGGCCACCCGCGTGGAGGCGGCCGGAGGCTCCTTCACCGTCGACACCGCCGCCGGCCGGGGGACGGTGGTCCGCGCCTCTTTCCCGCTCTGACCCCGTCTACTGCAAAGCGGCCTGGGCGGCCGCCAGCCGGGCGATGGGCACCCGGAACGGTGAGCAGGACACGTAGTCAAGCCCCAGTTCGTGGCAGAAGGCGATGGAGCGGGGATCCCCGCCGTGCTCGCCGCAGATGCCCACCTCAAGGTCGGGACGGGTCGCCCTGCCCCCCTCGACTGCCAGGCGCATGATCCGGCCCACCCCGTTGCGGTCGAGAGTGGCGAAGGGGTTCTCCTCCAAGATGCCCTCCCGCAGGTAGCGCACCAGGAAGCCGGCCTCGGCGTCGTCGCGACTGATGCCGAAGGTCGTCTGGGTCAGGTCGTTGGTGCCGAACGAGAAGAACTCGGCGTAGCGGGCGATCTCGTCGGCGGTGAGGGCGGCCCGCGGGATCTCGATCATCGTGCCGAAGAGGTACTTCACCTCGATGCCCTGCTCGGCCATGACCAGGTGCGCCTCCGCCTCGAGGAGCTCCCGTTGCACCTTCAGCTCGTTGACGTGGCTGACGAGGGGGATCATCACCTCGGGGTGCACCGCCACCCCTTCCCGGGTCATGGCGCAGGCCGCCTCGAAGATGGCCCGCACCTGCATGCGGGTGAGCTCAGGGAGGGTGATCCCCAGGCGCACGCCGCGGGTGCCGAGCATGGGGTTGGCCTCGTGCAAGGCCTCCACGCGGGAGGCCAAGCCCTCAACTTCTGCTATCTGGGCCGCGACCTCCCCGCCCCGCGCCTCCTCGACCTTGAGGTCGATGAGCCGTTGGGTGAGGTCGGTGGCAGAGGGGAGGAACTCGTGCAGCGGCGGGTCGATGAGCCGGATGATCACCGGCAACCCATCCATGGCCCGGAAGAGGCCCTCGAAGTCGGCCCGCTGGTAGGGCAGCAGCCGGGCCAGCGCCTCGGCGCGCTCCTCCGCCGAGGTAGTCATGATCATCTTCTGCACCAGCGGCAGGCGCTCGGTCTGGAAGAACATGTGCTCGGTGCGAGTGAGGCCGATGCCCTCCGCCCCGTATCGGCGGGCCCGCTCCGCATCGACCGGGTAATCGGCGTTGGCCCGCACGCGCAGGGTGCGCACCTCGTCGGCCCAGGTCAGCAGCTTCATCAGCCACGGGTCCGAGATGTCGGGCACCATCGTCTCCAGGCGCCCCAGGTAGACGTCGCCGCTGGTGCCGTCGATGGAGATCCAGTCGCCCTCGGCGATCACCCGGCCGGCCACCATCATGGTCCGGGCGGCCATGTCGACGTCGAGGGCGGCCACCCCCACCACCGCCGGCTTGCCGAATTGGCGGGCCACCAGGGCGGCGTGGCTGGTGCGGCCGCCGCGGCTGGTGAGGATGCCCTCGGCGGCAAGCATGCCGTGCACGTCGTCCGGCTTGGTCTCCGGGCGGACCATGATCACCTGCTTACCCTCCTCCTTCGCCCAGCGCTCGGCCAGGTCGGCATCAAAGGCGGCCATGCCCACCGCCGCGCCGGGGGACACGTTCAGGCCGGTGGCCAGCTTGACGGCTCCCGTCCGGGACTCGGGGCGGAACTGGGGGTGCAGGAAGAAGTCCACCTGGTCGGGCTTGACTCGCATCACCGCCTCCTGCCGGGAGATGAGGCCCTCCCCGACCTGGTCGACGGCGATGCGCACCGCCGCCTGCGCGGTCCGCTTGCCGTTGCGGGTCTGCAGCAGCCAGAGCTTGCCCCGCTCGACGGTGAACTCCATGTCCTGCATCTCGCGGTAGTGGTGCTCCAGCCGGGAGGCGATGGCGGCGAACTGGGCATACATCTCGGGCATCTCGCCGGCCAGCTGCTCGAGCGGCTTGGTCGCCCGGATGCCGGCCACGACGTCCTCACCCTGGGCGTTGATCAGGTAGTCCCCTTCGATCTTCGGCTCGCCGGTGGTGGCGTTGCGCGACATGGCCACGCCGGTGGCGCAGTCGTCACCCATGTTCCCGAAGACCATGGTCTGGATGTTCACCGCGGTGCCCAGGTCGTGGGGAATGCCGGCGGCGTTGCGATAGTCGACGGCCCGCTTCCCGTTCCAGGACTTGAAGACCGCCTCGGTGGCCAGACGGAGCTGCTCGTTCGGGTCAGAGGGGAAACCGCCGGCGAGCCGGCGGAACTCGGCCACGATGGCCTTGAGGCGCTCCACCGGCAGCTCGGAGTCGGTGGCCACCCCCTGCTCGGCCCGATGATGCTCCAGGACCTCTTCGAAGACCTCGTCGGGCTTGCCCAGCACCACCGAGCCGAACATCTGGACGAGGCGCCGGTAGGAGTCGTACACGAAACGCTCGTCACCGGTGAGGCGGGACAGGCCGGCGGCCACCTCGTCGTTGAGGCCGATGTTGAGCACCGTGTCCATCATCCCCGGCATGGAGAACTTGGCCCCCGACCGGCAGGAGACCAGCAGCGGCTCTCGCGAATCGCCGAACCGCTTGCCGGTGGCCTCTTCCACCCGGTGCAGGGCCTGCTCGATCTGCTCCCAGCACCCCGGGGGGAACGCCTCGCTCCCCGCCAGGTAGGCGAGGCAAGCCTCGGTGGTCACGGTGAACCCGGGAGGGACCGGCACCCCCAGCCTCGTCATCTCGCCGAGGTTGGCCCCCTTGCCCCCGAGGAGGGCACGCACTCCCTCCCAGTCGCCGCCGTAGCGCTGCTCGGCCTCGGCGACCTCATCGAACCCGTAGACCCACTTGGTTCCGGCCATGGAAGGAGACTCCCCTCATCTGTGCGCGGGCCGCATGGTAGGGACGCGGCAGGGCCAGTCTGGCCGGCGATCCGCCCTCAGCGCAGGCGCCGCTCGGCGGCGGGGATGTCCTTCCGGCTGGGCAGCCAGCGCTGCGGGACGGAGCGCACCCGCATGCGGCTATCCACCACCACCGCCCCCTTGCCGGGCGCGAGGACCTTCACCGGGTTGAGGTCGAGCTCGACGATCTCGGGCACTTCCTCGATCATGGCCGACAGCCGCTGCATGAGCTCTTTAAGGGCGGGGATGTCGCCAGGGGGGTTGCCCCGGTAGCCCTGGAGGATCCGGGCCGCCTTCACCTCGCCGATCATCTCGTCGACGTCGAGATCGGTCACGGGGTTCATGCGGAACGAGACGTCGCCGATCAGCTCGACGAAGACGCCGCCGAGGCCGAAGGCGATCAGCGGCCCGAAGGAGGGATCCTCGGTCATGCCGACGATGACCTCGTGTCCCTCGGCGACGAACTCCTGCACGAACGCCCCCTCAGCGTCGGCGGCCACCGCGGTGACCGCGTCGTAGGCGGCGGCCACCGCCTCATCCCCCTGGATGTTCAGGGCGAGGCCGCCCACATCGCTCTTGTGCAGGGCACTCGGGGCCACCACCTTGAGGGCGACGGGACCGCCGATCTCGGCCGCCGCCGCCACCGCCTCCTCACGGGAGCCAACCAGGCGAGAGCGGGGGTGCGGGATGTGATAGGCATCGAGCACCGCGTCGGCCTCGTGCGGGAGCAGCCACCCCCCATCCACGCCCAGGCGCCCGAGGGCGCCCCAGATCACATCCTGGGCAGCGTCGGTGTCGGTGTCCTCGAACTCGGCGATGACCCCCTCGGGCCGGGCCCGCCACTCGGCATAGCGCACCGCCTGGGCCAGGGCGCGGGCCGCCGGCTCGGGGAAGGCGTAGGTGGGAACGCGGATCTCCCCGGGCGGAATCGGCCCCAGGTCGCCTTCGTCGGCTTCCATGAAGACGGCGAGCACCGTCTTGCCGTTGGTGCCCTCCGCCACCACCTCGGCCACCGCCTGCTCGACATCGCGGGCAGGTCGCGGGGCGGTGGGGATGTAGATGACTATGACCGAGTCGATCTCGTCGGAAGCCAGGAGCTGGCGTAGGCAAGCCCGGTAGTGGTCGGGGCTGGCCGAGGCGATCATGTCCACCGGGTTGCCCGCCGACGCTTCGGCGGCCAGTTCGCGGCGCAGCGCCTCTTGCAGCCCCTCCGAAAACAGGGGGAGGTCGAGGCCCTCCGCAGAGAGGGCGTCGGCCGCCAGGATGGCCGGGCCCCCGGCGTTGGTCAGCACCCCCACCCGCCGGCCCGACGGCAGGGGCTGATTGGCCAGCAAGGAGGCCACCTCGAAGAGCTCCTCGAGGGTGTCGGTGCGGATCATCCCGGTCTGGCGAAAGAGGGCCGACACCGCCGTCTCGCCGCTGGCCATGGATCCCGTATGGCTGCTCGCCGCCCGGGCCCCGGCCTGGCTGCGGCCCGACTTGACCACGACGATGGGCTTGCGGCGGTTGACCCGCCGGGCGATGCGGGCAAAACGGCGCGGGTGCCCGAACGACTCCAGGTAGAGGAGCACCACATCGGTAGAGGGATCGCCTTCCCAGTAGAGCAGCAGGTCGTTGGCCGACACGTCGGCCTTGTTACCCATCGACACGAACGAGGAGATGCCGATGTCCAGCTGGCGGGCGTAGTCGAGGATGGCGATCCCCAGCGCCCCGCTCTGGCTGGACATGGCCACATTGCCTCGGGGCGGGTAGTTGGGGGCGAAGGTGACATCGAGGTTCACCGCCGGGTCGGTGTTGAGCATGCCCATGCAGTTGGGCCCGACCATGCGCATCCCGGCGCTGCGTACCAGCTCCAGCAGCTCGGTCTCCAGCACGGCACCGGCGTCGCCGATCTCCGAGAACCCGGCGCTGATGACCACCAGGGCCTTGACTCCCTTGTCGGCGCACTCCTGCGCCACCGCCGTCACGGCGCGGGCCGGTACCACCACCACCGCCATGTCCACCGCGTCGGGGATGTCGAGCACCGAGCGGTAGGCCTTCACCGAGCCCACCGCCGGGGCGTTCGGGTTGACCGGAAAGACGATGCCGGAGAAGCGGGCGGCCATGGTGTTGCGCATCACCCGGGCGCCGATCGACCGCTCGTCCCGGCTGGCGCCGATCACCGCGATGCTCCGCGGGTAGAACATGGGCAGCAGGGAGGCCGCCACCGCCTGCTGCTCGTGCTGCCAGGCCACTCGCTTCGCCTCGTCGGTCAACTCGACGGGGAACTCGACGGTGTAGATGCCCTGGCCCATCTCCCGGTGGAGCTGGAACCCCGAGCTGCGGAACACCCGCATCATCGGGTAGTTGTCGGGGAGGACGAAGGCGCGGAACGACGTCACCCCGTTGTTGCGGGCATAGTTGGTGAGGTGGACCAGCAGCTGGGTGGCGATGCCCCGACCCTGGTGGCCGTCCTCGACCACGAAGGCGACCTCGGCGGCGGTGTGGTCGTCCTCCATGCGGTCGTAGCGGCCGATGGCCACCATCTTGCCCCCCAGCTCGACGATGAAGGCCATGCGATCGTCGTAGTCGAGCTGGGTGAAGTACTGCAGCTCCTCCTTGGAGAGGTCCTTCTTGTGACGGAAGAAGCGGTGGTACACGCTCTCCCGCCCGAGGCGATGGAACATGGCGTGCAGGGCGTCGGTGTCCTCGGGCTTGACGGGGCGGATGTGCGCCAGTCCCCCGTCGCGCAGCACTACATGGAAGTCGTAGTCGGTCGGATAGGCAGCCACCATCACTCTCTCTGTCGAGCCTATGGCATTCTGCCAGGTTGGCGCGCTGCCCCGCCAGGCAGGGCGGCTCTCCGCTAGCCTCGCGCCGGGAGGGTTGCGGTAATCGGTCTGATTGTCGGCATCGTCCTGATCCTCGTCGGGTCCTACGGCGTGCTCGGCGCCCAGCCCTTCGTTCACTTCGCCGCCCGGCTCTGGCCCCACCCGAGGCACAGCGCCCAGGTGGGCAACCTGGTGGCGACGAACTTCATCATCCGCTTCCTCGGCCTGCTGGTGGTGGCCGCCGGCGTGGCCCTGGTGGTGCTCTACTTCGTCTGACGGCTAGGCCAGAGCCACCAGGTCCAGCAGCGACTCGTCGAAGTAGGCGATCTCGCCCTCGGGCATCAGCACCGCCCGGTCGGGAGCCAGCTCCGCCACGAAGCCGGAGTCGTGGCTCACCAGCACCACGGTGCCCCGGTAGAGGCGCAGAGCCGTCAGCAGCGCCTCCTTGGCCTGGGGGTCCAGGTTGTTGGTTGGCTCGTCGAGGAGCAGCACGTTGTGCCCCCCCACGACCAGCATCGCCAGCGCCAGCTTGGTCTTCTCCCCACCGGAGAGCGTCCCCGCCGGCTGGTCCACCCGGTCGGCGAGCAGGAAGTGCCCGAGCACCCCCCGCAGCACCCGCTCGGGCTGCGGAGAGACGGCCTGCAGGTGCTCGAGCACCGTGGCATCGGGGTCGATGCCTTCGTGCTCCTGGGCGTAGTAGCCCACTGCCGCCCGGTGCCCTCGCCCCACCCGGCCCAGGTCGGGCTCCTCCACTCCCGCCAGGATGCGCAGCAGGGTGGTCTTGCCGGCCCCGTTCAGGCCGAGGATGAGCAGGCGCTCCCCCCGCTCGAGGGCGACGTTCACGTCCACGAAGACGACGTTGTCGCCGTATGCCTTGGCCAGCCCGATCCCCTCGAGAGGGACCCGTCCCGACGGTTCGGGCTGGGGGAAGCGCACCCGCACCGTCCGCCCCGGGCCGCCCACCTCGACCAGCCGGGAGCGGATCCGCTCGGCCCGGGTCTCCATCGTCGAGGCCTTGCGGGCCATTTTCTCGGTCTTCCCCTTGAAGCGGCGGATGGTGACTTCCAGCTGGGCGATCTGCTCCTCCTGGTGGCGGCGCTGGCGCCGGCGCTGCTCGCGCCGCCGCTCCCGCTCTTCCAAGTAGTGGGAGTAAGTGCCCCGGTAGTGCTCGACGGCGCCTTCCTCGAAGGCGAGCACCGAAGTGATGGCGGCGTCGAGCAGGGGCAGATCATGGCTGACCACCACCAGGCCGCCGGCGTAGGCACCGAGGTAGTCGACCAGCCAGGCCTTGGCGTCGAGGTCGAGGTGGTTGGTGGGCTCGTCGAGCAGCAGCAGGTCGGTCTCGGCAAAGAGCACCCGGGCCAGCTCCACCCGCCGCCGCTGCCCGCCGGACATGGTGGCCACCGGCTGGGACAGCTCGGGCCCACCGATGCCCACCGACGCGCCGAAGCGGCGCGCTTCCGATTCGGCGCGATAGCCCCCGGCCAGCTCGAACTCGGTCTCGAGGCGGGAGAAGCGGCGGATGGCCCGGTCGCGCTCGGCGCCGGCGGTGGCCGCCATGCGGCGCCGTGCCTCCTCCATCTGGCGCTGCAGCAGACCGATGCGCCGCACCGAGAGGATGCGCTCCAGTGCGGTCGCCGCCGGGTGCTCGAGCTCGGGGAGGGCCGCCTCCTGCGACAGGTAGCCGGTCACCCCCTGGGCGGCCACCGTCCCCGCCGCCGGCGCGCGCAGGCCGGCCAGCGTGCGCAGCAGGGTGGTCTTGCCGGCGCCGTTGCGGCCTACGAGACCCACCTTGTCACCCGGGTACAGCGCGAAGTCAACCCCTTCGACCAACCGGCGCCCCCCGGCCTCGATGCCCAGGCTCTTGGCGATGATCACTTCGTCTGAGGTAGGCGGGGCCGCGAACCGGTCATTGCAGTTTGACCGACCCCGCCCTCAAGACCTCACAGACCACATCTTCGCCGCTGTAGCAGGTGTCGATCCCCGGGTCTCCTCTCAGCACATCAAAGTCCTCGTCGCCCACGAGGCTGTCGTCGCCGGGTCCGCCCCTGAGGAAGTCGTCGCCGCTGCGCCCCAGCACCCAGTCGTCGCCGTCGCCGCCGTACAGCCGATCCTGGGCCCCACCACCGTAGACGACATCGTTGCCTTCCTCACCAAGGGCGAGGTCCGCTCCGGGGCCGCCGAACAACCGATCCTCGCCTGGGCCTCCGTAGAGGCGGTCGTCCCCAGGCCCGCCCCTGAGAACGTCATTCCCCTCGGCGCCCTCCAGGCGGTCCTTCCCGGCACCGCCGAGGATGGCGTCGTCCCCGACGCCGCCGTCCACCCGGTCGTCGCCGGCGCCGCCGCAAATGAGGTCGTGGCCGCCGCTGCCGTAGATGACGTCGTCGCCCGCCCGGGCCGCGATCACGTCGTCCCCCTCAGTCCCCTCGATGGTGTCGTCGCCAACGCTGCCCAGGATGGTCGCCTCCACGCCTTCGCACGTCGGCGGCGGGGTCGCCAGGATCGACTCGATCCATTCGGTGTAGTTGGCAGTCCGGGTGTAGAGCCCCGGCCAGCCCGGCAGAGCGCAATCGTTGCCCGAGGAGACGATCCCGATGTGCAGGTAGGCAGGCTCGATTGCCGCGTCCACCTCGACAAAGAGCGGGCCGCCGCTGTCCCCGAAGCACGAATCGACACCGCCGAAGATCATGTCGCCGGCGCACAGCATGTCGGGGAGGATCAGGTCGCGGCCGTACGCCAAGGCGCACTGAATATCGGAAACCACGGGCACCCGGACTTCGCGCAGCTCATCGGGATACTGGGGCGTCCCCGGGGGCTGCTCGTAAGTGGCTCCCCAGCCGATGACCGTGGCGATCTCCCCGGTGGAGAACAGAGGGGCATTGGCGGCGGTGGCCAGGTCGATCGGAGACCCAAGGGTCGCCGCGCGCTCCAGGCGGAGCAGCGCCAGGTCGTTGGCCAGAGTCCAGTTGTCGTAGCCGGGGTGGCGGTAAATGCCGGCGACTCCGATGCGCTCCCCATCGGTGCCGTTGCGCAAATCGTGGCGGCCCACCACCACATCGAGCTTCCAGGCCGCGTTGGCATCTGCGAACCTGACGCAATGGCCGGCGGTGAGCACCCACTGCGGAGCTACGAGCGAACCACCGCAGAACTGGCCCCAGTAGGTGTCTGGTTCGGAAGCAAAGACAACGGCGACGATGAAGGGGTACTTGCCGGGAGGATCGACCTCGGTGCCGCCCACGATGCGGGGGTCGATCATCCCGCCTTCGGCAAGGGCTCCTTCGGCCTGGGCCGTCCAGGGCGCCGCCGCGCCGAGCAACAGAAGCAAGGCCACGCCCAAAACGGAAGGGAACAAGAAGCGGGTGCGCAACGTCATGGGCCACACGCTAGCGGAGTGACTGGTCAGTGAGCGCCCCGGCCCCGCACCCTGCGGCTGCCCCCAAGCGCAGCCCGGCCAGGACCGCCGCTCGGCGCGCCCGAGACCCATCGGGTGCCGTCGGGGGCGGCCACGGCCATCTCGCAGATCACATCCTCGCCGGTGTGGCAGGCATCGGTGCCGTCGCCGCCGCGCAGGATGTCCCAGCCCCCCTCGCCGTGCAGCTCATCGTCGCCGTTCTCACCGAGGATGGTGTCGGGACCAGGGCCCCCGAAGGCCCGATCTGCCTGGCGGCCCCCGACCAGCCGGTCGGGCCCGACGCCGCCGAGGAGCGTGTCGGATCCCAGGCCGCCGAGGAGACGGTCGGCGCCCCCGTTGCCGGCGAGGTGGTCGGCGCCCTCCTCACCCCGGATGATGTCGTCGCCGGGGCCGCCGTAGGCCGCATCGTCCCCGGGCCCGAGGCATACGAAATCATCGCCCCCGTAGCCGAAGACCGTGTCGTTCCCATCCAGGGCGGCGATCACATCGCGGCCGGAGGTGCCGGGGAGGAGATCGGCACCGGCGGTGCCCACGATGGTGGCGGGCCGTCCCTGACAGGTGGGCGGAGGCGGGGGCGGAGGCGAGGCCAGGACGGAGGCGATCCAGGCCTGGTAGGTGGCAGTGCGG
>CAYGYX010000008.1:0-7797 GCA_964354255.1 uncultured Acidimicrobiia bacterium | reverse complement strand
GGGCGGAGGCGAGGCCAGGACGGAGGCGATCCAGGCCTGGTAGGTGGCAGTGCGGGTGTAGAACCCGGGCTGGCCGGCAACGGCGCAGTCGAAGCCGCCGGACACGATGCCCACATGCAAGTAGCCGGACGGGCCGATGACGAAGAGCGGGCCCCCGCTGTCGCCGAAGCAAGAGTCGACGCCGCCCATCTGGAGATCGCCGGCGCAGATCATGTCGGGGAGGATGAAGTCGCCGCCGTAGATGGCGGTGCAATCCTCGTCGGAGACGATGGGCAGGCCGACTTCTCGCAGTTGCTCCGGGTACTCGGGTGTGCCCGGCGGCTGCCCCAGTGTCGCCCCCCAGCCGACCACCGTGGCCAGCGCCCCGGCGGCGAAGAGGGAGCCGTCGGCGTCTGTGCCCAGGGCGATGGTGGACCCGGCGGTGGCCACCCGCTCGAGGCGGAGGAGAGCCAGGTCGTTGGCGAGTGTCTCATCGTCGTACTCCGGGTGCCGGTAGACGTAGTCCGCCCCGATGCGCTCCCCCTGGGTGTCATCGCTCAGATCGTGGCGACCCACCAACACATCGACGTCCCCGGGGTCGGCGGTGACACAGTGGCCGGCAGTGAGCACCCACTGCGGGGCAATGAGCGAGCCGCCGCAGTACTGGCCCTGGTAGGCGTCCTCCTCCGATGCATGGACCAGGGCGACCACGAACGGGTACTTCCCGGGCGGGTCGACCTCGATGCCGCCGACGATGCGGGGAACGAGACGCTCGTCCTGGGCGGGCGCTGCCCCCGTGTCGGCCGCAGCCAGCCCGGCGGCGAGCAGCAGGAAGGCGGCCAAGCTCGAGAGGAGCACTGCCGGCCGGCGTCTGGTCATGACGACCACCCTAGCGGCCGGATGGATTGGCCCCCGATCGGTCAGGGACGTCCGGCCAAACGATCCGCCAGCAGGGCCGGCGTGAGATCCGCCCGCACCGAGTCGATGGTCTCCACGGTCAGGCTCGCCGCGGCCATGCCCCAGTCGATCGGGGCGTGGCCGCTGCCTCGGCGGCTCAGCCCGTATATGTAGCCAGCGATCTGGGCGTCGCCGGCCCCGGTGACGTCGACCACGGAGCGGGCAGGGAGAGCAGGCACTTGCCGGGGCATTACCCCATCGTCGAGGTAGGCGCCGCGCCACCCGAGCGACACCACCACCCGGCGGACGCCACGTCGCCGGATGGCGGCCGCGGCGGCGACCACCGAAGCCTCGCCCCCGGGAGGCAGACCGGCCAGGGCGAAGGCCTCGGCCCGATCGGGGAAGAGCACATCGAGGCGCGGCAACACGGCCGCGAGGCGAGGTGCCTTGGGGACCGACACCGGGTCGGCGACCAGCAGCGCCTTCCCGGCGTGGCGGAGCAGGTGGGCGATGGTGGCACCGGGGAGGTTGGCATCGATCACCCAAGCGTCGAACTCGCCCAGGGCGGGTCCCACCCGATCGGCCCAGGCCGGGTCGAGCACGTCGTACACCTCCATGTCGGCGGCCGCCAGCAGCAGGCGGCCCTCCCGGTCGAGCACGGCCAGGTAGGAGGCGGTGGGAGGCCCGGTGGAGCGCTGCACCCCCGAGGTGTCCACCGAGGCAGCGTGGAGCTCCCCGAGGAGGGTCCGGCCCACCGCATCGTCCCCGACGATCGAGAACAGGGTCACCGGCAGGCCGAGGCGGCCCAGGTTGCGAGCGACGTTGCCGGCGACGCCTCCCGGGGTGCGCACCGTGCGGGCGGGGTTCGAGGTCCCCGGATGGGCCTCCCCGGAGAGGCGCGCCTTGACATCGATGTGCACCGCCCCGATGCAGGCAACCTTCATGAGTCCTCCGCTCGAACGCTACCCCTCGCCCCGCCGAAGCGGGAGGGCCGCCTCTGTCGGCCCTCATTAGCATGCCCGGCGCGTCCGACTGCAAGGAGCCGCCGTGTCCGATTATCGGCAAGTCCACGCCCGCTCGCTGGCCGACCCGGAGGGCTTCTGGGGCGAGGCGGCGGCGGCCATCGACTGGGACCGCCCCTTCGACCGGGTGCTCGATTCCTCTCGCGCCCCCTTCTACCGGTGGTTCCCCGGGGGCTTGCTCAACACCTGCCACAACGCCGTCGACCGCCACGTTGCCGCCGGCCGCGGCGACCAGCCGGCCCTGGTGTACGACAGCCCGGTGACCGGCACGGTGCGCCGCTTCACCTTCCGCGAGCTGCGCGACGAGGTGGCCCGCTGCGCCGGCGGCCTCCTCTCGCTGGGGATCGAGCCGGGCGACCGGGTGATCATCTACCTGCCGATGATCCCCGAGGCGGTGATCTCGATGCTGGCCTGCGCCCGCATCGGGGCCATCCACTCGGTGGTGTTCGGCGGCTTCGCCGCCAAGGAGCTGGCCACCCGGGTGGACGATGCCAAGCCGCGGGTGATCCTCTCCGCCTCCTGCGGCATCGAGACCGCCCGGGTCATCCCCTACAAGCCGCTCCTCGACCGGGCCCTGGAGATCGCCTCCCATCGGCCGGAGCACTGCGTGATCCTGCAGCGTCCCCAGGCGGAGGCGGCGCTGCGGGAGGGGCGGGACCTGGACTGGCAGACGGTGATGGGTGGGGCCGAGCCGGCGCCCTGCCGGCCGGTGGCGGCCACCGACCCCCTCTACATCCTCTACACCTCGGGTACCACCGGCGTCCCCAAGGGAGTGGTCCGGGACAACGGTGGCCACGCGGTGGCCCTGCGCTGGAGCATGGAGAAGATCTATGCGGTGGCGCCGGGGGAGGTGTACTGGGCGGCCTCGGACGTGGGCTGGGTGGTGGGCCACTCCTACATCGTCTATGCCCCGCTCCTGCACGGCTGCACCACCGTGCTCTACGAGGGCAAGCCGGTGGGCACCCCCGACGCCGGCGCCTTCTGGCGGGTCGTCGCCGAGCATGGGGTGTCGGTGCTCTTCACCGCCCCCACCGCGCTGCGGGCCATCCGCCAGCAAGACCCCCGGGGCGAGCAGTGCGGCCGCTACGACCTGAGCCGCTTCCGCACCCTCTTCCTCGCCGGCGAGCGCTGTGACCCCGACACCCTGGAATGGGCCCGGGAGAAACTGGGTGTGCCGGTCATCGACCACTGGTGGCAGACCGAGACCGGCTGGGCCATCGCCGCCAACTGCCTGGGCATCGAGGCCCTCCCGGTCAAGCCCGGCTCGGCGGGGGTGCCCGCCCCGGGTTACGACGTCGGGGTGCTGGGGCCGGGCGGCCAGCGGCTCCCCGCCGGGCAGATCGGCACCATCGCCATCCGCCTCCCGCTTCCCCCCGGCAACCTGCCCACCCTGTGGCAGAACGACGAGGGCTTCGTCTCCTCCTACCTGGAGCGCTTCCCCGGCTACTACCTGACCGGCGACGCCGGCTACGAGGACCCCGACGGCTACCTGTGGATCATGTCCCGCATCGACGACATCATCAACGTCGCCGGCCACCGGCTCTCCACCGGTGGCATGGAGGAGGTGCTCGCCTCGCATCCCGCCGTGGCCGAGTGCGCCGTCATCGGGGTGGCCGACCGGCTCAAAGGCCAGGTGCCCGTCGGCTTCGTCGTCCTCAAGCAGGGAGTGGACCGCCCCGACGCGGAGATCGTGGCCGAACTGGTGGCCATGGTGCGCGACCGCATCGGCCCGGTCGCCGCCTTCAAGCAGGCCTCCATCGTCGCCCGCCTTCCCAAGACCCGCTCCGGCAAGATCCTGCGCGGCACCATGCGCCAGATCGCCGACGGTGAACAGTGGCGGATGCCGGCCACCATCGACGACCCGACCGCCCTCGACGAGGTGGGAACGGCCCTCACCGCCCTCGGCTACCCGGAGAGGGAGCCTTAGGTAGACCCGGCTGACTCGGGTGGAGGCACGCCAGAGCCGACCGCGCCCGCTATCCCGACGGCTTCCAGAAGGCACGCCCGACGGGCACCACTGTCTTGCCGGCCATGCGGTTGATGAGCACGGCGGCGGCCCCGTAGAACGACGCCGCCGACACACCGAGCAGCGAAGCCCCGACGGGCTCGGAGGGCCAACCACCGAGCAGTTGCCCCACCAGGAAGAAGATGGCCAGGTCGATGCCGACGAGTACCACGAAGAGCACCGCGTTCGTCATGGTCGCTGCCACGGTGAGGATAAGGCTGAAGACCAGGAAGCCAATGAGGCCGTGGGCGTAGTGAGTCATGTCGAACGCAGCATCGGAGAAGATCGTGATCGCCAAGGTCAGCGATACCGAGTACCACAGCAGGGAATACGCGGTGAAGGCAGTCGCGCCGAAGATGTTGGCCCGACGGAAGTCAATGAGCCCGGCGATCAACTGAGCCGTCGCCCCGAGGAAGACGGTCCAGGGGATCATCAGCGACTTGTCGGCACCCGAGGCCCAGCCAAAGTCCGTCAGACCTAGGACCAGGGCGGCTACCGCCAGGCCGACCAGACCCAACGGGGCCGGCTCGGCGGGCGAAGTCTCCGCCATGGTAGGGCCCTCCCAGAAACGACTTCGGGGGACCCTAGCAGGGGCCGCAATGACCGTGGAGAGCCGTCTGCGCCGGCCTGCCCGGCGACGCCGGCCGGCTCAGCGCAGGGTGACCATCCCCTGGGTCAGCACCGGGGTGCTCCGCTCCTTGTTGGAGGCCTCCAGGTAGACCCGATCCCCCCGGCGCCAGAGCGAGGTGACGATGGTGTCCCCGGGCACCACCACCCCGGCAAAGCGCACCCGATAGCCGGCCACCGCCGCGGTGTCGCCGCCGAGCAACCCATCAACCACCGCCTTGCAGGCGATCCCGTAGGAGCAGAGTCCGTGGAGGATGGGCCGCTCGAAGCCGCCCAGCGCGGCGAACCCGGGATCGGCGTGCAGGGGGTTCTTATCACCCAGCAGCCGGTAGAGCAGGGCCTGCTGGGGCAGGGTCGGGGACTCCACCACCAGGTCGGGGGCTTCCTGCGGTGCCGGCTCGCCCCCCCTGGGGCCGGGGTCGCCGCCGAACCCCCCTTCGCCCCGCAGGAACAGCGAGAAGCGGTTGACGAACAGCGGGGTCCCGTCGGCAGTGCCGGTCTCCACCTCGACGACGGCCAGCGCTGCCTTCACCTTGTCGTAGACGGCCGACACCCGGGCCACGTTGCGCACCGTCGCCGAGGTGGGGATCCGGGCCGCCGGCACCTCCAGCTCCTGCTCGCCGTGGAGCAGCATCACCGGGTTGAACTCGAGGCCGGGCACCCCTGCCAGGATCCCGATCATGGCCGACTGCGCCGGGATCACGCCGAAGGAGGGCAGCACCTTGAGGCGCGCCTCGTAGCAATACTCCAGCTCTCCCGGGTCGATCGGGTCGCGCCCGGCCCCCAGGGCGAGGTGGTAGAGGATCACGTCGTCGTCGTCCCAGGCGGTGGTGGTATCCCCCACCAGCGCCCCGACGGCCCGGCTCGGATCGATGGGCATGGCCCCTCCTCGCGCTAGTTGCCGCGCCCAACACTAACCCCCGCTGCCTGTCGCCGGCCGGGGCGAGGAATGGGCCTCCCGGGCGCCGATTAGCCTGGGAGGCGGCGATCGCAGCGGGTGTCTGCTCCGAGGAAGAGGTGCCATGAACGGGATCCTGGGCTATGCCACCTACCTCCCCTACTACCGGCTGCAGCGGGCGGCCATCTCGGCGGCGCTGGGCGGGGCACCGGGTAAGGGAACCCGCTCGGTCGCCTCTTACGACGAGGATTCCACCTCCATGGCGGTGGCGGCGGGCCGCCGGGTGCTCGCCTCCCTCCCCGGCGACCTGGCCGCCCTGTACTTCGCCACCTCCACCCCCGCCTACCTCGACAAGACCAACGCCACCGCCGTCCACGCCGCCCTCGGCCTCCCCCCCACCGTCGGCGCCTTCGACATGGGCGGGGCGGTGCGCTCGGCGGTCGGCGCGCTCGGCGCCGGGCTGGCCTCCACCCGCACCGCTCTGGTGCTGGCCGCCGACATCCGCACCGGCCTGCCCGGAGGCGAGGACGAACGCGACGGCGGAGACGGCGCCTCGGCCCTGGTGGTGGGGCCGGGCAGCGACGACCACCCGGTCATCGCCGAGCACATCGGCGGCGGATCGGCCACCGGCGAGTTCCTCGAGCGGTGGCGAGTGCCCGGGGAGGCCTTCTCCCGTCGCTGGGAGGACCGCTTCGGCGTGCACGCCTTGCTGCCCCACGTGGGGCAGGCCGTCGCCGCCGCCCTGGCGGGGGCCGGGGTGATGCCCGACGCCATCGACCACCTCATCGTCACCGGCACCCATACCCGGGCCGTCGCCGCCTTCACCCGCCTGAGCCGGGCCCGCCCCGAGGTGGTAGTCGACGACCTGGCCTCCTCGGTGGGCAACACCGGGGCGGCCCACCCCGGCCTCCTGCTCGCCTCGGCCCTGGACCGGGCCGAGCCGGGAGCGGTGATCGCCCTGGTCGTGCTGGCCGACGGGGCCGACGTGACGGTCTTCCGGGCCACCGACGCCCTGCCGGGACGGCGGCAGGCCCCGACGGTCGCCGAGCAGATCGCCGCCGGCCGAGACGACCTCTCCTACCCCGCCTTCCTGACCTGGCGAGGCATGCTCGTCCGGCAGGGCCCCCGCCGGCCCGCTCCCACCCAGCCGGCGGCCCCCCCGTCGCTGCGGTCGGAAGCCTGGAAGTTCGGCTTCACGGGCTCCCGCTGCCGCGACTGCGGCACCCGCCACCTGCCCCCGCAGCGGGTGTGCCTCAAGTGCGGGGCGGTGGACCACATGGACGCCGAGCGCCTGGCCGACGTCCCCGGCACCATCGCCACCTTCACGGTGGACCGCCTGGCCTACTCCCCCAGCCCACCGGTGGTGACGGTGGTGGTCGACTTCGACGGTGGGGGGCGGTATCGCTGCGAACTGACCGACGTCGACCCGGCCGCGGTGGCCATCGGCGACCGGGTGGAAATGACTTTCCGTCGCCTCTACGAGGCCGACGGCGTCCACAACTACTTCTGGAAGGCGAGACCGCTGGCAGGCAGGGCCGTCCCGACGGCCGCCGAGCGGCAAGGAGCGTGAGCCATGGGGTCCAAGGGCATTCGCGACCGGGTCGCCATCATCGGCATGGGGTGCACCCGCTTCGATGAGCACTGGGACAAGAGCGCCGACGACCTGCTCGTCGACGCGGCGGAGGAGACCTTCGCCTCGGCCGGGGTGGCCAAGGACGACGTCGACGCCTACTGGCTGGGCACCATGGCCTCGGGGCTGAGCGGCATGACCCTGGCCAAGCCGCTGAAGCTGGGCACCAAGCCGGTCTCCCGGCTGGAGAACCTGTGCGCCACCGGCTCCGAGGCGTTCCGCAACGCCTGCTACGCGGTGGCCGCCGGGGCCTACGACCTGGTGATGGCCATCGGGGTGGAGAAGCTGAAGGACTCCGGCTACTCCGGCCTGGTGGTGCCCGAAGCGCCCGGAGACGGGACCGGCGGGGAGCTCTCCGCCCCCGCCCTATTCAGCCTGCTCGCCCCGGCCTACGGCAAGAAGTACGGGGTGAGCAAGGACCAGCTGAAGGAGGTCTTCACCCGCATCGCCTGGAAGAACCACCACAACGGGGCGCTCAACCCGCGTGCGCAGTTCCGCAAGGAGGTCTCCAAGGAAGCCATCGCCGGCTCGCCGATCGTGGCCGGCGCCCTCGGCATCTTCGACTGCTCGGGGGTGTCGGACGGGGCGGCGGCGGCCCTCATCGTGCGCGCCGAGGACGCTCACCGCTACACCGACAAGCCCCTCTACGTGAAGGCCCTGTCCTTCATCGCCGGGGCCGGCGGGGGCAGCATCGACCCCGACTACGACTACACCACTTTCCCCGAGGTCGTGCTCTCCG
>CAYGYX010000007.1:53029-54685 GCA_964354255.1 uncultured Acidimicrobiia bacterium | reverse complement strand
GATGACCTCGTCGATCCGTTCGTCCGGCGAGCGGCTGCCGATCATCCCCCCCACGTGCAGGTTCTCCAGCACGGTCAGATCGGGGAAGATGCCCTTCTCCTGGGGAACGTAGCCGATGCCCCGTGCCGCGCTCACCCACGGCGGCACGCGAGAGATGTCCTGGCCGTCGAACCAGATCTCCCCGTCCATCAACGGGATCAGCCGGGCCAGGGTGGCCAGCAGGGTGGTCTTCCCCGCCCCGTTGGCCCCCAGGATGGCGAAGACCTCGTGGCCGACGCTGAGGTCGATGCCCTTGACCACCGTCACCCCGCGATAGCCGCTGCGGATGCCCTTAGCTTCCAACATGGCCTTTGCCCAGGTACTTCTCCACCACGGTCGCGTGCTCGCGGATCCAAGCCGGGTCGCCCTGCAACACCACGCTCCCCTCCGCCATGAAGTGAACGTAGTCGCTGAGATTCCAGATCACGTTCAGGTCGTGCTCCACGATCACCACCGACACGTTCTCCTCGGCGGCCTTCTTCCTGATCAGTCCCATCACCCGCTCCCGCATGCCCACCGGCAGGCCGGCAGTGGGCTCGTCGAGCAGCAGCAGCTTGGGCCGCAGCAGCAGGCAGCGGATGATGTCCAGGAGCTTCTTCTCGCCCGCCGACCCGGCGAAGCCGTAGGGGTTGTCGAACGGCAGCAGGTCCAGGTACGCCTGGATCTCGTCGCCGTACTCAGACCACACCCGCCGCTCGCGGTAGATCCCGTAGGCCCGCTCATCCCGCGCCCGGGAAGCGGCCAGCAGCAGTGAATCCCAGATCGTCAGCTGCTCGAAATCCTGGATCACCTGGTTCGTCTTGACTACCCCCATCCGGGCGATGGCGTGGGCGGGTCGGGACGAGAGCACTACACCACCCCGGGGCCCTTCCGGATCGAAGAAGGTGATCTTCCCCCGGTCGAGCTTGGCCGAATGCATGATCATCCGCATCAGGGTGGTCTTCCCGGCGCCGTTGGGCCCGATCAGACCCTCGATCGGGTTCCGCCCCAGGGTGAGGTCGGCGACGTCCACCACGACCCGCCCGTCGAAGGACTTGACCGCGCCCTCCACGCGAATGGTGGGGCGAGAGGTGAGCACGGCAGTGCCTTCAGCCACCGCTGGGCCTCCTGACCATCTTGTCCCGCCGCATCCGGCCGAGGATGCCCAGCGGCCGGGTCATGAGCACGAGGATCAGCGTGGCCCCGTACAGCATCTGGCGGATCACCGGCAGCGCCTGCCTGCGCCACTCGGTGGGGAACGGGATCCAAACCATGAACGCGAGTTCGAACAGCACTCCCACCAGGAGCACGCCGACCACCGCGCCCCACGACCGGGCCGCGCCTCCCACCACCAGGCCCACCATGGCGGCCAGCGTGACCGTGATCAGCAACTCCACCGGTCTCATGTAGTGGAGCATGACCCCGTACAACGCCCCCAGCAGGCCCATCGCTGCCGACGAAGTAGCGAACATCACCAGCTTGGCGCGGAAGGTGGGCTTGCCCAGGCTGCGGGCCAGAGCCTCGTTCTGCCCGGTGGCGATCAGCAGACGGCCGTATGGGGACCGGTGCACCCGAATGACGTAGAACAGGATGAGGGCCACCACCACCAACAGGATGCCCAGCCACAGCAGGGTGTTC
>CAYGYX010000007.1:0-52929 GCA_964354255.1 uncultured Acidimicrobiia bacterium | reverse complement strand
GAACAGGATGAGGGCCACCACCACCAACAGGATGCCCAGCCACAGCAGGGTGTTCGCCTTCTGCGAGCCGACGTCGTAGGGGAAGTCGGCGGTACCCATGCCTTCGGCCCCGCCGGTCCAGTCGCGATTGGTTTGCGACAGGCCGTAGACGATGGCGGCGAACCCGAGCGTGCCGAGGAGGATGCCGTCGGCGTCGAGGCCGACGATCAGCCAGCCCACCAGCAGCCCGGCCAGGCCGGCCGCCACCGTCGCCAGAAGGAGCGAGAGGAAGAAGGGGATGAGCATCCCCCAGCTCTCCGGCCAGGGGACGTGGACCAGGAACATCCCAAACGCGTACATCCCCACCCCGTAGAAGCCGACGAGGCCGAAGTTGCCGATCCCCGTCAGCCCCAACTGCAGGTGGAGCAGCAGCGCCAGCCCCATAGTGGTGAAGATGAGGATCAGGACCGTGACGGTGTAATGCGAAAGCCAGTCGAGACTCATGGCACCTACACCTTCCCCGTCTCGATCAGCCGGTTCCCCCGCACCTTCAGGATCACCATGAACAGGGCGATCACGATCACCTGCGCATAGACCGGTGTGGTCTTGAGCCCCGGCACCAGCTCCAGGAAGGAGAGAGCGACGCCGGTAGCCAGCCCGGCGAACAGGACCCCGCTGATCCCTCTCGCCCCACCGATGAGGACAACCAGGAGAATGAAGAGGAACTGATCCCACCCGAGCCACGCCCGGCAGGAGGTATTCACCCCGTAGAACGCCCCGGCCAGACCGCCGGCCACCCCGGCGACGAACCAGATGAGCACGGTCGTGGCCAGCGGGTTAATACCGCTCACCTGCGCCAGCTTCTCATCGCCGGCCAGGGCCCGGATCCTGACTCCCACCCGGGACTTCCGGATGAACCAGATCAGCAGCAGGGAGAGGGCCAGAGTCACTCCCAGCGCGGTGAGCCGGAAGGGGCTCACCCCCACCCCGAGCACGGAGAGGCTCTTCTGGACCGGTACGTCGTAGTAGCGGAACTCGAACCCGAAGACGAACTGGAGGCCGTACCGGAGGAAGATCGAGAGCCCGAAGGAGATGATGATCGTCTCCACGACCCCCACGTTGCGCAGCTTCGCCGGCCGGAAGATGGCGAAGTAGGTGAGCACGCTGAACAGCCCGGTGAGGATCGCCGTCGGGATGAGGGTCACATAGAAGTTGAGCCCGAAGGTGGTGTTGACCCACATGCCGATGTAGGCGCCCATGGTGACGGTCTCGGAGTAGGCCACGTTGATCAACCCGGTCAGGCGGTACAGGAGGGCGAAGCCGATGGCCGCCAACACCAGCGGGGCGTCGGACACCACCCCGATCACCAGGGACTGCCGGGCGATAGTCCAGAAGGCCACCAAGACAGCGAGCACCGCGAGGGCGGCCGGCCACTTGACGACGGGCTTGTTCATCAGACCAAGCCAACCCGTCGGGCCTCGGCCTGCCTCGGGCTGAGCCGACGACTCGCCGCTTGGGCGCGCGTCGACCGTCATCGCTGCTTCCCGAGAAGAGCCGGACTGCAGACTGCCGAGGGCCTCCGGCGGGGCGAGCGAGCGACCCGGTCCACCCCCGGAATGCTAGCCCCCGGGCTCTCAAGCCGAGGCGACGGGGATGAGAAGGAAACCGGCTTGCCCAGCGTGCCTGGGGGCTTCCGCCAGCACCATATCCCCTCAGCGACTCGAACCACGTTCCATCCTCTGCGGTCCGGCACCCGGTCCCAGCACCGGGGGTGTATCGATTATCGATTGAGCCTAGAGAGTCGCGACGGGCGGCGTCAACTGCGCCCGCGGGCCCTGGCTGGACTCCTGTGGCAGCAGCACGATGGCTGCTCTGGCATCGAGGGGCAGACCCGGAGGCGGGCGTGACGCGGTTGACCTGGCGGCTGTGGGCACTGCTCGTGGCAGTCGTGGCGGGGGTCGCGGCGCTCTTCGTCGTGTACTTCGGCGACGGCGACGCGGGAGCGCCGGAATCCCCCACCCACCCGGCCGCTGCATCGTCGCTCTGGGTCGCCGAGGGACTTCCCGACCTGCTCAGGCCCGTGCGTCCAAGCGCCGTCGCCGCCGACTTCGTGGGGTTGTGAAGCGGGGAAAGCCTCGACAAGCCGGGTGAGGGCACCTCGAGCGACGCCTTCATCCTGGAGATCCACCAGCCGCAGGGCGAGCTGTGGACGGCGCGAGCCGAGGGCACCTTTCCCGACCCATCCGGTCAAGAGCTGTCGGGCCCGGTCTCGGCGGACGGCATGGTGGTCTTCCAGATCCAGGTGCGGGGCGGCGAAGCCGTCGTCCGCCTGGGCGTGGATGCCGATGACGCCTCGGCGCTGGTCGGGGAGGCCACCCCGTTGCCGGGATACGATCTGGCCGACGGGGCCTACATCCTGCTCGAGCGGTGCCGGCCGGACCTTCCCGGCTGCTGACACCGTCGATGCCCCACCCCTCGGCGCAGCCCCCAGACGGCAGCAACAACCCCGGCACCGGCACCGTCGCTGCTGAACAGGCGGCGACCGCCGATCACCCGCAGAAGTCGTGGGCCCGGCAGGATTCGAACCTGCGTCTGACGGATTATGAGTCCGCTGCTCTGACCGACTGAGCTACGGGCCCCGGTTGAGGGTGTGCGGCCGACCGAGCCGGCCACGGATGTGCGGCGCCGACGAGGGCTAGCCGCGGGATCGGGGTATGCCGGCGCTCCGCAGCACGCCGGCGGCTACACCCGACTCCCGCCAGGCCGAATACGAGATGCCCTTGCGTTCCGAGTAGGACTGGGCATGCTCGATGAAGGCAGCTTCCAGGGCGGCGAAGTCCTCGGTGGCCTCGGCGCGAGCGAGCGCGGCCTCTGCATCGAGGCGCTCCTGGCGCATCTCCAACGCCTTGAGCGGGTCCGCCTCCTCGCCGATGCGAGACTCGAGAGCGGTGATCTTGTCGCGCAAGCGCTCGGGTGTGACCGGACGTCCGGGGCGGCGGCTGCCCAGTGCCTCCAGGTACTGCTTGACAGCTCGCCCTTCTCGACGACCCTGGGCGAGAGCCGCCTTGTGCTGAGCCGACATTGCCATGGGTAACCCTCCAATAGCGGGGACGGTTTGATGCTATACCATCGGCGGTCAAGCGGCTAGGCCGATTACCACCAAGTCCGACATTTCCCCATCGCGGCCCTCCTTTCACATGCAATGGGGCCGCTCCCCGCCTATGTGGGCCGGGCAAATGGCACATGATCGGAGCAGGCGATTCCCACTCGGTATCCCACTCGGTGGCGCCAAGAGCCCGTGGCCACCATGGGTGACCACGCCAGGCGCAGGGAGACACTCACCGGCGCTCCGGGAACAGAAGCCGACGAACGGGTGTTCTGGCAGTGTGCCCGCGTCCAGAGACGCCACCGCCCGCACAGACCCTCCGGAGAGGCTTCCTCGCGCCCCCCGGCGCTCGCAGCCGACCACCGACACCCTCACCCGCTACCTGAACGAGGTCGGTGGCCACGATCTGCTCAGCGCCGACGATGAGAGCGAACTGGCGCAGACCATAGAGGCGGGGGAACGGGCGGCCCGACGGCTGGAATCACAGCAGATCCGCGACCGAGCCGAGCAAGCCGGACTCCGTCGCCAGGTGGAGCAGGGCAGGGCGGCCAAAGACAGGTTCATCTCCGCCAACCTGCGCCTGGTAGTCGCCAATGCACGCCGCTATGCAGGGTCCGACGGCCTCGACCTCCTCGATCTCATCCAAGAGGGCAACCTCGGTCTCATACGGGCCGTAGAGAAGTTCGATTGGCGCAGGGGTTTCAAGTTCTCCACCTATGCCACCTGGTGGATCCGCCAGGCAATCTCCCGGGCCATCGCGGCTCAATCCCGCAACGTGCGCATCCCGGTACACCTCCATGAGATCCTGCCGGCCGTGCGCGCCGCAACTACCACCTTGCGTGGGACCTTGGGCCGCGAACCCACCCTTGCCCAGGTCTCCGCCGAGACGGGGATTGCGCCCGGCCGGGTCGCCGAGGCACTGGAGGTCGCCGACACGGTCTCCCTCGACCGCCCGGTTGGGGAGGACGGCGCCCTGCTGGGCGATTTCGTCCTCGACGCCGACGCCGCCGACCCGGAGGACGAGGCAGCTCGCGGTGAGACCAGGGAGGCCCTCCACGCGGCGTTGGGGCTGCTGCCCCAGAAGCAAGCGCAGATCGTCGCCGCCCGCTTCGGCCTGGCCGACGGCCGTAGCCGGACCCTGTCGGACATAGCCGCGGAGTTGGGCATCACCCCGGAGCGAGTGCGCCAGATCGTGAACGAGGCGCTCGCCCGCCTGCGGGACGAGGCCACACTCCAAAACGACGCCCGGGTGGCCTGAGCCCGGCCGGCGGCGCCCACCCTTCCCGGCCATCCGCCGCCCGCAACGCGACCGCAGCCACCGTCACCCCCGAAGGGGTACCGCGAAGGCGGGTATCCTGCGGCCCCGAGGGCCCGGCCCAGCCGGCGGGGCGGACCGCAGTGAAGGAGAGGGCAGCATGCTGAAGACGGCCCAGGTCGGGCTCGGCTGGTGGGGAAGCCAGGTCACCAAGGCCCTCAAGGGCAGCGAGAAGATCGAGATCGTCTGCGGGGTCGACCCGTCGCCCGAGGTCGCCCAGCGGTACCGGGATGCCCACGGTCTGCCGGTGCTGGCCGACTTCCAACAGGTGCTGGACGACCCGGCGATCGAGGCGGTCATCCTCACCATCCCCCACCGCCTCCATGAGGTCGCGGTGCTGCAGGCCGCCGCCGCCGGCAAACAGATCTTCTGCGAGAAGCCCCTGGCCCTGATGGTGGACAGCGCCCGGAAGATGATCGAGGCCTGCGACCGGGCGGGCATTGTGCTGGGCATCGGCCACGAGCGGCGCTTCGAGCCCGCCTGGGAGGAGATCAAGCGGATGGCCGACTCGGGCGAGCTGGGCACCATCCTTCACATGGAAGCCCACTGGAGCCACGACCGCTGGCTCAACATGGCGGCCGACAACTGGCGGGGCAGCAAGGAAGAAGCCCCCGCCGCCGGCTGGACCGGCATGGGGGTCCACCTCAGCGACATGATGCTCAGCCTGGTGGAGCCGGTGCTCGAGGTGCAGGCTCACACCGCCAAACGCATCCTGGTCATCCCCACCGGCGACGTGGTCTCGGTGCACCTGCGTTTCGGCGACGGCACCACCGGGCACATCGCTGCCCTGTCGGCCACCCCCGACTACGCCCGATTCGCCGTGTTCGGGAGCCACGCCTGGGCGGAGGCCCGTGAGACCCAGCACGTTGACCCGGGCGGCACCACCCAGTTCTACGTCCGCCGGCGCGGCGACACTCAGCAGACCCGCCACGACTTCGAACCAGCCAGCCCGGTCAAAGCCGGCTACGAGCACTGGGCCGACGCAGTCGCCGGCCGCGTCGCCTACCGCTTCACCAACCAGCATAGGTTGGGCAACGTGGCCATCCTCGAGGCGGTCGTCCGGTCGGCCGAGACCGGGCAGCCCCAGCCGGTGGCCCAGTACAGTCCGTGACCCCCCGATAGGGATCTCCCGACCGGTCTGGGAAGGGCCGGACAACGAGCAGCAGCCTGCAGGCACGAGGAGGAACGATGACGAAGGTTCGGGTCGGGGTAGCCGGGTTCGGAGTGATCGGGCAGCGCCTGGCGGACGGCGTGGCCCGCCAGGAGGACATGGAGCTGGTCGGCGTCGCCGACGTGGCACCCACCCTGGCGGTGCAAGCCCTGAAGGAGCGGGGCATGCCCTACCGGATGTTCGCCGCCGCCCCCGACGCCGCCGACCGCCTCGAGAAGGCCGGGATCCCGGTGTCGGGCTCCTTCGCCGACCTGATCGGCAGCGTCGACATCATGCTCGACTCCGCGCCGGGAGGGGTCGGGGCGAAGAACAAGGAGCTCTACGTCGCCGCCGGGCTCAAGGCCGTCTTCCAAGGCGGGGAGAAGGGGGAGATCGCCGACGTCTTCTTCCACGGGTACGCCAACTACGCCCAGGGCGTGGGCAAGGACTACCTGAAGCTGACCTCCTGCAACACCACCGGCCTGGTCCGGGCGGTCGACGCCCTAGACCGGTCCTTCGGGGTGACCAAGGTGGCGATCACCATCATCCGCCGGGTCGCCGACCCGGGCGACACGCACCGCGGGCTGGTCGACTGCCTGCTGATCGAGCCGATCCCCAACCACCAGGCCAAGGACCTGATGCACATCATGCCGCACGTGGACGCCACCGGGATCCTGGTCCACACCCCGGTCACCCACGGGCACATCATCACCCTGGTAGCCAGCCTCAAGCGCAAGCCCACCAAGGAGGAGGCGCTCGAGGTCTTCCGGGCCCATCCGCGACTGCGAGTGGTCCGCATGGCCGACGGGTTCACCACCAACACCTCGCTGTTCAACTACGCCCGCTTCCTGGGCCACCCCCGCGGCGACATGTACGAGACCGGGGTATGGGAGGAGGCCATCGGCTTCTCCGGCGACGACCTCATGTTCGCCATCAACATCCCCCAGGAGTCGGTGGTCATCCCCGAGACGATCGACGCCATCCGGGCGTCCATCCCCATGCAGACCGATGGGGCGGAGGCGGTGGCGCTGACCAACCGGTACCTGGGAATGGCCTGATGGCCGACCGCATCCCCTCGATCGACGACCTGGAGGTCGCCGGCCAGGCGGTGCTGCTGCGAGTCGACATCAACTCCCCCATCGACCGCCAGACCGGCCTGCTGGCCGACTTCAACCGGATCGACAAGAGCCTGCCCACCATCCGCGACCTGGCCGACCGGGGCGCCCGGCTGGTGCTCATCGCCCACCAGGGCGACACCCTCGACTACCACAACCTCACCGGCCTGTCCCAGCACGCCACCGCCCTGGCCGAGCGGCTGGGGCGGCCGGTCGGCTTCATCGACGACGTGGCCGGGCCGGCGGCGCGTCGAGCGATCGCCGACCTGGGGAGCGGGGAGATCCTGCTGCTCGACAACCTGCGCTACCTGACCGAGGAGGTGTCCACCTTCGAGCGGGACGTCAAGCTCACCCCGCAGCAGATGGCGGGCACCTACCTGGTACGCAACCTGGCCCCCCTGTTCGACTACTACGTGAACGACGCTTTCGCCGCCGCCCATCGCGCCTCCCCGTCGATGGTCGCCTTCCAGGAGGTGCTGCCGACGGCGGCCGGAAGGCTGTTGACGGCGGAGATCGATGCCCTCACCGCGGTGGCCGATGCCCCGCGGCGGCCCTGCCTCTACTTGCTGGGCGGCCTGAAGATCTCCGACGCCTTCGGCATGCTGGGCAAGGTGCTGGCCGACGGCACCGCCGACGTGGTGCTCACCGCCGGGGTCACCGGCCACGTGTTCCTCCTCGCCCGCGGGGTCTCGCTGGGCGAGGCTTCGGAGCGCTTCATCCGCGACCGCAACCTCGCCGGCTTCGTCGAGGAGGCCAGGACACACCTCGCCGCCTACCCGGGCATCATCCACCTGCCCACCGACCTGGCAATGGAGGTGGACGGGAAGCGAATCGAGGTGGCGGTGCAGGACCTGCCCACCGAGCACCTGCTCCTCGACATCGGGGCCCAGACCATCGCCGCCTACTCGGAGATGATCGGGCAGGCCGCCACCGTCTTCGTGAACGGGCCGCCCGGGGCCTATGAGAACCCCAACACCCAGGCCGGCACCCGGGCGCTCTGGCAGGCAGTGGCCGACACCTCCGCCCACACCGTCATCGGCGGCGGCGACACCGTCTCCAGCGCCAAGCGGTTCGTCGACACCAGCCGCATCGACGTGGTCAGCACCGGCGGCGGTGCCCTCATCCGCTACCTGAGCGGCAAGCCCCTGCCTCTCGTCGAGGCAATGAAGGCGGCCGCCGAGCGCTTCTGGGCGCAGCGGCCGGCATAGGCGGGACAACGCCACTGGACCGCCGGCAAATCGGCCGGCCGGCTAGGAGGGGCCCGGCGCGTCGCCGACCGTCGGCTCTGCGGCGTCCGCCTCCTCGGCGTCTGCCTGCTCGGCCGGCACCGCGGAGGCCACCACGTTCTGCTCGAAACTGTGCAGCGATTGGTTGAAGGCGCCTCCGCAGGTGATCAACGTCAGTACCGGTTCGCCCCGCCGCTCGAAGATCCGCTCCACCGGGAGGTCGCTCTTGTCGTAGGCGGCGAGCGCCACCGAGCGAAAGCGGCGCACTGAGCCATCGGCGAACCGCACTTCGACCTCCGCCCCCCGGGGAAGGTCGCGGAGGTGGTAGAACGCCCCCCGCTCGCCGCCCCACGAGACGTGGGCGGCGAGCACCGCCGAGCCGGGTGCCCCGGGGATCGGCCCGAAGCGGTACCAGGCCACCAGGTCGGCCCGCGGCGGCACCTCCATCTCCCCGCCGGTGACACCTACGGCCTGGATGGGAGCGTCGATATCCAGGGCGGGGATGACCAGGCGCGTCGGCTCGGCCCGGTCCTCGCCCGGCAAATCCTCGAGGCTTCCCGGGGCTACCGGCACCAGGGGGGCGGGTGTCCGGTCGTCTTCGGGTGGCGGCACCGTGGTGGCCGAGGCGTCGGGGAGGAGGCCGCCATCCGGGCTGTCTGCGGAGGAGTTCCCGGTCGAGGAAGCCGAAGCGGGTTCCGGTGCCGGGCCGACAACGGATCCGTACCCCTGCGGCGGCGTGGGGTCGACCGCCGGTGTGGAGCCCTGGAGGAAGAGGCCGGCGACGATCACCACCACCCCGGCAGTGCCCAGGGTGAGGGAGAGGAGACGCGGCCGGGGAAGCCGCCGAAGCGGCTTCCCCGAGCCCGTACGTCGGTGGAGTCGGGTCACCGGCTCCGGCGGACGGCCACCACGGGCACCGCCGCCAGCATGAGCAGGGCGAACCCGCCGGCCAGGAACATCCAGAGCGGCAGGCCGCTGGAGGTCAGGTCGCCGGTGGGAACTCCGCCGGGGGTCTCCCCCAGGCCGGCGATGTCCTGGATCACCAGGCCGAAGGAGCCTTCGGCGAGGCTGCCGGTGGCGTAGACGATGCGGGCCGTGCCCTCGGGCAGCTCGACGCCGTCGGCCGAGAACACCGCGGCGTCCACCCCGGCGCCGGCCGGGGCAATGCGCACGTCGTAGGCGCCGGCCGGGACGTCGGCCTGCCCCTCGAACGGCTCGCCGTTGGCGAAGTTGGTGACGCCCTCGAAGAGCGGCGTGCCGTCCGCCAGCAGGATGTCGACCGTCGGGGCAGCGGCGATGTGGCGCACCACCAGGCGGGACTGCCCGGCGGCGATGGCCGAGGTGTCATTCACGAAGATGGCGATGCCGGGCTCGCCCATCTCGCTCAGGTAGGCGGCGATCGAGGCGTTCAGCCCGTCGGTCACCGAGGCAGTGCCGGTGAGGACCGCCGCATCGATGCCGGCCCCGGTGGGGGCAATGGCCAGTTCGTAGTCGCCGGCCGGCAGGGTGAGCGGGCCGGCGACGTCGCCGGGCTCGAAGCCCTCCAGCGTGAGCTCACCGTTGACGAACACGTCGACGGTCAGCCCGGGGATGCCGTGGATCACGGACACCTGGGCGCCTTCCTGCGCCGAAGCGGGGAGGGCGGCGAACGCCACCAGGGCGCCCACTGCCAACATCAACATCAACTTGCGCATTTCCGATCTCCTTGTTGTTAGGGACACCCGTCATTCGGAGCCAGGCTGCCGCCGGATGTCGGTTTCCCTAAGACACGGCACGCTGCTATCACAGAGCCCGTGGCCTCACTCAGCGATGAAGCCCTCGCCGCGGCGGCGGCCGCCGGGGACCACGGGGCGCTCGAGGTCGTCTATCAACGTCACGCGGGGGCCGTGCTGGGGCTGGCCCGCCGGGTTCTGCGCAACCCGGGACTCGCCGAGGAGGTCACCCAGGAGGTGTTCGTCCGCTTCTGGCGCGATCCGGGCCGCTTCGACCCACAGCGCGCCCCGCTGCGGGCCTTCCTGCTGCGTGACGCGCACGGCAGGGCGGTTGACCTCCTCCGGACCGAGACCGCCCGACGGGCGCGCGAGGAACGAGAGCAATCGCAGGCATCCGACCAGGTCCCCGGCCCCGAACAAGAGGTGTGGTCCTCGATCCGCTCGGAGCGAGTTCGTTCCGCTCTCCGGGGACTGCCCGTCGCAGAACGGGACGCGGTGATGCTCGCCTTCTACGGCGGCCTGACCTACCAGGAGGTGGCCCGCCACCTGGGTGAGCCCGAGGGCACTGTGAAGAGCCGCATACGGCGGGGCCTGGAGCGCCTGCGAGGGCCGCTGCTGCAAGAAGGACTGACATGATCGATCGCGAGGATGTCGAGAGCCTGCTCGGTGCCTACGCGCTCGACGCGCTGAGCCTCGAGGAGCGCCGCCGGGTCGAGGCTGCCCTAGCTTCGGACCCGTCACTGGCACAGGCCGCCGGACTCGACTTGGCGGTGGCGGCTGCCCTCGCCGAGGGAGCGGTCGACCCGGCCGATCGGGCACCGGCCACCCTTTGGACCAGGATCGCCGCGGCCACCGGGCCACTGGCGCCCGCCCGGCCGGCGCTCCACCCATCCTGGTGGCGTCGCTGGCTCAGTGCCGCCGTGGCGACCACCAGCCTCGCGGCGGGGGTCGTGCTGGCGGTTGTGGCCGTCCACCAGCACACCCGCATCACCGACTTCGAGGAGAACCCGCTGGCTGTGGCCGCGGCCGAGGCCCGGGGGCAGGAAGGGTCGCAGATCATCCCCCTGTCCGGAGAGGTGCAGGCCGAGGTAGTGCTCGCCGCCGACGGCACCGGGTACGTCCTCACCCCCGAGGCGCCGGCTCTTCCCGGCGACGGGACCTACCAGCTGTGGGCCATCGTCGGCGAGCGAGTGATCTCCGCCGGGGTGCTCGGGCCGGCCCCGGAAGTGGCTGCCTTCCACGTATCGGGAGAGGTAGCCGGCTTCGCCCTCACCGTGGAAGTGGCCGGCGGGGTGGTCTCGTCCGAACAGCAACCGGTGGCCATCGGCCTCATCCAGGGCTGAACCATCGCCGGGCCCGCCTGCGCCCCACCTAACCTGCCGGCCAGGGCATACCGGCCGTCGACCACCCAGAGGTGACAATGCGATTCGGGGCCTTCGTACCGCAGGGCTGGCGGATGGACCTGGTGGGGATCTCCACCGAGCAGCACTGGGAAACGATCAGTTCGGTGGCGGCGGCCATCGAGCGGTCGGGGTACGAGTCCCTGTGGGTCTACGACCACTTCCACACCACTCCCCTCCCCTCCCAGGAAGCCACCCACGAGGCGTGGACGCTGATGGCGGCGCTCGCCGCCTCGACCCACAGGGTGCGGCTGGGCCAGATGTGCACCTGCGTCGCCTACCGGCCGCCGGCCTACCTGGCCAAGGTGGCCGCCACCGTCGACGTCATCTCCGGCGGCCGCCTCAATGTGGGCATGGGGGCCGGCTGGTACCGGCACGAGTACGAGGGCTACGGCTACGAGTTCCCTCGCCCGGCGGCGCGCATCGGCCAGCTGCGCGAGGCCATCGAGATCATGCGGCGCCTGTGGACCGAGGACGAGGTCCACTACGAGGGAAAGCACTACCGCCTGCAGGGGGCCATCTGCCGGCCCAAGCCGGTGCAGGTGCCCCACATCCCCATCTGGGTGGCGGGAGGCGGCGAGCAGCTGACCCTGCGGGTGGCGGCCCGTTACGCCTCCCACACCAACTTCGGGCCGTCACCCGAGGAGTTCGCCCGCCGGTCGGAGATCCTCGCCGGCCACTGTCGCGAGGTGGGCACGGACTTCGACGCCATCGTGCGTTCCACCAACCGCTTCGTGGTCTGCCGGGAGACCGAGCGGGAGGTCCACGACGCGCTCGCCTGGATCAGGGACCGCTACCGCCGGGTCGTCCCGGAGGAGCAGGCGCAACGGGCCACCGCCATGTATGCGGAGATGGCGGGGACCCCGGAGCAGCTGGCCGAGCGGCTGCGCCCGTGGGCCGAGGCCGGGCTGGGCTACGCCATCGTCTACTTCCCCGACGCCGCCTACGACCTGTCGGGGTTGGAGCTCTTCGCCCGGGAGGTCGTGCCGGCCTTCGCCTGATCGGGGCCCCGGCACCCTGAGTCGGCCCGGTCACGGGACGATCTTGAACCGCCCGCCGCCGATGGGTCTGACCACCTCGAACCGGCGGCGGTCGAGGGTGAGGGTCGTCCTGGTCCGGAACCGCTCGGCGAGAACCACCAATGAGGCGTCGGCGATACCGATCCCCAGGTCGCGGTAGCGCTCGGTTATCTCCACGGCCCGCGCCACCTCCTCGGCCTCGAGGTTCGCCAGAACATAGGCGCCGCCGATCAGCTCTCGAAGCACGGCCAGCTCACCATCGCCGCCAACCCGGGTGGCCAGGAGGCAGTCGAGTTCGGCGAGGACGTAGGGCGAGACCACGAGCTCCTCGCCCGCTGCCTCGACGTGGGCCCGCACCGCCACGTGGGCAGGCTCGCGCCGGTTGAACAGGGCGAGCAACCCGCTGGTATCGGCGATGATCACCGCTCGCCGAACCCCCCGAGCATTTCCTCGACCCGGCCGGCGAAGGGCTCGGCATCGATGATCCCGTTGCGCGGGCGGGGCCGGGCCACGGCGGCGGCGATCGCCCGGCGGATCACCTCGGCCTCCGATTCGCCGCGGCGCCGGGCCTCCCGCTCCACCCCCCGCTTGAGATCATCGGGCAGGTAGATCGTGGTCTTGGTGATCATGCCCTATCTGGTGCCACCGGTGGCACACCGTTGTTCCCAGCATGCCCTGATCGAAAAGGCACCGGCCTGGAGGCAGATCGGAGGAGCCGGTGGAGTCGTCCAGGCGAGGATCGCCCCGTGGTGACTCCGGGGGGACACTCGGACTCCCAGCACACGGACTGACAGTCCGACCCTCCGGCGCCGTCTCCGCCTCCCCCAGAGCGGGGCGCTTCCGGCAACGGCAACTGGGTGGTCGGTACCGACATCCCGGCGGGCCGGTGCCGGATGACCTCCGACGGGACCCCCTGCTACTGGGAGCGGCTGCCCGGGTTCACCGGTGAGCCCGGCGACTGAATCGTTGACGACCTGACCGACAACCCTCTCGCGGCGACCATCGCCGCCAGCGATGTCGGTTCCTTCGCCGACGCCGACTGCGCCACCTGGAGCAAGATCGGCCGAATACCCGGCCCCGGGGGGCGCCGGCTCTTGGCCCTGGGGTCCGGCGTTCCGGGCGGCACACCACGGCGAGACGCAGCTGACAGGAGCAGCTTGGCTGCTGGCACCCCAGGCCCGGGGTCAGGGAGGTGACTGTTGGCACTCATCAACTGCCCCGAGTGTCGGGCCCGAGTGTCCGACCAGGCGGCAGCCTGCCCGAGATGTGGTCATCCGATTGCCGCCGCGCCCCCACCGGTGCCCCCAGCCGAGGCTCCGATGACGGTGAACCGGCGGTAGGGGATGTCGCCGCAGTCGAGGTCGGGGGGTGGGGCGGGATGCAGATGCCGGGATAGCAGGAGTCGCAGTTGGCCGCGGTGGTAGCCCCTGCCCATGTCGGTCAGGGCGAAGAACACCCTCCGGGCCGAGTCGCGGTGTTCCGTCTGGGCCGGCTCCTCAGGTGCGAGGCGAACGGCCCACCTCGGCCCGCCGGGGCTCATAGGAGCCGCCTTCACCTGCCCGCATGGACGGTTACCGGCTGCCGGCCACAGCTTCGGCCATGATTGGGGACTGCAAGGAAGGGAGGATTTGGATGGCCGAGCCACAGAAGTGGCAGTACCTGGTGACACCACCCAGCGGAGGCCTGGAGCAGCTGAATGCACTGGGAGACGAAGGCTGGGAGTTGGTGGCCGTCGACGAGTACTGGTGCTACCTCAAGCAGCCCAAGCCCGCCAAGACCCGGGTGCGCCCCAAGAAGCCGGGGGTCAAGCCAGGCCCTCGGTTTGAGCCGCCTAGCCAGTAGGAGCGAGGGTCGCCCGCCCGCCTCCAAGCCCTGCCCGGCTGGACCCGACCGCTCAAGAGCGGCCCGGGCAGCAGCCGCCCCTCCCCTCCGAGGCGCGTCGCCGCGTGCCCGACGCAGGCCAGGATCGCGACGAAGACCCCCCAGCCGTGGCCCACGGCCAGCTCCCATGCCACGACGGTGTGGCGGCTCACCTTCCGCCAGGAGGCCACCGGCCCTGGGTGACCTTGGCCGCCTCCCGGATGCGGGGCCGCTCAGCAAGGGACGGCAGTGGTGGGTCTAACCCACCCGCGCAACGCCCGGTCTCCAGACGGACGAGAACAAGGAGCTCCCCATCCGTGAACCGGGCGGCGTCCTCTTCGGAGAGCGGCCAGGGGCGCTCAGCGCCCTCCGCATGCTCGGGACGCTGCCGTCCGCAGACGGCGCAGGAGAGCTGCTCGACGGGCGCGGGGTCGGGGCGGGGGCCTCTCACGTGCAACCGCCTGTGCAACCGGGTGCAGGGTGGGCTCCACGGTGCAGACCGAGGGCAACCATGACCCCAGGTCAGGGGTGGCTCCGGGGGGGAGACTCGAACTCCCAACACACGGATTAACAGTCCGCTGCTCTGCCGAATTGAGCTACCCCGGAAAGGGCCGAAGGCCCCGGAAGGCTACCACCGGCGCCATGGGACAATAGGGCCGTGGGATTCAAGACCGGATTCATCATCGGCGCCGCCGCGGGCTACGTGCTCGGGGCCAAGGCAGGCCGGCAGCGTTACGAGCAGATCAGAGACTGGCTCGGTTCCGCGACCCGCAGTGAGCCCCTGGCCGCCGTCATCGAGAAGGGCAAGGGGCTCGCCGAGCATCTGCCCTTCAGCCCCCAGCACGCCGAGTGAACCTGAGGCAGGACGTCTGAGCCCTCGCGCCCCCGGCGGGGGGCGTTAGGCGTCGCCCAGGTAGCCCTCCAGCTTGCGCGCCCGGGAGGGCTGACGCAGCTTCGCCACCGCCTTGGTCTCCAGCTGCCGGATGCGCTCCCGGGTCACGTTGAAGTGCCGCCCCACCTCCTCAAGGGTGTGGATCCGGCCGTCGGCCAGGCCGAAGCGCATGACCAGCACCTGGCGCTCCCGCTCGTTCAACTCCTCGAGCACCACCCCCAGGTACTCCTGGAGCAGCTTGAAGGAGGCCGCCCGCACCGGCGCCTCTGCCTCGGTGTCCTCGACGAAGTCGCCCAGGGTGGAGTCGTCCTCCTCCCCCAGCGGCGTCTCCAGCGACACCGGGTCCTGGGCGATGCGGCGCAACTCGCTCACCTTGGCGGGCTCCAGCTCCAGGTCGCGGGCGATCTCCTCGATGGTGGGCTCGCGACCCAGCTCCTGGTTGAGGTTGCGCTGCACGGCCGCCAGTTTGTTGATGGTCTCGACCATGTGCACCGGCACCCGAATGGTGCGGCCCTGGTCGGCCAGGGCCCGGGTCACCGCCTGGCGGATCCACCACGAGGCATAGGTGGAGAACTTGAATCCCTTGCGATAGTCGAACTTCTCCACGGCCCGCATCAGCCCCAGGTTGCCTTCCTGGACCAGGTCGAGCAGAGGCATCCCACGCCCCACGTACTTCTTGGCGATGGAGACCACCAGGCGTAGGTTGGCTTCCACCAGGCGCTGCTGGGCCCGCTCTCCTTCGCGCCGAGCCCGCTCCAGGATGGCCTTCTCCGCCGGGCCGGCTTCCCCGCCGACACGCAGTTTCTCGGCGGCGCGCCGGCCGGTCTCCATCTGCATCGAGAGCTCGACCTCCTGCTGGGCGTCGAGCAGGGGCACCCGGCCGATCTCCTGCAAGTACATGCGGACCGGGTCGGACACCTCGATCTCGTCCATGCCGGCCACCGCGCCGTACACCGCCTCGGGCGAGTCCTCCCGCACCTCGACGTCCACCTCGCGCAGCGCCTCCACCACCTGGTCGAAGCCATCGGCCGGGGCGTCGGCGTCTTCCAGCTCCTGCTGGACCTCGGCCATCATGACGAACCCGCGTTGGCGCGCCCGGCGGGCCAGGTCGTGGAACACCTCCTGGGCGATGCGGTTCACGCGGGGCTCCGAAGGTCGCGGCGGCGGTGCTCCAAAGCTATCAACTCCTCGAGCAAGGGAGAAGGGGCCCCGCCCGCCGTCCGCTCGGCCTCAGCCAGCTTGCGCCGCAGCTCCTCCATGCGGCGGTCGAGCGCCCCGGCCTCCAGCCGGGCCACCAGTCCGGCGGCATCGTCGGCCAGCGGGCGGTCGACCATGGCCAGGGCAGCGAGCATGCCAGATACATCGGCCGCTTCGCGGCTTCCCAGTAGCGCGCCCAGGTCGGGGGCCTCGCCCGGGGGCAGCGAGGCGAGGGCCGGGGCCAGCAGCCGGTGGGCAGCCCGGTGCTCGGCCCGGGTGAAGAGGCCCTCCGTCACCTGCGCGGAGCGCACCCCGGGGTGGTTGGCCAACATGAGGCGGAGCAGTTCCTGCTCCGCCTTCTCCTCACCGCTGAGGCGCTCCTGGGCAGGGGCCGGCCGGGAGGCCTCCGGCGGGGCCTGGCGAGCCGCCTGCCCCACCGCGCTCGTCACGACTTCCAGGGCCACGCCGGTGCGCCGGGCCACCTCGACTGCGTACTCGTGCCGGGTGACGGCGTCGGGGTGGCGGGCCACGAACGCCGCCACCGCTCGCACCGCCCTCCCCCGCGCCTCGGCCTCGCCCAGGTCGTGGCGCTCCAGCTCCTTCTCGATGCGGAAGTGGAGGAGGGGCACCGAAGCCTGAATCGCCTCCTCGAGCAACGCCGTCTCCCCGGCGCTGGCCAGGTCGGCGGGGTCGCGCCCGGCCGGCAGCAAGGCGACCCGGAGATCGAGATCACCGGGGACGCTGCGTTCGAAGCCCCGCAGGCTGGCCTCCACCCCTGCCTCGTCGGCGTCGAACATGAGCACCACTCGCTCTGTGAACCGACGGAGGAGGTCGAGGTGGCCCTCGCCGAGGGCGGTGCCGCACGTGGCCACCGCCAGCGGCCGACCAGCCTCGGACAGGGCGATGACGTCGGTATAGCCCTCCACCACCACCGCCAGGCCCTCGCGCACGATGGCCGACTTCGCCCAGTTCAACCCGTAGAGGAGGTGGGACTTCTGGTAGATGGCGCTGTCGGGCGAATTCAGGTACTTCGGTCCCTCCCCGGCCAGCAGGCGCGCCCCGAAGCCCACCGGGTCGCCCCGCACGTCGAAGATGGGGAACATGACCCGGTCCCGGAACCGGTCGAACAGGCGCCCCGACCGGGAACTGGCGGCCAGGCCGGCCGCCAGCATGACTTCTTCGGGAACCTGCTCCTCGCGCAGCGAGCGCACCAGCACGTCGCCCCCCTCCGGCGAGTAGCCGAGGCGGTAGGCGGCCACCTGGTCGGTCCCGTAGCCACGGCCCCGCAGGTAGCCGCGGGCGGCGGCGGCATCGGGGGCCCGGCGCAAGCGCCGGTGGTAGAACTCGACGGCCTTCTCCACGGCGGCGATCAGGGCTTCCCGCCGGCTCTTGCGCCGGGCGGCTTCGGGGTCGCGGTGCAGGGGAACGCCGGCGCGGCGGGCGAGCAGCTCCACGGCATCGTTGAAGTCGAGGTGGTGGATCTCCTGCACGAAGCGGAACAGGTCGCCGCTCTTGCCGCAGCCGAAGCAGTGGTACAGGCCGCGGGCCGGGTCGATCGAGAGCGAGGCAGCCTTCTCCTGGTGGAAGGGGCAGACGGCCATGACGGCGCGGCCGGCGCGCTGCACCTTGGTGACCTCGCCCACCAGTTCCGCCAGGTCGGTTGCGGCCCGCACCGCCTCGATGTCTTCCCGTCGGTAGGCCATACGGCGAGTGTACCGACCGGGCCTGCTGCGCCCCCGAGGGGCGCCCGGGCCCGCGCTAGGCCGGCCGCTTCGCCAGCGCCGCCTGGATGACGGCGACGGCCTCGCCGCGCGCCGCCCGGTTCTTCCGGCTCCACACCGGCGACATCCGCGCAGCCCCGATGAGCAGGCTCACCGACCCGTCGAAACCGTCGATGTGGAGCAGGGCACGGCGGTCGGGGTCGGCCTGCACCGCGACCACCCGGCCGAGCGGCATCCCGCGGGTGAGGCTCTCCAGCCCCCTGAGGCCCGGCGCCAGCGTGAGCACCCCGGGCAGGTCGATGGGCTCCCAGACGAGCCGGCGGCCGGTCAGGATCAGCGTGCCCCCGTACTTGACCCCCCGGCCGCCCAGGGTGGGGAGGCCCGCCACCCACCTGCCGAGCACCGCCTCCCCCGGCTCCAGAGCCGTCCGCAGGCGCTCCGGCGCCATGTCCACCTCCTCGCTGTCGAAGCAGGCTACCCGCCGGCCTGCCTGCGGAGGGCCCGTGGAACAACGGCGCGTGCACGGCGGGCGGGTCGTCGGTAGCGTCGCCTCCATGTTCAAACGACTGATCATCGCAATTGCCGCCCTGGCCTTGCTCGCCGCGGCCTGCGGCGACGACGACAGCTCCTCCACCACGACCCCCGGGGGCACTACGGGTGCCGGTGGGGAAGCAACCACCACGGCAGCCGCACCCGGGGGCTTCACCTGCGAGACCCTGATCACCGTGGACGAGGCAGCCACCCTGTTCGGCGAGCCGGCCACCTTCGACGCCGAGTCGTCTGAGGGCATCGCCGGCCTCGATGTCGGCACCTGCCTATACGGCTCCATCGAAGACGAGAACGACTTGGAGGACTTGACGTCGCACCTCCTGCAGGTGCAGGTCTACCGGGGGGCCCAGTACTACGCCCCCGAGATGGTGGCCCCCGACGCCGAGCACATCGAGGGCATCGGTGACGACGCCTACCTGAGCGCGCAGCTCGGGGTGAGCACCGCCTTCATCGACGGGGACCTGGTTGGGTTCGTCAGCTACTCGGTGATCGACTTGAGCGGCGAGGCGCCCGATGCCTCCACCAAGCGCGCCCAGGTCATCGAGCTACTGCGCCTGGTCCACGACCGGCTCACCTGATCCGAGCCGAACTGCCAGAGGTGGCGCCGGCGGATGCCGGCGGCATTCCTGTCTTCCGGCCCCGGGAGGTCGGTGACGCTACGAGCGGGCGAGCCCCGGGCGTGGTGGCGGCCCCCACGGTTCTACGCCGACCCGGAGCCCGGCACGGTCGAGGCCCGGTTCCAGCACCCGGCCCCCCTCGGCAGCGAGCAGAGCCTCCCAGGCAGCCCGCACCGCCGGGAGCGCCTCGCCGGTGACCAGGGCGACCGCCGAAGGGCCGGCCCCGCTCCAGGCGGCGTGGGCCGCCCCGGCATCACGAGCCGCCTGCACCAGGGCGCCGGTGAGGGGGGACAGGTGAGCCCGTCGCGCCTCGTGCAGTTCGTCCCCGGCGGCTTCGGCCAACAGGGCGGCGTCACCTCGCCGCAACCCCTCGACGAGGAAGGCGAGGCGGGCGGCAGTGCGCGCCGCCGTGCCGGTATCGATGGGGCCCTCGAGCGCCCGGCGGGCAACCGCGGTGGGGAGCACCGCCTCGGGGACGGCCAGGAGCACCCGCAGCGATGGGTGCACCTCGAGGGCGTACACCCGCCCGCCGGGGCTCACCGCCACCGCCCCCCCATGGACGGCAGCGGCCACGTTGTCGGGATGGCCCTCGACGACGGCCGCGACCCGCAGGACCTCTTCCCGGCTCTCCACCTCGCCCAGTGCCGAGCGGACTGCGGCCACCACGCCCACCACCAGGGCGGCGCTCGACCCGAGGCCGCAGCCGACGGGGATGCCGCTCTCGACGGCGACCGCGAAGGGCCCTGACCCCGGCGCCGCCGCCTCAGCGGCACCGCGCACCAGGGCCATCGACCCCTCATCGGCGCGGTCGGAGAGCAGCGACCACTCCCCCGCCGGGGCCACGGACACCGCACAGCGCAGGCCCAGGGCGAGGGCGGCCACGTCGAAGCCGGGCCCCAGGTTGGCGGCCGAGGCCGGCGCCGAGGCCGCCCCCCGGCCGGCCGCCGACCCCCGGGGCACCCCATCCGTCCCGCTTCCAGCTGCCGCCAGCATGCCGACCAGCATATCCACCGGCCCGGGCCCACCCGGCGAGGCCGACGGGCGAGGTTGATACCATCGCGGCCTTCCCGGAGGTGGACATGGCCGTCGGCATCGGAGTCCTCGGCGCCGGGACGGTGGGAGGCACCCTCATACGGCGCCTCACCGAAGATGGCGCCACCGTGGCCGCCAAGACCGGCCTGGAACTCGAGGTGCGCCGGGTAGCGGTGCGCTCGCCGGGGAAGAAACGCATCTTCTCTCTGCCCGAGTCCGTGGTCACCGCCCGGCCCTGGGACGTGATCGAGGACCCGGCCGTGGAACTGGTGGTCGAGGTGATGGGAGGATGCGACCCGGCCTTCGCGCTGGTGCGGAGGGCCCTGGAGCTCGGCAAGCCGGTGGTGACCGCCAACAAGGAGCTCATCGCCGCCCGCGGGCCCGAACTGCTCACCGCTGCCGGCCGCTCGGGGGTCCCTCTCCTCTTCGAAGCCGCCGTCGGCGGCGGCATCCCCATCATCCGACCCCTCACCGAGACCCTGGCCGGCGAGAACATCGAGCGGGTCGTCGGCATCGTCAACGGCACCACCAACTTCATACTCACCCGCATGGCCGACGAAGGGGGCAGCTTCGCCGATGCCCTCGCCGAAGCCCAGTCGTTGGGATACGCCGAGGCCGACCCCACCGATGACATCAGCGGCGCCGACGCCGCCTCCAAGGCGTCGATCCTGGCCAGCCTGGCCTTCGCCACCTGGGTGGGGCCGGACCGGGTCTACCGGGAGGGCATCGCCGGGATCTCCCCCACCGACCTCGCCTTCGCCGCCGACCTCGGGTACACGATCCGCCTGCTCGCCATCGCCCAGCGCGTCGGGGATGGGGTGAGTGCCCGGGTGCACCCGGCGATGGTCCCCCTCGACCACCCCCTGGCCGCCATCCGCGGCGCCACCAACGCCATCCTCATCCAGGGCCCGGCGGTGGGTGAGCTGCTGTTCGCCGGGCCCGGCGCCGGCGGCGAGCCGACGGCCACCGCCGTGCTCGGCGACGTCATCGACGCCGCCCGGGACCTGCGCTCCGGGTCACAGGTGGCGCCCCGGATCTCGTTCGGGGCGGGATCGGTGGTCGACGCCGCCGAGGTCCCCACCCGCTGGTACCTGCGCCTCGAGGTGGCCGACAGGCCCGGGGTGCTCGCCCGCATCGCCACCGCCTTCGCCGACGCCGAGGTGAGCATCAAGTCGGTGTGGCAGGAAGGCCGGGGGAACGAGGCGACCCTGCTGCTGGTGACCCATGAGGCCCCCGAGAAGCAGCAGCGCGCCGCGGCCGCAGCCCTGAGCCGCCTCGACGTGGTCGAGGAGGTGGCCGCCGCCATCCGGGTCGAGGGCGACGCCGAATGAGCACCCCCGACGGCCTGATCGCCGCCTACCGCCACCGCCTGCCGGTGAGGGACACCACGCCGGTGGTCACCCTCCACGAGGGGGGCACTCCCCTGCTGCCGGCACCCCGTCTCTCCGCCCGGGTAGGGCGCCCGGTGTTCCTGAAGTACGACGGGGCCAACCCCACCGGATCGTTCAAAGACCGGGGGATGACGGTGGCCGTGTCGAAGGCGTTGGAGGCCGGGGCCAAGGCCGTGGCCTGCGCCTCCACCGGCAACACCTCGGCCTCGGCGGCCGCCTACGCCGCCCGGGCCGGCCTGGCCTGCGTGGTGGTGCTCCCGGCGGGCAACGTGGCGCTGGGGAAACTGGCCCAGGCCATCCGCCACGGCGCCCGCGTGGTCTGCATCGAAGGCGCCTTCGACGCCGCCCTCGAGGTGGTGCGGGCCTTCACCGCCGGGGGCGAGGCAGTGCTGGTGAACTCGGTGAACCCCGACCGCATCGCCGGCCAGCAGACGGCGGCCTGGGAGATCGTGGAGGCCCTGGGCGCGGCCCCGGCGGTGCAGGCCCTGCCGGTGGGCAACGCCGGCAACATCACCGCCTACTGGATGGGGTATCGGGCGGTGGGTGAGGCGCCCCGCATGTGGGGCTTCCAGGCGGCCGGGGCGGCCCCCATCGTCCAGGGGGCGCCGGTGGCCCGCCCGGAGACGGTGGCCACCGCCATCCGCATCGGCAACCCCGCTTCCTGGGCGGGGGCGGTGGCGGCGCGAGACGAGTCGGGGGGGATCATCGAGGCGGTCACCGACGAGCAGATCCTCGCCGCCTACCGCCTGGTCGCCGAGGAGGAAGGCCTCTTCGCCGAACCGGCTTCGGCCGCGTCCGTGGCCGGGGTGCTCGCCTACCGGGACCGCCTTCCCGAGGGACCGGTGGTGTGCACCCTCACCGGGCATGGCCTCAAGGACCCGCAGGCGGCCCTCCAGGGGGCGCCGGAGCCGCCGCTGGTCCCGGCGAGCGCCGAGGCACTGCGCGACTGGCTGAAGTGGTGAGGGTGCGCCGCCTCTACGACCGAGTCAGCCAGAAGTGCCGGGTGAGGGCCGCCTCGTCCGCATGGCCGCGCAGGTGCGTGATGGCGAGGAAGAGCGCATCGGCCGCCGGCATCTCCACCACCTCGCCGTCGTCGCGGCGCCGCCGGCGCGGAGCGCTCCAGTCGATCGACTCGGCGGCATCCAAGAGCGCGGCGCACTCCGCAGCAAGGCTGTCGATCAGGGCAAGCAGAGTCTCCGGGCGGTCGGCAACGGTCGCGAACTCGGCGGGCCGGTCGCGGGGCGGCAGCGGGGCTGCCACGGCCATGGCCACCAGCAGGCGGGTGGCGCGCATGGCGTGCGTGGTCAGCACGGCGATCGAGTTCGTTTCCGCGCCGGCCGGCCTCCAGTTCAGCGCCTCTGTCGGCAGGCCCTGCACCGCCCGGCGCAGGGTGTCGCAGCCCTGGCCGACGCCATGGCGGGCGGCCTCGATGATGGGGTCCCACATGTGGGCTCGCCTTCCCTGGACGGGGCCGCAGGCTAATCCAGGAGCGCCGGCCGCGCGCCGGCCCGTCCCTCTCGGCGCCACCAGCCCGTGACGTGAGGAGCCAGCACCCTGGGGTGCCGCCGGGCAATGTCACCCCCGCTCGGGTCGATCTCTCCCCCGTCCCAGCGGACGCTGAGGAGGACTTCCCCCCCACCCCAACCCTCCCCCACCGCCGTGGGGGAGGGAGAAATCCCCTGGGGTGCTGCTGTCTCACGATGGTGCCGACCGCGGGGGTGCCGGGGCCTTGCCGGGGATGTCACAGGTGGCTGATAGATAGGTGGGGTGAGCGTCGGAGTCTCTCCTCGAGTGGAGTCGTCGGAGTTCCCGCCGGTGTTCGGCTTCCCACTGGTGGGGGTGTCCAATGCCGGCCTGGCAGAGGGTCTGCGCGGCCTGGATCGTCTGGGGGCTCAGGTGGCGGCCCGTCGGGCGGAGTTCATCGCCGAGGCGGAACGGCGGGGGGTGGCCCGTCAGGAAGGCTACGGGTCCACTACCGCGTGGCTGATGGCGCTGTCGGGGGACCCGGCCGCAGTGTGCCGCAGTCGGGTGGGGGTGGCCACGGCTTTGGAGGAGATGCCGGAGACCCGCGCCGCGTTTGCGGCTGGGCTGGTGTCTGAGCCGAGGGTGCGGCTGCTGGCCCAGGCGCACGATCTGGCTCCGGAGCAGTTCACCCGGGACGAGAAGCATCTGGTCGCTCAGGCCGCCTCGGTGTCTTCCCAGAGACTGCCGCAGGCCCTGTCGGAGTGGCGGCGCAGCACCGATCCCGAAGGAGCCGTGGCGGACACGCAGCGGGTGTTCGCCCGGCGGGCTTTGCACGTTTCACCCGCCTGGTCCGGGATGGTCCACCTGGACGGGGACCTCGACCCGGAAGGCGGCTCTGTCGTGCTGGCCGCCCTGCGCTCTTTGGCTGAACCGGCTGCCCTGGACCCGCAGGACACACGGACCCCGGCGCAGTGCCGGGCCGACGCCCTGGTCGAAGTCTGCCGCCGCCACCTCGACGGAGGACAAGGGTCTGCAGGCCAGCGGCCGCATGTGACGGTCACCGTCCCCTGGGAAAGCCTCCGCGAGGACTCCGGTCTGGTGGACACCGAAGCCGGACCCATCAGCGTCGAAGCCGTCCGCCGTCTGGCCTGCGATGCCTCCGTCTCCCGGCTGGTCCTCCAGGGTGGTTCGGAGCCGGTGGAGATCGGCCGAAGGCACCGGATCGTCCCCCCAGCCCTGCGCCGGGCCCTGGATCTGCGGGACCAGGGTTGTACCCATCCCGGATGTGGGGTGCCGGCACGCTGGTGCGACGCCCATCACCTCCAACACTGGGCCCAAGGCGGAACCACGGATCTGGCCAACCTGCGGCTGTTGTGCCGCAGACACCATCGGGACGCCCACGACCACTGCTGGTACCCGAAGCGCTTGTGAGCGGAATCCACCGGTCGAACCACGAGCCACCGCCCCCCCGGCCACGGGGGCACCATCACCCCGTCACAGCCTCCCGGCGAACTTCTCGGCCAGCGCCTCGACCAGGCCGGCGATGGGGACCCGGATCTGGTCCATGGTGTCCCGCTCGCGGATGGTGACCGCCCGGTCCTCGAGGGAGTCGAAGTCCACGGTGACGGCGTAAGGGGTGCCGATCTCGTCCTGGCGGCGGTAGCGCCGGCCGATCGACTGGGTGATGTCGTGCTCCACCGGCCAATGGGGCCGCAGCAGAGCCGCCACCCGGCGGCTTACCTCGATCAACTCGTCCTTCTTGGAGAGGGGGAGCACCGCCACCTTGATAGGCGCCAGCCGGGGGTGGAGGCGCAGCACCACCCGCTTCTCCCCCCGCACCTCTTCCTCGTCGTAGGCGTCGAGGAGGAAGGCGAAGGCAGAGCGGGTGATACCCGCGGACGGTTCGATCACATATGGGAAGTACCGCTCCCCGGTGTCCTGGTCGAAGTAGCGCAGGTCCTGGCCGCTCGCCTCGGCGTGGGCCTTGAGGTCGAAGTCAGTGCGGTTGGCGATCCCTTCCAGCTCGTCCCAGCCCCAGGGGAACTGGTACTCCACGTCGCTGGTAGCCGCCGAGTAGTGCGACAACTCATCGGGGCCGTGGGCCCGCAGCCGCAGGTTCTCCGCCTTCATCCCCAGCCCGACGTACCAGCGCAGCCGCTCCTGGAGCCAGTACTCGTGCCACTGCGGGGCCTCGACGGGCGGGCAGAAGAACTCCAGTTCCCCCTGCTCGAACTCGCGGGTGCGGAACACGAACTGACCGGGGGTGATCTCGTTGCGGAAGGCCTTGCCGACCTGGGCGATGCCGAAGGGCGGCCGCATACGGGCGGTGCGCACCACGTTGGCGAAGTTGACGAAGATGCCCTGGGCGGTCTCGGGGCGCAGGTAAGCGACGCTGCCCTCATCCTGCACGGGCCCCAGGAAGGTCTTGAGCATCAGGTTGAACTGCTTGGGAGCGGTGAAGGTGCCCCGCTGGCCGCAGTTGGGGCAGAGGTCGGGGTCCGCCAGCTTGTCCAGGCGGAAGCGGTTGTTGCACTCGGTGCACTCCACCAGCGGGTCGGTGAAGGAGGCCAGGTGCCCGGAGGCCACCCACACCTGAGAGGCGAGGATCACCGACGAGTCGAGGCCGACGACGTCGTCGCGCTCGGAGACCACGGCCTTCCACCAGGCTTCCCGGACGTTGCGCAGCAGCTCGACGCCCAGCGGCCCGTAGTCCCAGGCGGAGCGCAGGCCGCCGTAGATCTCCGACGCCTGGTATACGAAGCCGCGCTTCTGGGCGAGGGTGGCGATCGTCTCCAACGATACGTTCGTCATCGGGCCTCCCGGGGAGCGGGGCATGATAGGCCGGGGTGGGAACCGGGCCGGGTCAACCCTCAGCAACTCCGCCAAACCGCCGCTGCCTCCTCCGGTACTCGTCCACACAGGCTGCCAGGGCGCGCCGGTCGAAGTCGGGCCACAGCGTCTCCGGGAAGGCGAGCTCGGCATAAGCCGACTGCCACAGGAGGAAGTTGCTGACCCGCTGCTCCCCGCTGGAGCGGATCACCAGGTCGGGATCGGGCATCTCCGGCAGGTACAGGTGGGCGGCCACCGTGGCGGGGTCGATGGCAGCCGGGTCCAGCTCACCGGTGGCCACCTCCTCGGCGATGCACCGCGCCGCCCGGGCGATCTCCACGCGCGACCCGTAGTTGAAGGCGAAAACCAGTGTGAGCGTCCGATTGTGGGCGGTGAGGGCCTCGGTGTCGGCGATGTGGCCCCGCAGGCGGTCGCTCACCCCGGGGTCGTCCCGATCCCCGATGAAGATCACCCGCACCCCCATGCCGTTCAACTCGTCCCGCCGGCGCAGCAACAGATCCTCGTTGAACTGCATCAGGAAGGCCACCTCCTCGGCGGGGCGTGACCAGTTCTCGGTCGAGAACACGTAGACGGTCAGCCACTCGATCCCCAGCTCGATGGCCCCGTGGACCACGTCGAACAAGGCCGGCTCGCCGGCGGCGTGGCCGGCAGTGCGGGGCAGGCCGCGGCCGGTGGCCCAACGGCCGTTGCCGTCGAGGATGATGGCCACGTGGCAGGGGACGGGGCGGAGGTCGTCAGCCATCGGCGGTGGCCAGGCTCTCGAGGCGGCGATCCAGGTGGTACTCGAGGAAGCGGCGGGTCACCCCCATGGCCTCACCGCTGAACGAGGGATCGGGGGCGGGCAGGGCGCCCAGGTCGGCGGCGGCCAAGGCGGCCAGGTAGGGGGTGAGCCCCTCCCGCAGCGCCACCGCCCCCGGGGTGCGGCAGCGCTCACACAAGGCCCCGCCGGCGGCAAAGGAGAAGCGGGTCACCCCGGAACGGGCGCCGCAGCCGGCGCAGTGGTCGAGGGCGGGGGCGACGCCGACCACATCGGCCACCTTGAGCAGGAACGCGGCCACCAGGTCGGGGTGGCGGGGCCCTGCCTCCAGGGCGCGCAGGCCCCGCTGCAGCAGGAGGAAAGCCCGCACCGCCCCCTCCTCTTCCTCGGTCACCGCGTCCACGACCTCCACCATCGTCCCGGCGGCCAGCACCCGGTCGAGCTCGTTGCGCAGATGGGGGAAGGCGTCGATCACCGACACCTGGGTGATGGTGTCCAGGCTGCGGCCCTCGTACAGCACCAGGTCGACATGGGTGAACGGTTCCAGCCGGCCCCCGAAGCGGCTGGTGGTCTTGCGCACCCCCTTGGCCACCGCCCGCAGCTTGCCGTGGTTGGGGCTGAGCAGCACCACCACCCGGTCGGCCTCCCCGAAGGGGTAGGAGCGCAGGACGATGCCCTGATCGTGGCGGAGTCCCATCGCCGCCAGCGTACCGGGTGCAGCCGCATGGGCCAGGGCGCAGGGCCCCCGCAGGCGCGGCGACGGCGAGCGGGGCCCCGGCCGGCCGTGATCCAGCGCCCGATGAGGTGCTCTAAGGTAACCGGGTTCTGAGAACGCGGGAGAAGAGCATGAGCGAGCGCATCGGTTTCGTAGGCATGGGCACCATGGGCGGAGGCATGGCCCGCAACCTCCTCACCAAGGGCCACGCCCTCTGCGTGTGGAACCGCTCTCCAGAGCGCCTGGCCCCCCTGCTGGCCGCCGGGGCGACGGCCGCCCGGAGCCCGGCCGACCTGGCCGCCCGCTCCGAGGTGGTGATGATCTGCGTCTCCGACACCCCGGACGTCGAGCAGGTGACCCTGGGCCCGGAAGGCATCCTGGCGGGCCTTTCCCCCGGCTCGCTGGTGATCGACCACTCCTCCATCAGCCCGCGCGCCACCCGCCGGCTGGCCGAGGCGGCGGCAGGGAAGGGGGCCCACTGGCTGGATGCACCGGTGTCGGGCGGCAGCGAGGGAGCGGCCCGGGGCACCCTCAGCATCATGGTGGGCGGCGACCCGCGACAGCTGGAGCGGGCCCGGCAGTACCTGGAGGCCTACGGCACCACGATCACCCACGTCGGCCCCAGCGGCGCCGGACAGATCGCCAAGATCGTCAACCAGATCCTGGTGGTGGTCACCCAGCAGGGAGTGGGCGAGGCGCTGCTCGTCGCCCAGGCCGGTGGCCTCGATCTGGACACGACCATCGACGCGGTGAAGGGAGGGGCCGCCGGCTCCTGGATGCTGGCCAACCGGGGCCCGCAGATGGCCCGGCGTGACTGGCGTCCCGGGTTCACCATCGACCTGCAGCAGAAGGACCTGCGCCTGGCGCTCGAAGCCGCCGACGAGCTCGGCGTGCCCCTACCGGCGACGGCGCTGGTGTTCCAGCTGTACCGGGCGCTGCAGCAGCGCGGCCTGGGACAGGAGGGCAACCACGCCCTGGTGAAGGCCCTGGAGGACCTGTCGGGGATCAGCCTCGGCGAGACAGGCTGAGGTGGAGCCGGGAGCCGGTCCTGCTGCGGGACGCCCTGCCCGGCGACGCCCCGGCCATGGCCGACCTCAACGTGGCGGCCTGGCGGGCCTTCTCCCCCGGCCTCGTCCCCCAGGCCCTCCTCGACGGCATGGACGTGGAACCGCGGGCCCTCTACTGGGAAGAGCACCTCCCCCCGGTGCCCCCGGAGCGCACCTGGGTGACCGAGCGCGCCGGGCGGGTCATCGGCCTCACCCACGTCGGGCCGAGCCGCGAACCCGACGCCCCCGACGCGCCCGAGTTGTACGGCACACACCTGGAGCCCGAGGCGGTGGGCACCGGCGCCGGCCGGGCCCTGATGGCGGCCACCCTTGAGCACTTCCGCCTGGTCCCTGGGAGGAGGCGATCCCGTGGACCCTGCCCGGGGACCATCGGGCGGCCCGCTTCTACCGGGCCTGGGGATGGGAAGCGGAAGGGGTGGCCAAGACCGGCCACACTCCCCTCGGCGATCTCTCCGAGGTCCGCTACCGGCCGAGATCGCGGCCCTGAGGTAGGCCGGCTTGCCGGCTCGGCGGCGGCGGGCGAGCATGGCCGGGATGGCCACCCAGATCCCCTTCGTCCGGGAGATGCGCTTCACCTACGGAGAGCCGGAGCAGGTCTCACCCTCGGTGCGCCGCGTGGTGGCCCGCAACCCGAGCCTGTTCACCCTGTACGGCACCAACACCTATCTGGTGGGCCGGGGCACGGTGGCCGTGATCGACCCGGGCCCGCTCCTGGGGGAACACCGGGCCGCCTTGCGGCGGGCGCTGCACGGGGAGGCGGTGAGCCACGTCCTGGTGACCCACCGTCACCTGGACCACTGCGAATCGGCCCTCGCCGTGGCCCGGGAGACGGGGGCGGTGCTGGCCGCCGGGGCCCATCGGTCCTCTGGCTCCCTCCCCGCTGGGGGCTACTTCGGGGAAGCGGCCGACCCGGGCCTCGCCCCCGACCTCGTCCTCGGGGAAGGCGACCGCGTGGAGGGCCCGGGCTGGACGCTGGAGGCGGTGGCCACGCCCGGCCACACCTCGGACCACCTCTGCTTCTCCCTGCCGGCCGAGGGCTTGCTCCTCACCGGCGACCACGTGATGGGCTGGTCCACCAGCGTGGTCATCCCCCCCGACGGGGACATGGCCGCCTACCGGGCCTCCCTCCGCCTCCTGCACCGCCGGGACGACCGCACGTACCTGCCGGGCCACGGGCCGGCGGTCGGCGAGCCGCGGCCCTACATCACCGCCCTGGTGGCCCACCGGGTGGAACGAGAGATGGAGATCCTGGCCGCCCTGGCGGCAGGGAGGACCACGATCCCCGAGATCGTGCAGGTGGTCTACGCCGCGGTGGACCCCCGCCTGCACCCGGCGGCGGGGATGTCTGTCCTCGCCCACCTGCGGGCACTCGTCGTCGAGCACCGGGTCGCTTGCGACGGCGAGCCGACCCTCGAGACACGGTACCGGCCGGCGGCAGGCTCCCGGCGGTGAACCGGGTCGAAGCCTTCTGGGCAGAATTCGCCGCCGCGACCGGGGTCGATGCCCCGTACGAGCCGACCGCCTTTGCCGAGACGTCGCCGGACCTGGCCACCGAGTTGGGCCTGCTGGTGCGCGACGGCCCCAAGCGGGCCACCGCCGGAGTCTGGGCCGAATACGAGGCGGAGGGCGAGCCGCTGCCGGCCCCCGGGGCGTACTGGGTGATCCTGGACGGGAGCGGCGCCCCGCTGTGCATCACCCGGACCACCCGGGTCACACTACGGCGCTTCGGCGACGTCGACGAGCAGTTCGCCTGGGAGGAAGGCGAGGGCGATCGCAGCCTGGCCTACTGGCGGGAGGCCCACATCACCTACCTGGCTTCGATCGGCATCGAGGTGGACGACGACACCCTGCTGGTGCTGGAGTGGTTCGAGCAGGTGTGGCCTCACCCCGACGGCCCGGCCTCCCACTGACCCCTCGGGGCTCACATCCCCAGGCGCTTGATCAGCCCCGGGCGGCGCTGCCAATCCTTCTCCACCCGCACCCGCAGGTCGAGGAAGACCCGGGCACCCAGCAGGGCCTCGATCTCCACCCGGGCCTCGCTCCCCGCTTCGCGCAACAGCGCTCCCCCCTTGCCGATGATCATGCCCTTCTGCGATTCCCGTTCCACTGCCAGACGCGCCTCGACCCGGACCACTCCCCCGGGCTGCTCCTCGATGCCCTCCACCAGCACCGCCAGGGAATGGGGCAGTTCCTCGCGCAGGCGGGCCAGGAACTTCTCCCTGATGAGCTCACCGATGAGGAGCTCCTCGGGCTGGTCGGTGACCATGCCCGGCGGGAAGTAGGCCGGCCCTTCCGGCAGCAGGGCCACCAGCTCGGCCACCAGCGGGGCCAGGTTCTCCCCGTGCAGGGCGCTGAGTGGCACGTAGGCGTGAAAGCCCCACTCCCCCGCCTCGGCCAGATGCTCTCCCACCGCGTCCCGGGAGGCGGCGTCCACCTTGTTGACCACCACCACCGTCGCCGTGCCCGGTTCCCGCAGGCGGCCGGCGATGAGGCGATCGCCGGGGCCGATGCGCTGGGTGGCATCCAGCACGAAGACCACCGCGTCGGCCTCGGCCAGGGTGCCTTCCACCAAGCGGTTGAGGCGTTCCCCCAGCGCGGTGCGGGGACGGTGCAGGCCCGGGGTATCGACGAAGACCACCTGCGCCTCGTCGGTGGTGAGCACCCCGCGAATGGTGTTGCGGGTGGTCTGGGGGCGGGACGAGGTGATGGCCACCTTGCTCCCCACCAGGGCGTTGACCAGGGTGGACTTGCCGACGTTGGGCCGGCCGACGACAGCGACGAACCCGGATTTCACCGCCGGGCGACCCGGACCCGCGACACCCGCCGCCCCTGCACCTGCTCGGCGGTCAGCACCAGGCCCTCCACCTCGAACGGCTCCCCCACCTGCGGCACCTGCCCGGCCAGGGCGAGGAGGAGGCCGCCGACCGTGTCCCAGTCCCCTGCCGGCAGGCGCACCCCGGCGAGGTCGGCGAGGTCGTCCACCGGCAGCCGGGCGTTCACCAGGTAGCCGCCGCCGGCGACCGGGGTGATCATCGGCTCCTCCACGTCGTGCTCATCGACGATCTCCCCCACGATCTCCTCGATCAGGTCCTCGATGGTCACCAGGCCGGCGGTGGAACCGAACTCGTCGACCACGATGGCCAGGTGCACCTTCTCCCGCTGCAGTTCGCGCAGCAGGTCGTGCACTCGCTCGGTCTCCGGGACGAAGTGGGGAGGCCGCATGATGGTGGTGACCGGCTGCGGCCCGGTGCCCGAGTCCATGAGGGCCAGCAGGTCCCGGGCGTAGAGCACCCCCACGATCTCGTCCCGCGACTCCCCGGTCACCGGCACGCGGGAGCGCCCCTCGGCGATCACCACGTCGAGGGCCCGGTCGGTGTCCTCGTTGTGGGATACGGTCACCATGTCGCCCCGGGGGACCATGACCTCGCGTACCACCGCGTCGCTGAACTCGAGGACCGAGGTGATCAGCTTGATCTCCTCGGCGTCCTCTCCCTCTGCCTCGGCCTCCTCCTCTGCCTCCTCGTCCTCCTGGATCAGGTCGGTGGCCCGCTGCCCGGCCCGCACGGCCAGCGCCAGCAGGGGGGAGAGCCGGTAGGCCGGACCGCGGGGCCGGGCCCGACCCATCGACCGCGGGACGAGGTCACCCACCAGCACCAGCAGCAGCCCGCTGCCGGCCAGGCAGCCGAGCAGGGCCCATCCCGAAAGAAGGGTACAGAGCGCCCAGACGGCCGGGATGGCGGCGGCGATCAGCAGCGTCGTGTGCGCTACCCCCAGCGAGGGCTGCAAAGTCGGCCGGTCTTCGAGCAGAGCGGCGGCCCGGGCCGCCCCGTGCCGGCCCTCGGCGGCGTCGCGCAGGGCCTCGGCCCGGGGCGTGCGCACCAGCGACGCTCCCCCGAAGCGCAGGGCGGCCGCCACCAGGGTGAGCAGGCCGGCCAGGACCAGGGCCAGGATGGTCACGGCATCCTCCGGCCCATCATGGCGAGCAGTTCCTCTTCGCGCTCTTCCATGCGCTCGGCCGAGCGGTCATCGTCGTGGTCGTAGCCGAGCAAGTGGAGAACGCCGTGCACGGCCAGCCAACGGAGGTAGTCCTCGAAGTCCACCTTCTCCTCGGCGGCGTGCCGCCGGATCTCCGCCGGGCAGAGGAAGACATCGCCCAGGGTCAGCGGGGGCTCATTGGCCACCGGGGGCGGCACCTTCCCCGGCTCCAGGTCCTGGAGGGGGAAGGCGAGCACGTCGGTGGCACCCGTCCGGTCCATGAACTGCCGGTTGTATTCGGCGATCTGCTCGCTAGACACCAGGATCACCGCCATCTCACAGTCGGCGGGCAGCCCCTCGGCCGCCAGCACGGCCGCGGCCAACGCGCGCAGGCCGGCCGTGTCGACCGGTTCGTCCTGCTCGTCGCCGATGAAGAGGCTCATGACGACGGCACGCTCCTTCCCGGGAAGCCGGGGTACGGGATGCGGGCGTGGTAGTAGCCGATGAGGCCGTCGACGATGGTCTCCTTGATGCGGGTCAGCTCGCCGAAGGTGACCTGCGACTCCTCGAGCTGCCCGTCCTCCACCTTCTCGGAGATCACCTGCTCGACCAGGTTGCGCAGGCTCTCGCTGGTGGGGTCCTCGTGCTGGACCAGCGCCCGTGCCGCCGCCTCGCAGGAGTCGGACATCATGACCACCACCATCTCCTTGGAGCGGGGCTTGCGGCCGCGATGCCGGTAGTCGGCAGGATCGACCTCATCCTCCCCGTAGAGCTCGATGGCCTTGTGGAAAAAGAAACGCATCAGGCTGGTGCCGTGGTGGGTGACGATGGCCTGGGCCACGTCGGGCGGGATGCCGTGCTCCCGGGAGAGGCGCAACCCCTCGGCTACATGGCTGCGCACCACTACCGCCGACTGCTCCGGGGGCAGCGAGTCGTGCGGGTTGGACACCCCGAACTGGTTCTCCACGTAGTACTGCGGCGACACCGTCTTGCCCAAGTCGTGGTAGTAGGCCATGGCCTGGGCGAGCAGCGGATTGCCGCCCACCGCCCGGGCCGCCTTCCCCGCCAGGCTCCCCACCATGAGGCTGTGGTTGAAGCTCCCCGGGGCCTCTTCCTCCAGCAGTCGCAAGGCGGGGTGGTTGCGGTCGGTCAGGTCGAGGAGGGTCTGGGTGGTGGTGATTCCGAACAAAGAGGAGAGGAAGGGGAGCAGCCCCAGGGCGGCCACCCCGGAGATGAGACCGGAGGCCGTCCCGAATACCGCCGCCCAGGGCAGGCTGTCGCCGCCGTAGAAGAACCAGGACACGGCCACCGCCAGGGGGGCGTGCAGGGCGGCGCTGAGCGCCACCGCCAGGTTCAGCTGGGCCCGCGAGGACACCACCGAGACCAGGGGGATCGGGGCCAGGGTGGCACCCACGGCGAAGATGACCAGCGGGGCGCTCTCCGTGGCAAGGGCGGTGAAGGCGGCCACCGGGATCGCCATGACTACCGCGGTGCGGGAATCGAACAGGCTCGCTGCCAGGTAGCCGAGCAAGGCCGCCGGTATCAGGAAACCCAGTTCGACCCGGTCGCGGGCGATGAGGCCGGGCAGCCGGGCCGCCGCCGCCGCCAGGACGAGCAGCAGGCCGAAGAGCGCCACCATCTTGGGCTGCTGCCAGTACTCCCGCCCCACCCGCCACAGGTAGAAGGCGGCGAGGACGACCATCAGGGCGGCGATCAACGCCATGGCAACCAGCGAGGGCGACTCCTCGACCGGGGCGAGCAGGCCCAATTCCTCGATCGCCTGCAACCGCACCGCGGTCACCAGCTCGCCGGCACTCACGATGTTCTCCCCGGCGACGTAGGCCACGGTGATCACGCTCACCTCAGCGCGGGCCTGCTGGCGCGCCTGCTGGGTGGCAGCCTCGTCGGGGAAGAGGTTCGGCTGCAAGGAGGTGGCCACCAGGTCGGCCACTCCGCCCTCGGCGACCACCCGTTGCTCTTCGGGCAGGTCGCGCAGCAGGATCAGGGTCGGCGGGTCGCTGACCAGTTCGTTGCGGGTGCTCTCCAGCTCCCCGGAGCGGATCCCCTCAGCGAGGTAGGTGTTGGCCAGGGTGAGGGCCTCCGTCTCGACGAGGGGGAACACCTCGGTCTCGCCCGCCTCGACCCGGTCGAGGTCGTCGTTGCGGATGGCCACCATCACCTGGACGGTCTCGGTGCGCAGCAACGGGTGCAGCTCGCGCAACTCGGCGATCTGCACCTCTTCCGGCGGCGGGGGCGGCAGGGTGGTGGTCGTGGTGGTAGTGGTAGTGGCCTCGCTGGTGGTGGTCTCACCGGAGGTGGTGGTGGTCTCCCCGGAGGTGGTGGACGTGCCCTCCGACGTGGTGGTCTCGGGGATGGTGGTCGAGGTGGTAGTCAGGCTGGGGGTCACCCCGGGGTCATCGCTGGGAATCTCCAGGGGCTCGACCACCCGGTCGGCGTTGGTGAAGAAGTCCTGGACGCTGGTCAGCACGGCCGAGGCGGCGTTGGGGTCGGCCGTGTACACGTCCTCCACGCCCAGGGCCGCCGCCACGCGGGCCTCCTCGGTGGCCGCCTCGTCGTCCACCGAGACGTTGCTGGTGGCGATGAAGGTCTGCGGGGCCGGCTGCCCCTCTTCGAGGACCACCGCCTCCACCTCGTCCCCCTGTCCGGCCACGAGCACGACGGCGACGAAGACGACGGTCACCGCGAGGACCACCGCCCGGATGGCCCCGGAGGTCCGGGCCGCCAGCCTCATCTGGCCCTCACTCCCTCCTCGTAGCGCCGGTATGCCTCGATGATCGTCGCCACGATGCGGTGGCGAACGACGTCGTCGGACGTCAGCTCCACGAAGCTCATCCCCTCGATGCCCGGCAGAACGTGGCGCACCTGGCGCAGGCCGGAGCCGCGTCCATCGGGCAGGTCGACCTGGGTGATGTCGCCGGTGACCACCATCTTGGAGTTGAAGCCCAGGCGGGTGAGGAACATCTTCATCTGTTCAGGCGAGGTGTTCTGGGCCTCGTCGAGCACCACGAAGGCGTCGTTGAGAGTGCGCCCTCGCATGTAGGCGAGCGGGGCTATCTCGATGGTCCCCCGCTCCACCAGGCGCTGGGTCTCCTCCGGCCCGAGCATGTCGTAGAGGGCGTCGTAGAGCGGCCGGAGGTACGGATCGACCTTGGCGGCCACATCACCGGGGAGGAAGCCGAGGCGCTCCCCGGCCTCCACCGCCGGCCGGGTGAGGATGATGCGGCTCACCGCCCCGCTGGTCAGGGCTTCCACCGCCAGCGCCATCGCCAGGTAGGTCTTCCCCGTCCCGGCCGGCCCGATGGCGAAGACCACGGTGTCGGCCCGGATGGCATCCAGGTAGCGCTTCTGGTTGAGGCTCTTGGGGCGAACCATCTTGCCCCGTCCCACCGACACCCCATCGGTGAACACACTGGAAGGGCTGGGCAACTGCGCCTTCACCAGGTCCACCACCCGCCGCACCCGATCCTCGTCGAGGCGCTGCCCTTGGGCCATGAGGACGAGCAGCTCCTCGAAGACCTTCTTCGCCAAAGCAGCCGTCCGCTCGTCGCCGCTGATGCGCAGCTCGTCGCCGCGGGCCACGATCCGCGCCCGCGGGAACCCCTGCTCTACGAGCCGGAGCAGGGCGTCGCGCTCGCCGAGCAGGCCGGCCATCCGATCGTCGGGGACGCGCAGCCGGGCCTCGCTGGGGGAAGCCTGGGTCACAGGAAGCCTCGTTGGGGAAGCACGGGGGATTCGAGTATACCGCCGGGGCCTCCGCCGGCCCGAAGGCGGGACGGGGCCGGCCTCAGAGGCCCTCGGCCAGGCCGAGCGCGACGAGGCGCTCGGCGAAGGCCTCCTCGTTCTGGTCGAGAAGGAGGGCAAGCAGGCGGAGGTCGTTTCGCCGGATGGTGAGAACCCTGCCGTTGAAGTCCTGGCGCATGATCTGGATGGAACGGAGGAAGCGGTCGAAGATCTCGGCCTCGGTGCCTCCGAGGCGCTCGAGGGCAGTCAGGTCGATGGTGATCCCGCCGCCCGGGAGAGGCGTGATGGTCTTCTCCCTGGCCTCCTCCGACGGGAGGAACTGGCCCATAGGCACCTGGAAAAAGGCGGCGAGCCGCCGCAGGCGAGGCAAGGAAAGGCTGCGCTCGCCGCGTTCGTAAGCACCCACCACCGCCGCCTTGAACTCCCCTCCCGACAGCCGCTGCACGTCCTGAAGGGACAGCCCTCGCTGCTTGCGGATAGACCGCAGCCGTGCCCCGACCATCTCGCTGTAGGCGGGTGTCGCTTCCATGCGCTCCTCCGACTCCCCCGGCGCCGACACACTCAGTGTTCGAGTGAACCGCGCTGTGTTGTCATACTAGCCACAGACCGCAGCCGAAGCCACTCGTTCCTGCCGACAGCCACTGTAGCCGAACGCTACCGAGCGCGGCGGCGGCGCGACCGGGGCCGGGCGCCGGCAGGTTCGTTCGAAGCGGCGGCGAAGGCCCGCAGCGCCTCCTCCTGGGCCGCGCTGAGTGTGGAGGGCACCACCACCTGCACCTCCACGAGGAGGTCCCCTCTGCCTCGCCTCCGCAGCCGGGGCATACCGAGGCGGGAGAGCTTGAACACCGTGCCGGGCTGGGTCCCCGGCGGCACCTCCATGTCCACTTCACCGTCATCGACCGTGGGCACCTTGATCGTGATGCCCAGGGCGGCCTCGGCCAGGCCGAGCCGGGCTCGGTGCACCAGGTCGGCCCCGTGACGCTGGAAGCGGGGGTCGGAGACGACTCGCACCTCAACGTAGAGGTCGCCCGGCCGTCCCCCGGGCTCGCCCGCCGAGCCCTTGCCCGGCACCCGCACGCGGGAGCCGTCCTCGATGCCCGCCGGGATCTCCACCGTCACTACCGCCTCGTCGATCACCGACCCCGACCCGCCGCAGCCAGGACAGGGGGTGGTGATCACCCGCCCCCGGCCCCGGCACTTGTCGCAGGTGACGATCGACACGGCCGCGCCCAGGAAGGTCTGCCGGGTCACTCGCACCGAGCCCCGGCCGGCGCACCGGTCACAGACCACCGGCGGGCTCTCCGGCGCCGCGCCTTCGCCGCCGCAGGCCCGACAGGTGAGCCGGGCCCGATAGCGGACCTCGCGGGAGCAATCCCCGGCCGCTTCGGCAAGGGTGAGCTCCATGGCCACCCCAACGTCGGCCCCGGCGGCCGGTCCCCGTCCCTCGGCGAAGGTGAACCCCAGCCCTCCCCCGAAGAAGCGGGAGAGCAGGTCGTCTATACCCGCGAAGGAGGAGAAGAACTCGCCGGATTCGAACTGCGCCCCGCGGTCGTAGGCGGCCCGGCGCGGCGGATCGCTCAGCACTTCGTAGGCCAGGGCGGCCTCCCGGAAGCGGTGCTCGGCCCCGGCATCCCCAGGGTTGGCGTCGGGATGGGTCTCGCGCGCCTTGCGCCGAAAGGCCCGCTTGATCTCGTCCTGGGAGGCGTCGCGGCCCACCCCGAGGACCTGGTAGTAGTCCACCACCTCAGCCACCCAGCGAGTCGCCGAGGGCGTCGCCGACCTCCTCGACGGCCTTGATCGCCCGCCGGTAGTCCATGCGCATGGGACCGATCAACCCGACGCGCCCGGTGGCCCCGGCGGCCTCGTACGGCGCCGAGACCACCGCCAGGTCCTCCTCGCCGGCCCGCATCTCGCTGCCAAGACGCACGGTGGTCAGCCGCGAGGTGTCGTCGACCAGTTGGAGCACCGAGGCCTCCCGCTCGAGGAGGGCGAGGATGCGGTGCAGCTTGGTGAGGTCCTCCCACAGGGTGGCCATCAGGCTGGTTCCGCCGAAGAAGACCGGGCGATCGGCCCGGGCGGCGTCGGCCACCGCGTGCAGCGCCCGCCCCACCAGTTCGGCCACCGGGGCGGGGAGATCGAGAGCGGTTGTGTCGGGAAGGGCCGCGTCGATCCCCTCCAGCGCACTGCCGTCCACCATCTCCCCCAGGGCCTGCTGGGCCCGGGCGACCTCCGCCGGGGCCACCGGGGCCCCCAGGCGCAGCAGCGACTGGGTCACCCTTCCCCGCTCGGTGACCAGCACCAGCAGCACGTTGTCCGGCCCCACCGGGAGCAGGTGGGCGTCGCGCACGGTCTGCCCTCCGACGCCGGGCCCGATGACCACCGAGGGGTAGTGGGCGACGTCGGCCAGCAGCTCGGAAGTCCGCTTGAGCATCCGGTCCAGCCCGAGGTGCATCGAGGCGAAGAACTGCTCGATGCGCACGTGGCTGGTGCGCCGCAGCGAACCCGGAGAGAGGTGGTCGATGTAGTACCGGTACCCCCGGTCGGTGGGCACCCGGCCGGCCGAGGTGTGCGGCTTGACGATGTAGCCCTCGCGCTCGAGGACCACCAACTCGTTGCGGATGGTGGCGCTCGAGCACTGCAATGCGCTGTGGTCGAGGATCGCCCCCGAGCTCACCGGCTCGCCGCAGCGGATGTGCTCCTCCACCAGGGCCGCGAGGATGGCGGCCTTGCGCTCGTCCAGCATCATGCCTCGAGGTTAGCAGGCGGCGCCGATTGCTAGCAGTCGCCGGGATCGAGTGCCAACACGGCCCGTGCCACCTCGTTCCCCAGCAGGGGGTCGGCCACCCGCAGACGCCCCTCAACCTGCTCCAGCACCCCCGCGTCGAGCAGGCGACGGCCGGCCGGGGATCCCACCAGCCGCCGCCCCCCCGGGCCGGCCTCAACGCCGGCCACCCGGCGCAAGCCCAGCACCAGCCTCTCCTGCTCTCGCTCCCAGGGGCCCAGGGTCTCGCCCCCGGAGACGGGCGACGTGCCGACCTCGAGACGCTCCACGTAGCGATCCACCCGCCGCAGGTTCCACGAGCGCGACCCACCCCGGTGGCGGTGGGCGCCGGCGCCGAACCCCTCGTACTCCCCCCGGGCCCAGGTGATCAGGTTGTACAGGCAGGCATGGCCGGGACGGGCGAAGTTGGACGTCTCGTACCGAACCAACCCCGCCTGCGCCGCCCGGCCGACGGCCTCCTCGTAGCGGTCGGCCTGGTGGTCGGGGTCGGGGCCGGGGGCCCCCGCCGTCACCGCTCGAGAGAGGGCGGTACCTCGCTCCACGGTGAGGGCGTAGGTGGAGAGGTGGTCGGCGCCGGCCTCCAGGGCCCGGGTCACCGAGCCCCTCCAGGAAGTGCCGGACTCCCCCGGGGTGCCGTAGATGAGGTCGAGGCCGACCGAGGCGAAGCCCGCCCGGCGGGCCACCGCCACTGCCTCGGCGGCCTGCTCCGGCCGATGCCGCCTTCCCAAGGCGGCGAGCACCCCCGGGTCGAACGACTGGGCCCCCAGCGAGACGCGGTTGCAGCCGGCGCCGCCCAGCGCTTCGGCGAGCGCAGGCGACCAATCCTCCGGGTTGGCCTCGATCGACACCTCGGCGCCCGGGGCCAGGCCGAGCCGCTCGGCGATGGCCGCGAGGATCGCCGCCAGCGCCTCGGGCGGCAGTTGCGAGGGTGTGCCGCCGCCCACGGAGACGGCATCCAGCGGCGCGGGGAAAGGCTCGGCGGAGCGGATCTCGGCCAGCAGAGCCGAGGTGTAACGGCCCATCAGGTCCTCACGCCCGGCAACGACCGCGAAGTCGCAGTAGGGACAGACCCGTCGGCAGAAAGGCAGGTGGACGTACGCGGCCCGCTGCCGGGCGGCCCGGTCGGCCAACCGGGGGCCGTCGGGTGGCTCCGGGAATCCCTCAGCCGGCATCGACGCGCAGCACGGCGATGAAGGCCTCCTGGGGCACCTCCACCTGGCCCACCATCTTCATGCGCCTCTTCCCCTCCTTCTGCTTCTCGAGGAGCTTGCGCTTGCGGGTGACGTCCCCCCCGTAGCACTTGGCGAGCACGTCCTTGCGCTTCGCCTTGACCGTCTCGCGGGCGATCACCCGCGAGCCGATGGCCGCCTGGATGGGCACGTCGAACATCTGGCGTGGGATGATCCCCCGCAGGCGCTCGACCATGCGCCGGCCGTATTGGTAGGCCTCGTCGCGATGGACGATGGCCGAGAAGGCGTCCACCGAGATCCCATTGAGCAGGACGTCCACCCGCACCAGATCGGACGGTCGGTACCCGTCGTGCTCGTAGTCGAGCGAGGCATAGCCGCGGGTAGCCGACTTCAGCTTGTCAAAGAAGCCGAAGACGATCTCCGCCAAGGGAACGCGGTACACCAGTTCCACCCGCTCCGGGGTCAGGTACTGCATGGAGCCCATCTCCCCCCGGTGCTCCCGCAGGAGCTCCATGACCGTCCCGGTGTAGGCCGTCGGGGTGACGACCAGCGCTCGCACGTAGGGCTCGCCGATCTCCCGGCGGACCTCGGGGAGGTCCTGTGGGCTGCGCACCTCCAGCTCGGAGCCGTCGGGAAGGGTCACCCGGAACCCGACGGTGGGGGCGGTGGCCACCAGGTCGAGGCCGTACTCCCGCTCCAGCCGCTCCCGCACGATCTCCATGTGCAGCAGGCCGAGGAAGCCGCAGCGGAACCCGAACCCCAGCGCCCGGGAGGTCTCCGGCTCGAAGGAGAGGGCGGCGTCGTTGAGGCGCAGCTTCTCGAGCGCCTCCCGCAAGCGCTCGAACTCATCCCCATCGCCCGGGAAGAGCCCGGAGAAGACCATCGGCTTCGGTTCTCGATAGCCGGGGAGGGACACCACCGCCGGCCGATCGTCCCGGGTGACCGTGTCCCCCACCCGGATGCGGTCGATCTCCTTGACCCCGGTGATCAGGTAACCCACTTCGCCGGGCCCCAAGGCGGCAACCGGCACGGCTCTCGGGGTGAGCACCCCCACCTCGTCCGCGTCGAGTTGCTCGCCCGTGGCCATGAAGCGCAGCCGATCGCCCGTGGAGAGCTGCCCGTCGCGCACCCGCAGGTAGCAGACCACCCCGCGATAGGGGTCGTAGTACGAGTCGAAGACGAGGGCGCGTAGAGGGTCGCCGTGCTCGCCGCCGGGAGCCGGGAGGCGGTCCACGACGGCCTCCAGGAGCTCCTCGACCCCGGCCCCGGTCTTGGCGGAGACGCGCAGCACCTCGCCCGGGTCCACCCCGAGCACGGCCGCGATCTCGGCGGCGACCCGGTCGGCATCGGCGGCGGGGAGGTCGATCTTGTTGACCACCGGCACCACCTCGAGCCCCCCCTCGACGGCCAGAAAGGCGTTGGCCAGGGTCTGCGCCTCCACCCCCTGTCCCGCATCCACCAGCAGCACCGCCCCCTCACAGGCGGCCAGGCTGCGCGAGACCTCGTAGGTGAAGTCGACGTGGCCGGGGGTGTCGATGAGGTTGAGCAGGTAGTCCTCGCCGGCGGCCGACCGGTAACGGAGGCGGACCGCCTGGGCCTTGATGGTGATGCCCCGCTCCCGCTCCAGATCCATGGAGTCGAGCATCTGCTCCCGCATCTCCCGCCGGCTCACCGCCTCGCAGCGCTCGAGGAGGCGGTCGGCCAGGGTCGATTTGCCGTGATCGATGTGCGCGATGATGCAGAAGTTGCGGATGCGGGCCGTCGGGGTCAACAAGACGCTCCGTAGGGGCGAAGGGCCGGCATTGTACCGCCCACGGCCCCCTGCTAACCTCCACCCGTCCCCCACCGAGAAGCCGCTTCTTCATGGCCAACATCCGTTCTCAGATCAAGCGCAACCGCCAGAACGAGGCTCGCCGGCGCCGCAACCAGGCAGTCCGGTCCGAGCTGAAGACGCGGGCCAAGACGGCGCTCGCCGCCGCCGACACCGGTGACGCCGAAGCAGCCGCCGCCGCCCTTCGCCTCGCCCAGCAACGCCTCGACACGGCCGCCGCCAAGGGAACCCTGCACCGCCGCACGGCCGCCCGCCGCATGTCCCGCCTCACCCGGCGGGTCCGGTCGCGCCTGGGTTGACCCCCACCGGTCCCCATGCCCGCAGAGCCTGAGCCCACCTGGCTCACTCCCGCCGCCCATCGCCAGCTGCAAGAGGAGCTAGAGCGCCTCACCACGGTCGGTCGAAACCGGCTCGAGGAGCGTTTGGCCGAAGCTCGCGCCCACGGCGACATCAGCGAGAACGCCGACTACGAGGCGGCCAAGGAAGAGCAGGGCCTCATGGAGGCCCGCATCCGCCGCATCCGCTACTTGCTGAAGACCGCCGAGATCCGCGTCGCGGAGAGCACCGAAGTCGTCGAGGTCGGCTCCCTGGTGACCGTGCGCGAGGACGGCCAGGAGACCGAGTACCTGGTGGCTACCCCTGAGAACCGGGTCCCCGGCCAGCAGCTGGCCAGCCCCTCCGGGCCCCTGGGCCGGGCCCTGCTCGGCGCCCGTCCCGGGGACAAGGTGGACTGCCGAGCCCCCGGCGGCACCTTCACCGTGGAAGTGGTGTCGGTGCGCCCCTTCGGCGCCTGAGGGGCTCGCCTCAGCGCCGGCGCGTGCCCCGGCCCCCGTACCACTGGCAGAGAGCCACGGTGAGCCGCTCCATGGTGAGGCGGTGAGTGGCCTCCGGCATGGTCTTCAGCTGCAGGTCGGCGCGGGCCAGGGCGTCTAGTGCCCGGCACAGGCGCTCCGGCGATGTCCGGCTGCGCGCCTTCCAGGCTTTCTGCATGGGGAACTGCGCCGCGCTGCCCCCCGCCCACTCAGCGAAGGTGGCCGGGTCGGGGGCGGCCAGTGCCATGGCCCGCCGACGCAGGTCGTTCTCGAGGAAGGCCAGCAGCTGCAGGGGGTGCCCGTGCGTTAGGAAGTCGGTGAGGCGCCGCAACGCGGCGGCAATGTCACCCTCCCCTACCGCGTCGGCGTAGTGCCACATGGGCTCGTCGGGCCGGTTGCGGAACCGGGAGGCGACCTCGGCCTCGGTGATGGGCCCCTCGACCATGGCCAATTGGTCGAGCGCTTGCCCGAGGGAGGCAATGTCCGACCCGAAGCGCTGTACCAGGGCGACAGCGGCCCCGGCGGTGAGGTTCACCCGGCGCTCGCGGGCCGCCCCGCCCAGCCAGTCGGCCGCGTCCCGCTCGCGCAGTTTGCTGACCGTGACCTTCTCGGCCACGCGATCGACCACCCGGCCCAGCGGGGCGGGGAGGGAGCCGGCCGACACGAAACAAACCACGGCGGTGGCGGCGTCGAGGCCGGCCACCAATGCGGCGACCACCTCGGCCTCGCCCTTGAGCAGGTTCTGGGCGTCGACCACCAGCAGGCCGCGCCGCCCCCCGAACAGCGAGCCGCTCTGGAGGGCGGGCACGATGCCCTCGACCTCGGGCCGCAGAGCCCCCTCGCCATCGTCGGTGGACACACCGCGGGCAGGGACGTCGACCCGGTCGATGCCGTCGACGCCGGACTCCTCGAGAGCCGCATAGCCGCGACGCAGGATCTCGTCGCGATCGCCCGGGCCGGCATCTCCGGCGCCGGCCACGAGGAGAACGGCGGTGCCCACGGCGGCACCGTAGCGCGGCCCGGTGACAGGTGCTCCGGGCGGCGGCGCTGCTCCTCAGGATCGCACCTCACCCTCTCCCCAGCGTGATGACCACATCCCCTTCCAGGTCGGTGCGGCGCACCGCCGCCCCGGCCGCCTCCAGGGCCGCTACCACCTCCACAGCAGGGTGGCCGAAGTCGTTGGGGCCGACGATGATCACCGCCACTTGCGGGGCGCAGGCTGCCAGCCAGCGGAGGTCGCTGGTGGCTGCCCCCTGGTGAGGGACCTTGAGCACGTCGGCCGCCAGCGGGCCCAGGTCGGCCTGGGCGATGGCCTCAATGTCCCCGGGGAGCAGCACCGTGGCCCCGGCCGCGGTCACCAGCAGCACCAAGGAGCCGTCGTTGGGGGAGGCATAGCGCCGCACCGGGCCGAGCACCTCGAGATGGAAAGCACCCACCTCCGCTTCCCACCCCGGGCCGGGCACCTCCACCGGCACCCCCGCCGCCTCCATCTCCGCGACCAGCGACTCCAGCGCCTCTCCCCCGTCGCCGGAATGCCACATCCGGCCCACCACCGCCCACTGCCCGATGCCGGCCAGGCCGGCCAGGTGATCCTCGTGGCCGTGGGTGGCCACCAGCAGGTCGATGCGCCGGATGCCCCTCCCCAGGAGGGCGCGGCGGAGGACGGCCGGGTCCGGCCCACCATCCACCAGCACCACCTCGCCGGAGGGGCCGCGCAGCAAGATGGCGTCGCCCTGGCCCACGTCGAGGAAGACGACTTCGGGATGCGAGGGGAGATGAGCGGGCAGCACGGTGGCCGCCCCCACCGCCAGCACCCCGCCCAGGGCCACGAGCGGCCGTAGCCGGGGCAGCGTGGCCAGGGCCCCGGCGGCGGCGACCGCCAGCAACCCGGCCCATCCCAGCTGCGGCAGGTCCCGGCCGAAGTGGGCCACCCCGAGCACGGCATCGGCCGCCAGCAGGGCAACCCCGGTGAGGGGGGTGGCCCCGATCACCACCCCCACCCCACCGGTGGCGGTGGAGAGGGCCACCAGGGGGGCCGCAGCCACATTGGTGAGCGGGGCGAAGAGGGGGACCGACCCAAATAGGACCAGCAGCAAGGGGGCCACCGCCGCCTGGGCGGAGACGGTCGCCCCCAGCGCCGTCCAGGCCCACCGGGGCCGTCGCCCCGCGAAGAGCCGACTCCCGGCGAGCACCCCGGCGGTGGCGGCCACCGAGAGCTGGAACCCGGGGTCGCCGGCCAGGTCGCCGGAGACCAGCAGGAGCAGGGTGACCGCCCCGCCCAAGGCCGCCCAGCCGTCGAGCGCAACCCCGGCCAGCCGCCCCCCGAGCACGAGGCCGGCCATGGTGGCCGCCCGCACCACCGACGGCTCCCACCGGGTCACCACCACGAACACCGCCAGGCCGATCAGGCCGAGCAGGGCCCGGCGGCGCGGGCCCCATCCCAACGGGCCGGAGGCCAGCCACCAGGCGGTGAGGAAGAGCGCCACGTTGCTGCCCGACACCGCCACGAAGTGGCTCAGGCCGGACAGGCGCAGCGCCTCCCTATCCGGGTCGGGGAGGCCGGTCTCGTCGCCGATGAGGAAGCCCAGTAGCAGGGCGGCGGCCGGGCGGTCCTCGAATTCGGCCACTCCCTCCAGCACCCGGCGCCGCAGGAGGTTCCCCGTAGCGAACAGGGGATCGGCGGCGGGGCCGAGGCGCTCCACCGATCGGGCGGCGAGGCGCCCGGCCACCACCCCGGAACCGGTCGGGAACGAATCGGCGATGGCGGCACCCGTGACCAGCACCCGCTCCCCGGCTGCCACCCCCGTCGCGGGCCCGGTCACCGCCAGCCGCGGCCCCGGCCAGGATCGCCAACGCCCCTCGACCACTAGGTGGCTCGGCTGCAGGGTGAAGCGCTCCCCTTCGGCAAGGGGCACCGCATCGTCGGCGGCGAGGCCGGCCACGGTCAGCCTGCCCGACGGCACCACCGCCTCCAGGGTGGCCCGCTCCCGCTCGCCGGCCAGGGCCCCCGACACCGCGGCGGCAACGACCACGGCCGCCACCACCGGCCAGGCCCCTCGCCGCAGGCGGGCCCGACACCAGGCGGCGGCGCCGGCCAGGCCGAGCGCGGCGGGGAACGAACGAGCCCCCACCGTCGCTCCCGCCCAGGCGAGGACGGCTGCACCGCAGGCGGCAGCCCCGGGCCCCGACGGCAGCCGCAGACGATCGGCAAGCCGGCCGACGGGAGAAAGGCCGACCTGGCCACCGGGTGCCGGTCGGCCGGCGCGGCTTCTCAGGGCACCAGCACCGCCTCCCGGAGGGCCGCCAGCTTCGCCTCACCGATGCCGGGCACATCGAGCAGGTCCTCCACCACGGAGAAGGACCCGTGCTCCTCGCGGTAGGCCACGATGCGCTCGGCGAGCACCGGCCCCACCCCAGGCAGCGCCTCCAGTTCGTCGACGCCGGCGAGGTTGATGCGCACCCGGCCATCCCCGGCGACGGCGCCCGCCGCATCCGCCGAGGTGGCCGGCACCAGCACCTGCTGCCCGTCGGCGAGCGGGGCCGCCAGGTTGACCCGGGCCAGGTCGGCGTCGGGAAGCACCCCACCGGCGGCGGCGATGGCGTCGCCCACCCGGCAGTCGGCGGCCACCTCGACCACCCCCGGCGACCGCACGGCCCCGGCGACGTGCACGGTGATGACCCGCCCCTCCCCGCCGTCCGGGTCGACCGCCACCGGAGGCGCGGCCGGGGCGCGCCCGGCGTACCAGAGGCCGGCCGCGGCGGCGGCCGCCAGTACCAGGGCGGCGGCGATCCACTGCGGGCGCTCCACGACGGCAGCCTCCACGATCGGCGGCTCCCACCTATCACGCCGGAGGCCCCGGTGGAAGACCCTCGCCTCGGTGACGACCGGGCCCGGCCCGACGGATCCCGTCGCCTCAGGCCATGAACAGGAGCAGCACGGAAAGGAGATTGAAGCCGGCGTGCATGGCCACCGCCCCACCCAGGCGGCCGCTTGCCAGGACCTGGCGGGCGAGCACCAGTCCCATCACGAACAGGGCGGGGACCGCCAGGCCGGCGTTGGGGTCGAGCAGGTGCCCCAGGGCGAAGGCGCCCGCCGACCCGAGGATGGCCACCCAGGACGGGTAGCGGCGGGCGAGGGCTCGCAGCAGGATCCCCCGGAAGACCAGTTCCTCCGCCAGCGGGACGAGGACCACGGCGGTGGCCACGACCGCCACTCGAGTGCCCAGCCCCGCCGCTTCGTCAACGACCTGGACGACCTCCTGCACCGGGGCCTCGCCACTGAAGAACACGACCACCACGAGAGACAGGACCAGGGAGAGGGCGATCTGCAGCCCGGCCCCCGCCAACAGGCCCCAGGCGTCGGCCAAGGCGAAGCGGAGGCCGAGGCCCTCCCGTCGGGGCCGAGAGAGCCGCCCGAGCAGCGCCACGACGGCGATGGTGGCCAGAGCCTGGGCTGGGCCTACCACCGCGAAGGCCTCAAAGGAGGTGATCCCACCCGACGCCACCGCGACGGCGGCCAGCAGCGATGCGCCGAGGCCGGCGGCGAAGGCCACCACCGCGTGGCTCACCTTCCACGGCCCCGCCTGCCCGATCGAGGAAGGCCCGTCGGCCGCCTCCCCTTCTCCCCAGGCGGGGGGAAGGATCACGGCGCCACGATGTTGACCAGCCCGGGGGGACGAGCCACCACCCGTGCCGGGGCACTCCCCTTCAGGTACGGCAGCACCTTCTCGGAAGCCAGCGCCCGGGCCTGTGCCTCCTCCGCCGAGATGCCGGTCGGGACCGGGATGCGATCGCGCACCTTGCCGTTCACCTGCACTACCAGGATCACCGTCTCCTCGGCAGCCAGGGCGGGGTCGAACTCGGGCCAGGGGGCGAAGGCCACCGACTCCGAGTGGCCCAAGAGTTCCCACAGTTCCTCGCACAGGTGCGGGGCGAAGGGGGCGACGAGCCGCGCGAACGTCTCAGCCACCACCCGGGGGACCCTCTCCTCGCCCACCAGGGCGTTGTTCAGTTCGAAGAAACGGGCCACCGCGGTGTTGAAGCGCAGCGCCTCCAGGTCGGCGGTGACGGCCGCAACGGTGCGGTGGGTGAGGGCGCGCAGCTCGGCCCGGGGCTCCTCCTCGCTCACCAGCACCTTCCCGGAGTCGGGATCGACCAGACTCCGCCACAGGCGCAGGACGAAGCGGTGGACCCCGACGATGTCCCGGGTGGTCCAGGGCTTGGAAGCGTCGAGGGGGCCCATGAACATCTCGTAGAGGCGCAGGGTGTCGACGCCGTACTCGGCGAACACCTCGTCGGGGCTCACCGAGTTGCGCAGCGACTTCCCCATCTTCCCGTGGCTCCTGGTCACCGGCCGTCCCCGGTAATGGGAGTTCCCGCCTTCTTCCACCACCTCGGCGGCGGGCACGTAGACACCGCGCTCGTCCTGGAAGGCGTCGGCCAGGATGTACCCCTGGTTGAAGAGGCGCCCGAAGGGCTCCGGCGTGGAGACGTGGCCCAGGTCGTAGAGCACCTTGTGCCAGAAGCGAGCGTAGAGGAGGTGGAGCACGGCGTGCTCGACCCCGCCCACGTAGAGGTCCACCCCCCGCTCCCCCATCCAGTACCGCTCCGCCTCCCCACCCACCAGGGCCAACTCGTTGTGGGGATCGCAGAAGCGCAGGTAGTACCAGCAGGAGCCGGCCCATTGCGGCATCGTGTTGAGCTCGCGGCGGTAGGCGACGCCGTCGAGGGTCACCCGCTTCCACTGCTCGGGAGCGCGGCCCAGGGCCGGCTCCGGCTCGGCGTCGTCGGGGAGGTCGGTGCGGGGGCGGTAGTCCTCGATCTCGGGGAGGAGCAGCGGCAGCTGGTCGTCGCTCAGGGGGCGCAGCTCACCGCCGGGGCCGTGGAGGATCGGGATCGGCTCTCCCCAGTAGCGCTGCCGGCTGAAGAGCCAGTCGCGCAGTCTGTAGGTGATCGCCCCGCTGCCCAGGCCGCGCTCCTCCAACCAGGCGGTCATCCGGGGCTTGGCCTCCCCCACCCAGAGCCCATCCAGGAACCCGCTGTTGACGGCGGGGCCGTCGCCTAGGTAGGCCTCGCCCTCCCACCCTGGCGGGGGCTGCACGGTGCGCACGATGGGCAGGCCGAACACCTCGGCGAACTCCCAGTCGCGCTCGTCCTGGCCGGGGACCGCCATGATGGCCCCGGTCCCGTAGCCCATGAGCACATAGTCGGCGATGAACACCGGGATCTGGGCGCCGTTGACCGGGTTGACGGCGAAGCGCCCGACGAACACACCGGTCTTCTCCCGGGCCTCGGCCTGCCGCTCCAGTTCCGACCGCCGCGATGCCTGCCGCAGGTACTCCGCCACCGCCTCCCCGGGAGTGGCCCTCCCTCCGGTCCACCCCGGCGGCGTCCCCTCGGGCCACGCGTCGGGGATGATGGCGCCCACCAGCGGATGCTCCGGGGCCAGCACCATGTAGGTAGCCCCGAACAGGGTGTCGGGACGGGTGGTGAAGACCTCGATGACCTCAGCGACCCCGGCGACCGGGAAGACGACCCGGGCCCCTTCGCTGCGCCCGATCCAGTTGCGCTGCATCGCCTTGATCGACTCGGGCCAATCAACGAGATCGAGGTCGGCGAGGAGGCGTTCGGCGTAGGCGGTGATGCGCAGCATCCACTGGCGCAGCGGGCGCCGGTACACCGGGAAGTCGCCCCGCTCGGAGCGCCCCTCCCGGGTCACTTCCTCGTTGGCCAGCACCGTGCCCAGCCCGGGGCACCAGTTCACCGACACCTCGTCGATATAGGCGAGGCGCTGGCCGTCGAGGTAGGACCGCCGCCCCGCCTCATCGAGCGCCCCCCAGGGGCGCCCATCGGCCAGGCGCTCCCCGGCGACCAGCGCCGCCTCCAGTTCGGAGACGGGCCGGGCACTGCCCTGCTCCGGGTCGAACCACGATTCGAAGAGGCGGAGGAAGATCCATTGGGTCCAGCGGACGTAGCCGGGATCCGTGGTGGCCAGGCGCCGGTCCCAGTCGTAGGAGAAGCCGAAGGCGCGCAACTGCCGCTCGAAGGTGACGATGTTGCGCTCGGTGGTGACGCGAGGGTGGACGCCGGTCTCCACGGCGTACTGCTCGGCGGGGAGGCCGAAAGCGTCGAAGCCCATCGGGTGCAGGACACTGCGGCCCCGCATGCGTTGGAAGCGGGAATAGATGTCGGTGGCTATGTAGCCGAGGGGGTGCCCAACGTGCAGGCCTTCCCCGGAGGGATAAGGGAACATGTCGAGCACGTAGAGCTTGGGGCGGGAGGCGTCGAAGCCGGCCTCCCCGGGGTTGGCCACCCGGAAGGTGCCCTGGTCGGCCCAGCGGCGCTGCCACTTGCTCTCGATGGTGCGATGGTCGTACCCGGCCACATCCGTCCCCTGGAGGCGGGCGGCAGCGTACCACCGGCGCACCGGCCCCCCTGAGGGCGCGGCGCGACTTCCAAACGGCTCTCGGCGCCCTCCGGTGACGATACCGCCCGGCGGGTGCTCCGCGCCCGGCCAGCCCATCGCCGGCCCGCAACCCCAGGGCGGGATCCTCACCGCCGCTTTCGCCGAAGCGCTCCGGATTGGGCGGAGGTGCCGGGAAGTGCTGCCAATCGCGCCTGATAACATGCCGCCACTCTCGACGGGATTGGCCGCCACCGGGGAGGGACGGCCGCCGAGACTCGAAGGGTCGTAGCCTCCGGACGCGGCGGCACAGTCTGGTACACCCACCCCCGGCAGTCGGCGGGACCGGTGGGCAGGCGTCGCACCAGGGAGAAGCAGGTGGCACACGGCAAGGTGACGATCACCGACGTGGCCCGGGAGGCCGGCGTCTCCATCGCCACTGTGTCCCGGGTAATCGGCGAGCGAGGGTCGGTCTCCCCGGAACTGGCCGCGCGGGTGCGGGCCGTCGCCGAGCAGCTCGGCTACCAGCCCAGCCGGCTGGCGCGCGGCCTGGCCACGGGGGAGACCGGGATGGTCGGAGTGCTCGTCCCCCAGCTGACCAGCCCCTACTTCCACGAGCTGATCAAGGCGATCGGGATCGGGGCCTCCCAGGACGACTACCACATGCTGGTGCTCGAATCGGACGACCGGCCCGAGGCAGAGGCAGAACTGGCCGCCTCCCTGTACGCCCATGTCGACGGGGTCATCCTCTGCTCGCCCCGCATGCCGGAGGACGAACTGCGGCGCTTGGCCGCCGACCGCCCCCGCCTCCTGGTTCTGAACCGTCTTCCTGTCGCAGAGGGCCCGTCGGCGATCACCCACGACATCTACGCATCGATGATGCACATCTGCCGTCTGGTAACCCACCTCGGGCACCGGCGGGTGGTCTTCCTGGCCGGCGATCCCGATTCATGGGCCAGCCGCCAGCGCTGGCAGGCGGTGCAGGACGCGACCGCTCTCGGCCTCGAGCCCGCCCCGGTGCAATCCGGGACGGCCCTCGCCGACGGCTACGCGGCGGTCGACGAGGCCCTGGAGCACCACCCGACGGCGCTGCTGGCCACCAGTGACCCCACTGCCATGGGGGCAATGGCGCGCCTGCAGGAGCTCGGCCGACGCATCCCAGAGGACATCTCGGTCACCGGCTTCGGCGACATCCTCTTTGCCCGGTACGCCCATCCCCCGCTGACCACCGTCACCGTGCAGCGGTTCAACCTCGGTGCCCGCGCCTGGCACATGATGCGCTCGTTGATGGCCGGGGAGGCAGTGGAGACCCCGGCCCCTCTCCGGGACGGAGAGCTTGTGATCCGCGCCAGCACCGGCCCCGCCCCGGGGAGGGTGGCGGGGCCGGCCGCCCACTAGGGCTGCACCCCGGCGCCTGGGTAGGCTGCCTCAGGATCACCGTTCGAGAGGGAGGGTCGCCCATGACCGCAGCCGGAGATCCGGCCACCCAGCCCATCCGCACCGGTGCCGACTACATCGAGAGCCTGCGCGGCCGCCACCTCGTCGTCTATCTGTTCGGTGAACGCGTTCCCGAGCCGGTGGACCACCCGGTGATCCGGCCTTCGGTGAACGCCATGGCCGCCACCTACGACGCTTCCGGCGAGGACCTCGAACTGGCCACCGCCGAGTCGAGCCTCACCGGGGAACGGGTCAATCGTTTCCTCCACGTCGCGGGGAGCCCCGCCGACCTGGTGGCCCAGGGCAAGATGCAGCGGCGCCTGGGGCAAGTCACCGGCACCTGCTTCCAGCGCTGCGTGGGGATGGACGCCATCAACTCGGTGTTCTCGATCACCTACGACGTCGATGCCGCCCAGGGCAGCGCCTACCACCCGCGGTTCCGGGCCTGGGTGGCCGAGATGCAGCGCCTCAACCTGGTCATCGGCGGGGCGATGACCGACGTCAAGGGCGACCGGAGCAAAGGGCCGGCCGACCAGGCCGACCCGGACCTGTTCGTCCGGGTCGTGCGGCGCAACGAGGGCGGCCTCTACCTCAGCGGGGCCAAGGCCCACCAGACGGGCGCCGTCAACTCCCACTGGCTGCTGGTGATGCCCGGCCAGCGCCTGGCCGAGGCCGAGCGCGACTACGCGGTCGTCTGCGCCGTCCCGGTCGTTGCCCCCGGCCTCACCTTCGTGTACGGGCGCCAGTCGTGCGACTCCCGCAGCCTCGAGGGCGACCTCGACGTGGGGAACGCCCGCTTCGCCGGCCAGGAGGCGCTGGTGATCTTCGACGAGGTGTTCGTCCCCTACGAGCACGTCTTCCTGGACGGGGAGTTCGAGTTCGCCGGGGATCTGGTCGAGCGCTTCACCGCCTACCACCGGCGCTCCTACGTGTGCAAAGCCGGGGTCGGCGATGTCCTCATCGGGGCGGCCGCCCTGGTGGCCGACCACAACGGGGTGGCCGGCGCCTCCCACATCCGCGACAAGCTGGTCGAGATGGCCCAGCTGAACGAGACCATCTACGCCACCGGCGTCGCCGCCTCTCATGAGGGACATCGCACGGCCGCCGGCAACTGGGAACCCGACGTGCTCTTGGCCAACGTCTGCAAGCAGAACGTCACCCGCTTCCCTTACGAGATGGGCCGCCTGGCCCAGGACCTCGCCGGCGGGAACGTCGTCACCCTGCCTTCCGAGCAGGACTGGCGGCACCCTGAGGTGGGACCCCTCCTCGACAAGTACCTGCGCGGACGCGAGGACGTGCCCACCGAGCACCGCCTGCGGGCGCTGCGCCTGATCGAGAACATGACCCTGGGCCGCAACGCCGTCGGCTACCTGACGGAGTCCCTGCACGGGGCCGGGTCCCCGCAGGCGCAGCGGGTGGTCATCCGACGGCAGATGGACCTCGAGGCCAAGAAGTCACTGGCCAGGCGCCTGGCCGGGATCCCTCCGGAGGGAGCCGCCTGAGCCCGCTGGGACGGCAGCGCTGCGCCAGGCGCGCCGGGCCGTGCGCGGGTGGAGCTGGGGGGATTTGAACCCCCGGCCTCTTGCATGCCATGCAAGCGCTCT
>CAYGYX010000006.1:56631-62450 GCA_964354255.1 uncultured Acidimicrobiia bacterium | reverse complement strand
ACCTCACCAGGCCCAGGCCTCAGGGCCGGGCCCGCCCGGCCCGGGGAAGATCTGGTCGAGCTTCTTCATCGTCTCGTCCTCGAGCCGCAGCTCGAGGGCGTGCAGGGCCCCGTCGAGCTGCCCCACCGTCCGCGGCCCGATGATCGGCGCGGTCACCACCGGGTTGGCCAGCAGCCAGGCCAGGGCGACGTCGGCCGGGCCCTCGCCCAGCTTCGTGCAGAGGGCCTCGTAGGCCTCGAGCTGCGGGCGGCGCTCCTCCAACTCGGCGCGCACCCGGTCCTCGGCCCGCCGCGCGCCCTCGGGCTTGCCCAGCACCCCGGCGAGGAGCCCGCCGGCCAGCGGGCTCCAGGGGATGACCCCCAACCCGTAGTCCCCGCAGGCGGGCAGCACCTCCAGCTCGGGGGTGCGCACCGTCAGGTTGTAGCGGCACTGCTCGGAGACCAGCCCCAGCAAGTGCCGGGCGCGGGCCGCCTCGTTGGCCTTGACGATGTGCCAGCCGGCGAAGTTGGAGCTGCCCACGTAGAGGACCTTGCCGGCGTGCACCAGCGTCTCGATCGCCTGCCAGATCTCCTCCCAGGGGGCCTCCCGGTCTATGTGATGGAACTGGTAGAGGTCGATGTGGTCGGTCTGCAAGCGGCGCAGGCTGGCCTCACAGGCGGAGACGATGTGGCGGGCCGACAGGTAGCCCTCGTTGGGCCACTTGCCCATCCTCCCGTAGACCTTGGTGGCCAGCACCACCTTCTCCCGGCGGCCGCCGCCCTGGGCGAACCACCGGCCGATGATCTGCTCGGTGAGGCCCTCCCCGATCGCCCCGTCCTTCCGCCAGCCGTAGACGTTGGCGGTGTCGAAGAAGTTGATGCCGTGCTCCAGCGCCCGGTCCATGATGGCGAAGGCCTCATCGGCCTCGGTCCCGGGCACGTCCCACCCGAAGTTCATGGTGCCCAGGCAGAGCCGGCTCACCTTCAGGCCGAGGCGTCCGAGATGGGTGTACTCCACGGCAGGCTCCTCTCTGTAGTGGCGCCGACCCTACCGCAGAGGCGCGCCCCCGTCAGTCGGTCTTCGGCCGGCGGTCCCACCAGGGCCGGGCCGCCTCCAACTGGGAAGCCAGGCGGAACAGCAGCCCCTCCTCCTCCACCCGGGCGATGAACTGGACGCCGACGGGCAGGCCCTCGGCCGTCCAGTGCAACGGCACCGACATGGCCGGCTGGCCGGTGAGGTTGCACAGCGGGGTGTTGGGCATGGGCCGCAGGATCTCCCCGGCCAACTGCTTGACCACCGCGGCCAGCAGGGGGGCGGCTGGGGCCCGTCCCACCACCTGCAGCATGGCCCGCTGCCCGGCCTTGAGATCCCCGACCCCGATGGGCCAGGGCGGCTGGGCCAGGCTGGAGGTGAGGAGGACGTCGTGATGCTCCATGAACAGGGCGACCTGTTGGGAGGTGCGGCGCATGACCTCGAAAGCCTGGTCCAACTGGGCGGCGGAGCGCTTGTGGCCGATGAGCCGGATGATCCAGTTCACCAGTTCCACGTCGCCGGGACGAACCTTGCGGCCGGTGAGCGCCTCGCTCTCGGCCACCTCCAGGGCACCCTCCGCCCCGGTGAGAGTGACGAAGGCGTCGACGATGGCGGGGATGTCCAACCGTGGACGGGCCTCGGCCACCTCATGGCCCAGTTCGGCACACAGCCGGGCGGCCGACTGGACCGCGGCCACGCACTCCGGGTCCATGGGACGGTCGTCCAGCAGGGCGCTGGCGGTGTAGGCGATGCGTAGCCGACCCGGCGGAGCCCCCAGCTCCTCCGCAAAGGGACGGGCCGGTGGGGCCGGCCGGTAGGGGGCGCCGGCGGCCGGGCCGTGGGTGGCATCGAGCAGACGGGCCGAGTCGCGTACGCTGCGGGTGAGGGCGTGCTGCTCGGCCAGGCCCAGCCAGCACTCCAGGTGATCGGGCCCCCAGGTGCTGCGCCCCCGGGTGGGCTTGAGGCCGAACAGCCCGCAATGCGAAGCCGGCATGCGGATCGAGCCGCCGCCGTCATTGCCATGAGCCATGGGCACCATGCCGGCGGCCACCGCCGCCGCCGAGCCGCCGCTGGACCCACCCGGGGTGAGGGTCGTGTCCCAGGGGTTGCGGCACGGCCCGTGCAGCTCAGGCTCGGTGACCGCGGCCAGCCCGAACTCGGGGGTGTTGGTCTTGCCCAGGATGATGAGGCCGGCCCGGCGGTGGCGGGTGACGATCTCGTTGTCCTCCTTGGGCACGTAGCCCACCCGCGACCGTGAGGACATCGTGTAGGGCAGGCCGGCGACGGCCGCGCCGAGGTCCTTGACCAGGAAGGGGACCCCGGCAAAGGGCCCCTCCCGCGGCTCGCGGGCGGCCTCCTCCCGGGCCCGGTCCAGGTCGGGGTAGACGACGGCATTGAGCTTCGGGTTCAGCTCCTCGATGCGGCGGGCGGCCGCCTCGAAAAGCTCAAGAGGGTGCACCTGGCGGCTGCGCACGAGGTCGGCCAGACCGGTGCCGTCGTGGCGGTCGTACTCCTTGAAGGGCTCCATCCCGATCCTCCCCGTCAGTGTGGAGCGGAGCCTACGCCCCGGACGGGCCGCCTGCCCGGCGACCGGGGTGGGGACTTCCTCCGCCTCCTCCACAGCGGCGCCCGCCCGGCCCAACGGCGTACGGCACCGGCCGCCAGGCCGGCCCAGGGGCCGACATTGGCCCCTCCCCCGGTATCGGCCGCAGGCGGGCTGCTTCCCTCAGTGGTGGTCGCGGTGGTGGCCGAGGGTGCCTCCCCCACCGTGAAGGCGGTGTCGTGGGCGCTGGGGAGGTAGTCGTCGTCGCCTGCCCAGGCGGCAGCCAGCGACCAGGTCCCAGCCTGGCCCGGCCGCTACCCTGACCGACGGACAGCAGCAAAGGAACGAGCATGACCGCTTGGCTCGACGATGGCGCCGACCCGTGGCGGTCGGCGCGCCTCGCCATTCTCGCCGTGGCTTCCGCCGGTGACGCCGGCGCCGTCTACCACCTGGTCGCCGACCTCATGGGCGATGGGGTGCCGTTCCCCACGATCCTGTTCGAAGTGCTCTCCCCGCTCGAGGCCGAGGTGGGGAGCCGCTGGCAGCAGGGGGACTTCTGCATCGCCGACGAGCACCTGGTCACCGCCACCCTGGAGACGGTGGTCTCCCTGCTGGCCGGGTCCTTTGATGTCCCCGACGACGCCCGCCGAGTCGTGGTGGCCTGCGCCGAAGGGGACACCCACTCCTTGCCCGCCCGGATGGTGGCCGCCTACCTGGTGTTCCTGGGATGGCGGTCCGTCTTCCTGGGGGCCGGGCAGCCGGCCTCCGACCTGGGAGCCTTCCTGGGCGAGCAGCCGCCCGAGGCGCTGATCCTCGCCTGTGCGATGGCCACCGCCCTACCCGGGGCTCGCGAATGCATCCGGGTGGCACACCAGGCCGGGGTCCCGGTGCTCGCCGGCGGGCGGGGCTTCGGGCCCGACGGACGTCGGGCGTACGCGCTCGGGGCCGACGCCTGGACGGCCGACCCCGGCGAGATCGACGTCATCCTCAACAACTGGCGGCCAGACCCGGCGGCGGCGGAAGCGAAGGCACCTCACGGCGGGGAGGATCTTCTCCGCCTCGAGGAACGGCGGGCCGGGGTGGTGGCCCGGGCGCTCGCCTTGCTCGGGGAGCAGCCCGGAGACCACGCAAACCCGGCGCAATTCCGCCCCGATCTGGAGTTGCTCCTGGACGCCCTGGCCGCCTCACTCCTCCTCGACGACGCTCAGGCGGTCACGGAGTTGGCCGCCTGGCAGCGTTCCCGGCCAGCGGCCGCCGAAGAAGCGAGGGCGACGGCGCTCCTCGCTGCTCTGCGTGCGGCCCTGGGGACCGACCCACCGCGCGGCGCCGCCTTCTTGGAAGCTGCCGTCGGCTGAGGGACGCAGCCACCGGCAGAGGGTTGCGGTCGGCCCTCGCCTGCCCGAATGGGCGCACCCATTTCCGACGCCGCAGGCCGGGCCGAGGGCGCACCCCCTCCGGCAACCCGGTAGCGTGCGGGGCAGCCACCTGGGATGTGATGAACCAGCCCGCCTACGCCAAGATCGCCTTCATCGGGTCCCACTCGATCCGAAAAACCAACGCCGTGCACTCCTTCGCCGGGGCCGTCGGCCGCAGCGGGCGGAGCGTCGAGGTAGGGCGAGAGGTCGTCCGCTTCAACCCGCTGGGGCTCAACGAGGGGGCCACTCCCGAAGCCCAACTGTGGGTGCTGTGCGCCCAGATCCAGCAGGAACTGGAGCTGCGCCACCGGGCGGAGGTGCTGGTCACCGACCGGGCCGTCATCGACAACTTCGCCTACTTCCTGCGGGTGACCGGCGGGCGCGACCCCTTCGATGTGGAGCCGCTGGTGCGGCGCTGGTGCGGCACCTACGACCTGTTCGTGCGGCTGCTCCCCGACATCGCCCTGCAGCCCGACGGGGTGCGCAGCACCAACGATGCGTTCCGCGATGAGATCGAGGCGATCCTCGATCGCATCCTCCCCGACTACATACCGCCCGACCGGCTGATCACCCTGCTCGCCTCCGACATCACCGAGGGTTTCAACTGGGCGGCGCTGGTGGAGCGGTTGGTCGGGCCGCCCGACCCCCGACGCCAGCCGCAGCCCCGCTTCGTGCGGCTGGCCCCACCCCCGCGCGGCTGGGTGCGCCGCTGAGCCGGCCGATCCAGGGGGAGATCAGGACGCCGGCTCTTCGGGCACGACCGGGCAAGCCTCCTGGCGGGTAGTGGGCTGGTCGTCACCCTCGACGAACCAGTAGATCAGGTCCTCGTCGGGGGTGTCCCCCCGGCCGTCCCCTAGGTAGACGGTGAGCGTGCCGTCGGGGTCCAGGAAGTACAGGTCGGCACGGCCGTCGCCGTCCAGGTCCCCCGCCGCTATCACCCCGTCGTGGCCCGACACGGCTGTCGTGATCGTCTCCGTCTGACCCGTCAGGTCCACAGCTCCCGACACGATCAGCAGGCGGGCAGGGTCGTCGGGGCTGAGGGCGAACAGGTCGGGCACCCCGTCGACGTCCCGGTCGCCGAGGGCGAAGCGCCAGCCCTCGCCCATCGCGGAGGGCAGCTGCGCTTGCAGGATTCGATCGGTGAAGGCGGGGCCCTGCCACACCTCGACCTCCCCACCGTCCAGGACGTACAGGTCGGTGCTCCCATCCCGGTCGTGATCGGCGGCGAGGAAGACCAGCCCCGGGTCGGCCGTGATGCCGGTCCGGCGGGGCTGCAGCCGCTGGGAGTACCCCGACTCGAAGGTGTGGATGGTGACGACCACGGTCTCCCCGGAGGGGTCGATCTCCCACAGGTCGGGCCGCCCCGTCCCGCTGCCGTCGGCCATCAGCAGGGCCGCCTCCGCCGACACCGGGGAGGTGACCAGCGGGGTGCAGCCGGTGCGGAACTCGTACACGGCCTGGGCGATCTCCACCCCATAGTTCCCGGCGGCGGTCCAGGGGTGGACCCGGACGGCGTCGGGGGCGCCGTCCCGGTCCACGTCGGCCACCAACAGGCGTGACCCGTCGGGGGCCGGGCCCAGCACCGTGGGGAAAGTGAGCGAGCGCTGGAACCGGGCCGCCCCGGTGCGCGGGGCCACCGGGGTGGTGGCCGGGTAGCCGGCGGTGTGCAGCGGGCCCTGCCAGGAGAAGTGCATCGGGTCTTTGATGGTCTGCCAGTCGCCCCCCCAGCACCAGCCGGCGTCGGTCCAGGCTCTGACGAACCACTCCGGCAGGTCGGTGACCAGCTCGTTGTCGGCGCGGTACGGGTTGGTGGAGGCGTTGATGTCGATGGCCGCCCCCACCGCGTGGAA
>CAYGYX010000006.1:37791-56531 GCA_964354255.1 uncultured Acidimicrobiia bacterium | reverse complement strand
CCTCGGTGCCGGTCAGCTCTCCGCTGACGACGGTGGCGTAGGGCCCGCGCACCCCCTGCGGGTCGCCGCAGCCGGCCGACTCGTTGAAAGACGGCAGCGGGCCCAACGGCGGGTCGGGTTCCGGGGCGAAGGGACCGTCGGGCAGGGTGGAGGTGGTGGTCGTCACGAAGGCGGTCGTGCTGGAGGCCACCGGGGGCGGAGAGCTCGAGGCGACACCCGGGTCCCGGGTAGCGCAGGCCGAGAGGGTCAGCAGGGCCAGCCCGCCGACGAGCATCGACACCCGACCGGCGCGGAATCGGGACATCTTCCCCGGGCCTCCCTACCTGGGTGCAGCGGCAGCAGAGCGAATCCTAGGTCTGCCCCACCCATCGCCTCCGTGACCAGAATCGGCATGCACGGCCCGGGACGCCAGCCCCCGACCTACCCGGTGACCTGCCTCCCCCAGACATCCCAGTTGCGGGTCAGGTAGTCGCGGCACTCGGACCAGACGACCAGGTACCGGTTGGCGATCCCATCCCAGGCCACCGCCGGCCACACGTCGTCCGTGAGGGCGCCGGCGCCGCTGATGCGGAACTCCTCTCCAGATGCCGCCCCCGTCGTCGCCACCCGCCGCCCGTAGATGTCGCAGCCGCGATCGGGACCGCGATGGGCGTCGTCACGCCCATCCATCCAGACAACCAGGTACTCGTCGGTCGTCCCGTTCCACACCACCACCGGCGACTCGTCGTTGGCCGTGGCGCCGGGGCCGCTGATGAGCAAGTCCGAGCCGACCGCTGCGCCCACCGCCGACACCCGCCGCCCGTAGATGTCGGAGCCACGGGACGAGGCATTGCGCGAGTCGCCCCAGACCACCAGGTACTGGTTGTTGGACCCGTTCCAGGCCACCGTCGGCCAGGCGTCGTCCTCGGTGGCGCCTCGCCCGGTGACGCGGAAGTCCCTCCCCAGCGCCCCTCCGTCGGCTCGCAGACGCCGCCCGTAGATGTCCCAGCCGCGAGTCGCTTCGCGGCGCGAGTCCATCCAGACGACCAGGTACTGGTTGTCGGTCCCGTTCCAGGCCACCGCCGGCAACACCTCGTCGCCGACGGCACCCCCGCTGCTGACGCGGAACTCCGCTCCCACCACCGACCCGGCCGCCGACACCCGCCGCCCGTAGACGTCGCAACCACGGGTGGCATCGTCCCGATCGTCCATCCAGACGACCAGGTACTCGTTGGCGGTCCCGTTCCACACGACGACCGCCCGCTCGCCGCTGGCCTCGGGACCGCTGATGCGGAAGTCCGCCCCGACTACTGCGCCGGCGGCCGACACCCGCCGCCCGTAGATGTCGCCGTGGTGGCCCGAGGAATCGCGCTGGTCCTGCCACACCACCAGGAACTGGCCGGTGGCCCCGTTCCAGGCCACCGCCGGTCGCAGCTCATCGCCAGTGCCGTCGGCACCGCTGATGCGGAAGTCGTTCCCGACCAGGGCGCCATCCCCCCCGATCCGCCGCCCGTAGACGTCGAAGCCGCGCGTCGGAGCGTCGCGCCCATCCTGCCAAACGACCAGGTACCGGCCGGTCGTCCGGCTCCACGCGGCGGTCGGCGCTGAGTCCTCGCCGGTAGCGCCGGGCCCGCCGATGCGGAAGTCGTTCCCCAACGGCGCGGGCATTCGAGAAGCGAATGGCCCTCCCTCATCCTGCCCGCCCGCTCTCGCCCCCGTTCCCAGCAGCAGGCCGCACACCCCGGCCCCGACGAGCAGCCGCTTCCACCGCCACATGGGATCCCCCTTCATCGCCGATTTGCCGTTGAACATAGCGGACGGCGACCATCAGGGTCCTTCCGCACGGCCGGCCCCGGCGTCGGAGCATCCCGCCCGGTCGATGGCTCACGCCTGCTGGCTCACCCGAACCGTGTAGCGTCCCCGCCCGACCGGGCGCGGTATCGCAGCAGGAGGCCAAGATGGCGGCGAGTGGCAAACGGGGGCCGAACGGGGACGACGCACCGGCTGCCCCCCCCGTCCCCTACTTCCGGCTCGAATCGGCGGGCGGCACCTACGACCCGTCCGGGGCCTCGATCGTCCCCATGGACGACTACCCCAAGTACGAGATCGCCGAGGGAGTGGTCTTCTGCCCGGTGTTCGGCCGGAACCTCTCCCTCAACTTCGTCGCCTTCCCTCCCCACAGCGGCTTCCCCACCCACGTGCACCCGGAGGAGCAGATCAGCATCGTCCGCGAGGGCGAGATGGAGATCGCGGTCGGGGACATCTGCAAATGGGTCGTCCCCGGGGACGTGATCGTCTTCCCCTCCGACGTCCCCCATTCCGGCCGCACCCTCGACCAGTCCTGCCGCCTCATCGACGTCTTCTCCCCGCCCCGGGAGGGCCTGCGGGAGGTGATCGCCGGGGCCAACCCGTTGCGCTCGGCCGACATCGACCGCTGGTGGAGCCCCGCCGCCGATCCGCCGGCCTGACCGGCCAACGCCGGGAAGGAAACCTCCAGCCGGGTCGGGACCCGGCCGCGAACTGCCCTGCCTCCTCACGCGCCCGGCCGCCGACCGGTAGGGTGCCCCCGGGGGCCGCATGACGGGTGCTCGGCGTGCCATGGTCATCGTCGGCGTCGCCGCCTCCTCGGCGGCGGTGCTCATCCTTGAGGTCGCCCTCACCCGGGTCTTCGCCGTCGGCCAGTCCTATCACCTCGCCTTCATCGCGGTCAGCCTGGCCCTGCTCGGCTTCGGGGCGAGCGGGTCGGCCCTGGCCGCCCTGCCCGGCCTGGCCGGCGCCGGGCCCGGCCGGTGGGCGGTCCTGGCCGGTCTGCAAGCAGCCGCCACCCCCGGCGGCTACCTGTTGGCCAACCTGGTCCCCTTCGACGCCTTCCTGATGCCCCGAGAGCCCCTGCAGATCGCCTGCCTGGCGGCCTTCCTCGCCGCCCTGACCATCCCCTTCTTCTTCGGCGGGGCGGTGACCGGCGCCGTCCTCGCCCGGGGCGGGGAATGCGGGCTCCCGGGCCGCCACGCCTACGCCGCCAGCATGACGGGGTCCGGGCTGGGGGCGCTGGGTGGGCTGTGGGCTGGCTCCCACGGCGGGGGGCCGGCCGGGGTGGCCCTGGCCGCCGTGGCCGCCGCCCTGGCGACCGCCGCCTTCCTGGTCGCCGCCCGGCGGGGGAGGGCGGCGCTGGCCGCCTTCTGCGCTGCCCTGCTGGCCGGGGCCGCCGCCTGGGCCCCGCCGGGCTTCTTCGACCCTCGCCTCTCCCCCTACAAGGGGCTCAGCCAGGCCAGGCTCATCCCGGGGATCGAGGTGATCTCCAGCCGGGAGAACGCCATCGCCCGGGTCGACCACCTCTCCGGAGAGACGATCCGCTCCCTCCCCGGGCTCAGCTTCACGTTCCAGGGGAACCTCCCGGCGGAGGATGGGCTGACCTTCGACGGCGACGATCTCAGCCCCGTCCCCACCGTCGGGCCGGCGACGGCGGGATTCGCCCCCTACCTGCTGGCCTCCCTCCCCTTCTCCCTCCGCCCGGGCGGGACGGTGGCCGTGCTGGAGCCGAGGGGTGGGCTGGACCTGCTGACCGCCCTCGCCTCGGGGGCCGGGCAGGTAGTGGCGGTCGAGCCCAACCCGCTGGCCGTGGCCGCCGCCCGGGAGACGCCCGGCAACCCCTACGACCGGCCCGGGGTGACGGTGGTCGGCGAGGAGCCGCGGGCCTGGGTGCAGCGCACCGCGGGTCGCTACGACGTCATCGACGTGGCGCTCACCGCCACCTACCGCCCGGTGACCTCCGGAACCTACAGCCTGGGGGAGGACTACCGGTTCACGGTGGAGGCGTTCCGGCTTTACCTGTCCCGCCTCGCCCCCGGCGGCATCCTCGGCACTTTGCGCTGGGCCCAGGTCCCACCCAGCGAGGAGACCCGCCTGCTGGCCCTGGCCGCCGCAGCAGTGCGGGCGGAGGGCGGCGACCCGGCCCAGGCGGTGGTGGCCCTGCGCGGCTACGCCAACGTCCTGGTGATGGTCCAACCGGACGGATTCGACGACCGGGACCTGGCAGCCATCCGCGCCTTCGCCGAGAGCCGCCGCTTCGACCTGGTGGCCGCCCCCGGCCTGACCGCCGCCGAGGCCAACCTCTACAACCGGCTCGCCCGGGACGAGTACTTCCCCCTCGCCGCCGCCCTGCTGGGCCCCGAACCGGAGGCGGCGATCGCCGACTGGCCTTTCGACCTGCGCCCCCCGGTCGACGACCGGCCCTTCTTCTCCAACTACTTCACCTGGCGGCAGGTCCCCCGGGCGCTGGAAGAGATGGGGCACACATGGGCGCCGTTCGGCGGCGCCGGCTACTTCGTCCTGCTCGCCCTGCTCGCCCTGGTTACCGCCGCCGCCGGGCTGCTGCTCATCGTGCCCCTCCTCGCCGGGCGCCGCCGCCGAGCAGAGCCGCCCATGCCTTCGGAGCTGCGCTGGTGGTCCCTGGCCTACTTCGGCCTGCTCGGGGTCGGGTTCCTCTTCATCGAGATCCCGCTGATGCAGCGCTACATCCTGCTGGTGGGCCGGCCCACCGTCGCCCTGGCGGTGGTGCTGGTGGCCCTGCTGGTCTCCTCCGGGGCAGGGAGCGCCCTGTCGCCCCGGCTCCCCTGGCGGGCCGCCGCCCTGGGGGTGGCGGCCCTGGCCGCTGCCTACCCGCACCTGCTGGCACCGCTGACCGACGCCGCCCTGCACCTGCCCCTGGCATGGCGCCTGGTGGTGGCCGCGCTGAGCATCACCCCTCTGGGGTTCCTGATGGGGGCCATGTTCCCCCGGGGGATCGCCGTCCTGGAGGCCCGGGCCCCCCGGCTCATCCCCTGGGCCTGGGCGGTCAACGGCACCCTCTCCGTCATCAGCGCGGTCGGGGCAGCCCTGTTGGCCCTGGACCGGGGCTTCGGGGCGGTGATCACCGCCGGGGCCGCCTGCTATCTGCTCTGCGCCCTGCTGGCCGGCGGGCGCCGGCTCAGCCCTCGGCCCGGGTGAAGGGGACGAAGCGGACCGGCCCCAGGTTCTCGCCGACCAGCTCCCCGGCGGCATCCTTGCTGAACGCCCACAGGGTCTGGACCGCCCCGACCGGGCCGATGGGGATCACCAACCGTCCCCCGGGAGCGAGCTGGGCCACCAGCGGCTCGGGGACGTGGTCGGGGGCGGCGGTCACCACGATGGCCCGGAAGGGAGCGTGCTCCTCCCACCCCCAGTAGCCGTCGGCCGCCCTGGTCACCACCGATGGGTAGCCGGCCGCGGCCAGGTTGGCAGCGGCGCCGACGGCCAGCTGGGGGACGATCTCGATCGAGAAGACCTCCATGCCCATCTGGGCGAGGACGGCCGCCTGATAACCGGAGCCGGTGCCGATCTCCAGCACCCGCTCGCCCGGCTGGAGCTGCAGGGCCTCGCTCATCAGCGCCACCACGTAGGGCTGGGAGATGGTCTGGCCGTAGCCGATGGGCAGGGGGAAATCCCCGTAGGCATCGGGGCGCACGTCGTCGGGGACGAACAGGTGCCGGGGGACGGCCCGCATCGCTTCCAACACCAGCGGGTCGGCCACCCCCCGGGCGGCGATCTGCCTCTCCACCATGGCCTCCCGCTGCGCCACCCAGGGATCGGGGGCAGGCGCCACGGAGACCCCGGCCGGCAGGGAGGCCGGTGTCTCGCTCGACGACGAGCCGTGTCCTCCACCGGAGCACCCCGCCGTCCCGAGGAGCAGGAGGACGAGGAGCAGGGTCGGCCACCTCATGAGGCGGAGCATATGCCCGCCGGCCCCCGGCCGCACCGCGGGCCCCCACCGGGGGCAGCGGGGCCCCGCCCGGGCGTCACTACCCTGCCGGCGTGCCCGGTGCCCCGGTACCCGCCGCCGACAGGAGGGGCGGTGGACTGCGCCGCCTCCTCGCCGCGTATCTTCGACCCTACCGCCGGCCCATCGCCATCGCCCTCGTCCTGCTCACGGCCCAGGCCATCGCCAACCTGTACCTGCCGACGCTCAACGCCGACATCATCGACAACGGGGTGGTGAAGGGGGACACCCGCCACATCCTGATCATCGGCGGCGTCATGCTCGGGGTAACCCTGGTCATGGGGGTGACGGCCGTGGTCAGCGTGTGGCTGGCCGCTCGCAGCTCCATGGCCTTCGGGCGCGACCTGCGCTCGGCCCTGTTCCGCCGGGTGGAGACCTTCTCCCAGATGGAGCTGAGCCGCTTCGGCACCCACTCGCTCATCACCCGGGCCACCAACGACGTGCAACAGGTGCAGATGGTGGCCCTGCTCGGGCTGACGATGATGGCGATGGCCCCGATCATGGGGGTCGGCGGCGTGGTGATGGCCCTGCGCATCAACCAGCGCCTCTCCCTCTCCATCGTGGTGACCCTGCCGATCATGGCCGGGTTCGTCGCCCTGATCGCCAGCCGGGCGGTGCCGCTCTTCCGGTCCATGCAGGTGAAGATCGATCTCATCAACCGGGTGATGCGCGAGGCCCTGGCCGGCATCCGGGTGATCCGGGCCTTCGACCGCACCGAGCACGACCAGCGCCGCTTCGCCGAGGCCAACGCCGACCTCACCGGCACCTCCCTGCGCGTCACCCGCCTGTTCGCCCTGGTGATGCCGGGGATCATGCTGGTGCTGAACCTCTCCATGACCGCCGTCATGTGGTTCGGCAGCCTGCTGGTGGGCGATGGGGACCTGCTGATCGGCGACCTGACCGCCTTCCTCACCTACTTGATGCACATCCTCTTCTCGGTGCTGATCGCCACGATGATGTTCGTAGCGGTCCCCCGGGCGGCGGCCTCGGCCGACCGCATCCAGGAGGTGCTCGACACCGTCCCCAGCATCTCCGACCCGGCGGACCCCGTGCCCGCTCCCCCACACCTCGGGACCCTGGAGTTCCGCAACGTCGAGTTCCGCTACCCGGGCGCCGACGAGCCGGTCCTCTCCAGCATCTCCTTCTCCACCGGACCCGGGGAGATCACCGCCGTCGTGGGCAGCACCGGCAGCGGCAAGTCCACCCTGGTGAACCTGGTCCCCCGCTTCTGCGACGCCACCGCCGGGGAGGTTCTGGTGGACGGGGTGGACGTGCGCCGCCTCGCCCAGGAGGAGCTGTGGAGCCGGATCGGCTTCGTCCCCCAACGGGCCTTCCTGTTCGCCGGCACCGTGGCCGCCAACGTGCGCGACGGCCGGCCCGGGGCCACCGACGAGGAGATCGGGCACGCCCTCCACGTGGCGGCAGCCCGGGAGTTCGTGGAGGAGATGGGCGGGCTGGAGGCGCCCATCGACCAGGGAGGGGCCAACCTCTCCGGCGGGCAGCGCCAGCGCCTCGCCATCGCCCGGGCAGTGGTGCGCCGTCCGGAGATCTACGTGTTCGACGACAGCTTCTCCGCCCTCGACTTCACCACCGACGCCCGGCTCCGGGCCGCCCTGCGCACCGAGACCCGGGAGGCGACGGTGCTGATCGTCGCCCAGCGGGTGGGGACGATCATGCACGCCGACCGCATCGTGGTGCTCGCCGAAGGGTCGATCGCCGGGATCGGCACCCACCAGGACCTCCTCGAGACCTGCGAGACCTACCGGGAGATCGTCTACTCGCAGCTCACCCCCGAGGAGGCGGCATGAGCGACCGCCGCCGAGCCGGGTTCGGGCCCATCGGCCCCGGGAGGCGGCCGCCGGGGCCCATGTTCCACGGCGCGATGCCTGTCGAGAAGGCCCGGGACTTCGGCACCTCCTTCCGCCGACTGCTGGGCTGGCTCCGGCCCGAGCGGGCCAAGCTGGCCGTGGTGCTGGTGCTGGCGGTGGCCAGCGTGGCCCTGGCCATCGTCGGGCCCCGAATCCTCGGCCACGCCACCAACCTGCTGTTCGAGGGAGTCATCGGCAGCCGCCTCCCGGTGGGCGCCACCCAGGAGCAGGTGGTCGCCGGCCTGCGCGAGCAGGGCCAAGGTCAACTAGCCGACATGCTCTCGGGCATGCAGGTCACCCCCGGCGTCGGGGTCGACTTCGGGGCCATCGGAGCGACCCTGGGCCTCCTGGCCGGCATCTACCTGCTCAGCTCACTCTTCGGCTGGGCGCAGCAGTACCTGACGGCCGGGGTGGTGCAGCGCACCATCTTCCGCCTGCGGGAAGCGGTGGACCTCAAGCTGGCCCGGCTGCCGCTGAGTTACTTCGACCGGCACGCCCGCGGCGACCTGCTCTCCCGGCTCACCAACGACATCGACAACGTCGCCAACACCCTGACGCAGAGCCTGACCCAGCTCATCGGCGCGGTCCTCACGATGGTGGGCGTGGTGGTCATGATGCTGACCATCAGCCCGCTGCTGACGCTGATCTCACTAGGGGCCGTGCCGCTGGCCCTGGTAGTGACGGTGCTGATCGCCCGCCGCTCCCAGCGCCAGTTCGCCGCCCAGTGGAAACGCACCGGGGACGTAGACGGCTTCATCGAGGAGGTCTTCACCGGCCACGCGGTGGTCCAGGTCTTCGGGCGCCGGCAGGCCGCCATCGAGCGCTTCGACGAGGAGAACGAGGGGCTCTACCGGGCCAGCTTCAGGGCCCAGTTCATCTCCGGGATCATCCAGCCGGCCATGATGTTCATCTCCAACCTGAACTACGTGGCCGTGGCGGTGGTAGGCGGCCTGCGGGTGGCCCAGGGCACCCTCTCCCTCGGTGACGTCCAGGCCTTCATCCAGTACACCCGTCAGTTCACCCAGCCGATCGCCCAGACGGCGGCCATCGCCAACGTGCTGCAATCCACCGCCGCCTCGGCCGAGCGGGTCTTCGAGGTGCTCGATGAAGCGGAGGAGAAACCCAACCCCGAACGGCCGGCCGTCCTCATCACTACCCGCGGCCGCATCTCGCTGGAGGACGTCTCCTTCCGCTACCTGCCCGACAACCCGCTGATCGAGGGCCTCAGCCTGGAGGTGCCGGCCGGCGAGACCGTAGCCATCGTGGGACCTACGGGAGCGGGCAAGACCACGCTGGTGAACCTCCTGCTCCGCTTCTACGAGATCGACGGGGGCCGCATCGCCATCGACGGGCTGGACACCCGGCAGATGGCCCGCAGCGGGCTGCGCCGGCTGTTCGGGATGGTGCTGCAAGACCCGTGGCTGTTCCGCGGCACCATCCGCGAGAACATCGCCTACGGCAAGGAGGGGGCCACCGACCTGGAGGTGGAGGCGGCCGCCCGGGCCGCCCGGGCCCACCACTTCATCCATACCCTCCCCGACGGCTACCAGACGATGGTGGACGACGACGCCACCAACATCTCCCAGGGGGAGAAGCAGCTGCTCACCATCGCCCGGGCAGTCCTGGCCGACCCGCAGATCCTCATCCTCGACGAGGCGACGAGCTCGGTGGACACCCGCACCGAGGTGCTCATCCAGCAGGCGATGGCCGGGCTGATGCGGGGCCGCACCAGCTTCGTCATCGCCCATCGCCTCTCCACCATCCGCCGGGCGCACACCATCCTGGTGATGGACCACGGGGCCATCGTCGAGCAGGGGAACCACGAGGAGCTGATGGAGCGTCGCGGCTTCTACTACGAGCTGTACCACAGCCAGTTCCTCGAGGCTTTCGGGGAGGCGTCCTAGCGCCGGCCCCGACCCGAGGCACCGGGAGGGCGGGATTCCGCGAGCTGCTCCTCCCCCGGTAGCCTCCCGGGCCCAGACCACTGATCAGGAGGCGGGATGAAGCGGATCGCAGCGGTCGTGTGCACCCTGGGCGTCATCGGTGTCGTCGCCTGCGGCGGCGACGCTGCCGCCCCGTCGACCACCCAGCCGGGAACGGTGACGACGGCCGGGGCATCGACCACCACCCAGGCGGCCACCACTGCCGCGCCCTCCCCCAGCCCGGCCGAGCTCGGCGACCAGATTGGGGACCTGTATGTGGCGGCCTACGACGACGTCATCGCCCTGCTGACCGACCGGCCCGACGCCGCCACCGCCGCCGCCGAACTGGGCGCCCTCAAGGAGCAGTACATCCAGCAGTTCGTCGCCTTCGGCCACCGGCGGGAGGCCCTCGGTGAGGCGGACCGGGCCACGGTGGACGCCCACATAACGCTGGCCATCAGCAGGCTGCCCGACGACACCTACGACGCCTACCGCCAGGCCTGGACCGACTACGGCTCCGATGCCGAGGTCGCCGAGCTGATCGCCGGCTTCAACATCATCGGCCAGTACGCCAACTTCGACCTGCTGCGGGAACAGGCACCCGAGGAGGCGGCCCGCCTCGGTGTGGGGTGAGAGGGATCCCACCACGGGTGAGCCTCGTCGTGAGCCGGCTTAGGTTCGGCAGAGCGCAGCCGGCACCCTGTCTACCTACCCGCCCAGGTTCTCCATCTCCTCGGGGGTCAGGCACTCGGTGAACGCCGCCATCATCTGGTCGGTCAACTCGGGATCAGTGGTGATGTCCGTCTCGCTCAACATGGCGTTCAGGACAGCCTCGAAGAGGCCCCCCCGCATGAACCTGTCGGCGACACAGGCCGCCCCCTCCTCGCTCATGCCGCCGGCCACGAACTCGTCGACCAGCATGGCCTCCAGAGGCTCCACGCAGTCCTCGGTCATGACCTGGATCATGAGCGTGATGAACTCCGGGTTGGTGGTGGGGTCCTCACCGGTAAGCATCGCCCTGATCAGGCTCTGCAGGGTGTCTTCCTGGGAGAGGGTCCCGGCGAAGCAGGCGACCGCCTCCGGGCTCAACTCCTCACCAGTCATCTCCTCGGTGAGCAGGGCCTCCACGTCGATGCAGGTGCTGATCACATCGACCAGCGCGTCCAACTCCGGGTCGGTCATCTGGCTGAACACCACCGACATGTCGGTGGCGCCGGCGGCGAGGGCGTCGAGCTCGGCGAACCTCTCTGCCCCGATTGCCTGGGACAGGCCGGAGGTGAGGCACTCCTCTTCCCCACCGGTGACGACGGGGTCATCCGCCCCCGCCCCCTGAGTGAGCACGTCGGCCACCAGCCCGCCGAGAGCGTTGCTGCCGCCCCCACCCGTCGTGGTCACTTCCGCACTGGTCGTGGGGGCGGCCGTTGTCGAGCTAGACCCGGCCGTCGTGGTCGTCGACCCGGCCGCGGTCGTGGTGCTTCCCTCGAAGACCGAGCCGCCGTCGTCGTCTCCGCAGGCGCTGAGGGCCGCCAGCAGCGCCAGGACGGTGATCACCAGAACGGCCTTCCTCGTCATCTCTCGCCTCCTCGGGCGCACATCCGGGGGACCGGCGGGGCGCCGGCCCCACCGGGGGCTGCGCGCCGGCATCTCCACCGGAAGCCTACTCGGGCACCCCGGTTCGGGACCGCTTCGGCCCTTCCGGCGGCCGGGCCCGCCCGCCACCGCCGGGTGAACCCGGCGGCCGAATCTGCCGATACATACGGCAGATGCCCCAGGTATCCCGTTCCCCCGCGCGGGCTGGCCGAATGATCGCCGTGTGCCTCATCCTCCTCGTGGCGGGGGCGGCGGCCCCGGCCGGGGCCCAGGAGGCCGCCCACCAGTTCGGGGAGGTGGTCGACTACCCGCTGACCTTCCCGGTGGGGGGCGAGGCCACGACCGGCACCCGGTCGGGCTTCTGGGACGCCCGGGCCGACGGCACCCACCACGCCCAGGACATCCTGGCCCCGAAGCTCACCCCGGTCTACGCCGCGGCGAGCGGCACCATCGCCTACGTCAACTACTCGCGCAACCCAGCAGCCCTGAACCCGGAGCGCTGCTGCACCCTGATCGTGGCCCACGACGACGGCTGGGAGTCCTGGTACATCCACCTGAACAACGACAACCCCGGCACCGACGACGGCCTGGCCTGGGGCATCGCCCCGGGGATCATCCCGGGCACCCACGTGGAGGCAGGGCAATTGATCGGCTGGGTGGGCGACAGCGGGAACTGCGACACCATGGCCGGCTGCCCACCCCACCTGCACTTCGAACTGCGGGACCCGGCAGGCGTGATCGTTGACGCGTTCGAGGCCTTGCGGACCGCCGAAGGGCTGGGCCGAGGCTCCGTGGAGATCGTTGCTCCGGCGTGCACTCCCGCCGACACCGCCCCCCTGGCTGCCCTGCTCGCGGGAACCGGGCTCCTGCGGCGCAGCGACTCCGGGCCCGCCGTCTACGAGCTGCAAGGGTTCCTGAAAGTGCGCGGCTTCGACCCGGGGCCGCTGGACGGCGCCTTCAACGCGGCCACCTACGAGGCGGTGCGCCTCTTCCAGCAGAGCCGGAACCTCACCCCCGACGGCGTGGTCGGAGCCCAGACCCGGACGGCGATCCTGACCCTCTCCCAGAAGCCCGGCTTTGCCGCCCTCACCGCCGGCGACGACCACGTCCTCATCCGGGGCACCCGCAGCGCCGAGGTGCAGGAGTTGAAGCGCTGGCTGCGGGTGGCCGGCTACGACCCGGGTAGCACCGGCCCGCGGTACAACGCCGCCACCGCCAACGCAGTCCGGGCATTCCAGGCCGCCATTCCCGGCCTGCAGGTGGACGGCCTGGCCGGCCCGGCCACCCGGACGGCCCTGGCCGAGGCGCTCCACCTGGTCTGGCCCGGGGACTGCCCGTAGAAGGCTCGGCCCCCGACGGCTCCCGTTGGTAGCCTGCGGACCGGAGGCGGGGTAACCATGGCAGAAGCGGCAGCCGTCCGGCTGTATCGGTACCGCTGGGTGGTCCTGGGCGCCTTCGCTCTGCTCAACGCGGTAGTCCAGGCGAACTGGATCACCTTCGCCCCGGTCACCGACGACGCCGCCGCCTACTACGACGTCTCCGACCTGCGGATCGGCATGCTCTCCATGGTCTTCATGGTGGTGTTCGTGGTGATGTCGATCCCCGCCTCGTACATTATCGACACCTACGGGCTGCGGGTCGGGGTGGGCATCGGGGCGGTGCTCACCGGCGTGTTCGGCCTCACCCGGGGCCTGCTCGGATCCGACTTCACCTGGGTCTTCGTCTCCCAGGTCGGACTGGCGGTCGGACAGCCTTTCGTCATGAACGCCATCACCAAGGTGGGCGCCCGCTGGTTCCCGCTCGCCGAGCGGGCGACGGCGGCAGCGGTCCCCTCGCTGGCGCAGTTCGTCGGGATCATCGCCGCCATGGCGGCCACCCCCACCCTCGCCGAGAGCCTGGAGATGCCGGGGATGCTCGTGTTCTACGGCGCCTTGTCGGCGGGGGCGGCCCTGGTGGCCCTCGCCCTGATCCGGGAGCGGCCCTCGACGCCGCCCGGCGAGGCCGAGCTGGAGGCACGGACCCGGGTATTCGCGGGCCTCCGTCACATACTGCGGCAGCGGGACATGCTCATCCTGTTGGCGCTGTTCTTCGTCGGCCTGGGGATGTTCAACGCCATCAGCACCTGGATCGAGCAGGTGGTCGACCCGCGTGGGTTCGACTCAGAGCAGGCCGGCATGGTCGGGGCGGCCATGGTGGTCGGCGGCATCGCAGGGGCCGCCGTCCTCTCGGTGCTCTCCGATCGCCTGCGCCGCCGCAAACCGTTCCTCGTCCTCTCCGTCGCCGGCATGGCCCCCGGGCTGGTGGGCCTGGCCTTCGCCGCCGACTACCCGCTGCTGCTCGCCTCGAGCTTCGTCTTCGGCTTCTTCTTGATGAGCGCCTACCCGGTCGGGTTCCAGTACAGCGCCGAGGTCTCCTATCCCGCCCCCGAGGCCACCTCCCAGGGCCTGCTGGTGATGGCCGGCCAGGTCTCGGGCATCCTGTTCATCCTCGGCATGGACGCGTTCCGGACCGGAGCCGACGACTCGATGACCGGCTCCATGGTGGTGTTCGTCGTGCTGACGGCGCTGGTCATCGCCCTCTCTCTGTTCCTGCGGGAGTCGCCGATGATGCGGGGGCAGCAGGACGGCGGGAAGCCATCGCCGGCCGGGTCCGGCCCGTAGCCGCCCTTCCCACAACGCCTCGGGCGGGCTAGTGAAGCCATCGGCGCGGCGAGGCCCCGAGGCGTAGCCTGGCCGGTGGGAGCAGGGAGAGGACGACGATGGGCAAGCGGATTCGGATGTTGCCGGGTGCGGGCATCGCCCTGCTGCTGCTGGCGACGGCCGCCGGAACGGGGCCGAGGAGAGGACGGCACCCGTCTTCCCGAGGGTTCCGACTGTGGGAAGGGAGATCCGCATCAGCGGCCCCGGCGCCAAGGGCACGGACGAGTACCCGGCGGTGGCGTGGAATAGCACGGGCGACGAGTACCTGGTGGTCTGGACCGATGGGCGGAACTACGCGACCCGCAACCTGGACATCTACGGGCGGCGGGTGGCCGGGTAGCCGGTCGGCGCGGCAACCCCGTCCGGGGTCATCGCGTCGCCGACACAGTGGAAGGAGCCGACGATGAGGCAGAGGAGGAGTGCCAAGTCCGTCTGGACCGGGGCTGCCCTGCTGCTCGGCCTGCTGCTCGCCGCCGCCCTCCCGGCAGCCGCGGCGGCGACCGGGCGGCAGGGCGACACCGGGACGGTGCGGATCGTGGTCAGCTACAAGGACGGCTCCGGCCACCGGCTGCGCCTCGCCGGGGTGGAGGTCCTCCTCCTGGAGGTCACCGGGGCCAGGCACATGGGACCCGTCTGGCATCCTCGCGGCAACGAGCGCTACGTCTGCACCGATGCCAACGGGGTTGCCCTCTTCCGCAACGTCCCCGCCGGCGTCAGCCTCTGGGCGGTCACCGGTGTGGGCCAGCCCGGCGTGTGCACCAACGCCGAGTACCTCAACCCATCCAACGGCAAGAAGATGCTCTCGGTCGACTGGCAGAAGGCGTACGGGGGCGGGCACTACCTGCCCTTCTTCGTGGTGCCCGGCGAGGTGAGGACGATCAGCCTCCTGGCCCGCACCCCCCCAGAGCAGGATGAGATCTGCGGCGGCTTCTACGCCACCTGGATCGGCACCCCGGATGACGACGTCTACAACGGTACGGTGGAAGCCGACGTGATCATCGCCGGCGAGGGCAACGACCGCATCGATGGTGGGGAGGGCTGGGACGTCGTCTGTGCCGGGCCGGGCAACGACGTCGTGCGGGGAGGGGCCGACGGCGACGTCCTCATCGGTGAGGATGGCCGCGACATCCTCATCGGCGGGACGGGTGCGGACTGGCTCTTCGGGGGGCCGGGCTCCGATACCTGCCGGAGCGGCGACTCGGCAGCGGAGTGCGAAAGCATCAGCTGACCCCGGGGTTCCCCCTTCGCTGTCGAGCGCGCCAGAGACCGGCCGGGCGGTGGTCGGACGCGACCTGCGACCCACCCATAGGGCCCCTTCTCGGGCAGGCGCCCAGCAGACCCGAAGGCGGGGGCCGGATTCCGGCCCCCGCCTTCAATCGCTTCGATGGCTAAGGAGAAAGCACCGGGCAGTTAGGCGCGGTAGCACCGTTGCCGTCGGTGCAGACGATCCGTCCCTGGATGGCCGGGCTCACCGGCGTGTCGGCCGTGATGCAGTCGGCCAGCACCTGATCCATGATCGACTGAGTGATGCCCCGGGCGTAGAAGTTCGGGTAGCCGTCGCCGCCGGTCGCCATGAAGTCGTTCTCGGCGATCGCGCAGATCGACGCAGCCGTCAGGTCGATCGGCGCCCCGGTGCACGAACCGTTGGCCGCCTGGCGCACCGCGCCGGTCACCCGGCTTCCCGCCGCCGCGGTCACCCCCCAAGACCGGAATCAAAGACGGCCGGGCGATCATCACCACCGGCACCGCCGGCAAGCCGGAGCAGGCGGCCCGCGATCTGGCCGTGGTCCTCCGCTCCGGGCTCCTCCCGGTGGACCTGTTCCGCGTGGAGCCCTGGACCAGGGACCCTGAAGGTCGAGCACGTAGCGGAGCACCCGCTCGATACCGGCCATCCCCGCCGCTTCGACGGCACCGATCTGACGCACCAGTCGGCGCTCTGAGATCGACTTGAAGTCCTCGCACTTGGCGTAGCTGATCCGGTCGAGACCCGAGCCGGGATGGTCTATCTCGACATGCGACGGCAGATCACGCCGGGCCGAGGTGATGGGCACCACCATCAACACCGACGAGGGACCTTCATTCAGCCCATCGGCCGACACGACCACCACCGGCCGCATACCAGCTTGCTCCCGACCGACCGGCTCACCGAAGTCGACCAGCCAGGTCTCCCCCCGGCGGGCGGTCACCTCGAGGCGCCCCCGATCACCCCCTCTTCGGCACGGCGCTCCCCCTCGATCTCAGCCCTCGCCCCAGCATCCTCGAAGAGCTCGCCGTAGCGGCGGTTGAAGAGTCCGAAGAAGACCCGGCGCTCCAGCGCGTCCACGGCCTCGTCCACCACCTTGATCATGGGACGGCCCGTCGACTCCGCAAGCGCCGCCAGCCGGTCCCGGGTCTCTTCGCTGACGCGGATCGTGGTGCTCACCAGTTCGGTCTACAGCCCTGTAGATGAATCTGTCTACAGGTCCGATGGGCAGCCCACGGTTAAGCTCACCCCTTGGCATCGGGCTGCTAGACCAACGAACCGCGCCTCTGAGCATCGCCTGTCCCCGACCCCGGTGAGTCACACCGATCACCCGCTTCTCGCCTCTCTTGTCATCCACCCGGGCATTCGCGCGGGCGCCTACCGGGGCTCTCATCAGACCGAACTGGGATCTCCCGGTCCCACCACAACTCCCGGGCGGGCGGGGCCTCCTCAGACGACACGCACGATCCGCTGGCCCATACGGCGCACCAGGTCGGGGATGGCGCGAGCGAACTCCCGGTCGATGTCACGCACCTCCTCGGACAGGTCCTCCCAGGGCACCAGATAGGGCGTGGTCTTCGCTGCGGCGTCCCTGCGCAGTCCCAGGGACCAGCCACCGAAACGCTCGTGCTCGCACCAGCGCCGGTGCTCCATCTCGGCGAGCAACTCGATCTCCCCGGGTTCCAGGGGGGCGCTGGGCCCATCCAGGCCGGGGGCGAGATCGCGACCGACGGCCAACAACTTGACCCGCAGGTGGGCCATCTGGTCGCGGTTGGAGGCCTTGGCGTGCTCCGGCAGCAGGTCCCACGGCACCAGCGACGGGTTGTCGGCCGGCGTCTCGCCGGCGGCGGTGCGCATGGCCACGTAGCAGTCGTGGAGGGCTCGGGCCGGGGATCGGTCCAGCCGCACCACCTGCTGGCCGGCGTCGGCCAGCACCCGGGGATACGACCGGACGAAGGCATGCACCAACTCGCGGGCGCTCTCCTCGAGAGCATTCCACGGCACGAGGTGGGCGTTGGTCCGGCGCGCCGGGTCGGAGACCCCGCCGAAGCGGAACCCGTGTGCCTGCTTCCAGGCGACCCAGCGGCGATGCTCGAGGATGGCCATCAACTCGACCTCGGCGGGGGTGAAGACCATCGGAGCGGTGTCCCAGGCGACGAGGGGGACGAGGTCGCAGCCGACGCTGCGCAGTCCCGGCCCGATGCCGCCGGCGGCGGCGCGATTGGCCTCCCGGGTCTCCTCATCGAGGTCGGCCCAGGCGTCCGGCGGCGCCCCCGGGGCATCCGCCGGACGGGACGCCACGTACGCGCCGTGCAGGGAGGCGGCGATGGCCTCCCGGGTCCCCAGAGTCAGGAGCGACGCGTCGACAGACGCCCCGATCGGGTTGAGCGTGCGGAAGCGGGCCACGCCTTCCCCTCCGTCGGAGCAGGTCACCAGGTCGGCGAGGCTCGAGGCGTGAGTGGTGCACACCACCAGGTCGATCGGGCGCTCGGGTGAGGGGACCTCCTTCAGTCGCTGCCGTAGGGTGAGACCCGCCGACAGCCCCTGCCCCTCGTCTTCCACGCAAACCACGATGGCCCTGGCCCGGCACCGGCCCGCTTCATCGACGAGAAAGCGGGCCTCATCGAACTCCGCCGACGCCGGGTCGATGGAGAGCGCGGTGAAAGCGGCCGCCCTCTCCATTCCGGGATGGCGGCGCAGCAGGTCGGCCACACCGGCGACAGCGTCGGTATCGACGACGGTGATGCAGGCGGGTGCGGCGGCGTGCAGGCCCCGCCGGGCCGCCTCGACGGCCAGGCTGGCGCCGAACCGGCTGAGCCCGACGATGACCAACTCCCCCGGCTCGCCGTCGGCCAGGGGCAGCGTGTCGAGCAGCCGCCGAGCGGCATGCTCATCGACGGTGAAGAACTCGAGGGCACCTCGACCGGCTACGGCGGGGTCGGCCAGCGCCTCGGTGCGCAGCAGAGCAGCCAGGCGGGCATCCCGCAGGTGAACGTGTATCACCAGCAAGGGGCCGCCCACCACCCGGGCCGCCCGGGCGACTGCGGCGTTGGTGTCGTCCGAACCGCAGACCGCCACCAGGTGAGCGGCGCGGGCGGCACCGGCGCGCTCAAGGATCGAAGCCTCCGTCGCGTCGCCGGCCAGCACCACCACCCCTTCGGCCGGCGGGCGCGACCGAGGGTCACTCTCGATGCCGGCCACCCTCCAGCCCTCCGCCACCAGCGAGCGACCCAGGGTCCCACCCTCGGCCCCGAGGCCGCACACCACCACGTGGCCCCGCCACGTGAAGCGGAGCCGCAGGCGGTCCAACTCATCACGAAAGAGGACGACTAGGGCCTTGGCGGCGGCGAACCCGGCTACGAGTGGAGCCAGCAGGCGGGCCGCCTGCAAAGCCACGGGGACCGGGGCGTCGATGCCACCCCATTCGAGGACGAACAGCTGCAGCGACCGGTAGAAGGCATCGAGGACGGTCAGCCGGACGCCGGCGGCGGCGTAGTGGTCGGTGAACCCGACCATGCCCAGCACCACGGCGGCCACGGCCGCGCCGACGGCGATGGGCCACTGCGCCGCCTGCCAGAACGCCGCGCCCCCGCTACGCCCAACCTTCGCGTCGGCAGGACCGTGGGGAGAGCCGGCACTCTGCCA
>CAYGYX010000006.1:0-37691 GCA_964354255.1 uncultured Acidimicrobiia bacterium | reverse complement strand
GGCGCCGAGGTCCTGATAACCGATGGGCCACGGTGGCTGCGCCATGGTTGAACTGAGCAGGAGGTCGTAGTCCTCCAGGAAGGTGGCCATCGTCCGACCGGTGCGGTGCATCACATCCAGGGCCTGCTCCAGGTCGGCGGCGCTGCGCCGGGTCCCGATGAGCCGGACGATCCAGGTGACCAGCTCCACATCGCGGGAGCGCACCCGGCGGCCGGTGAGCCGTTCAGCTTCGGCGATGACAAAGGCGCAGTCGGCACCGTTGATGGTGATGAAGGCGTCAACGATCGACGGCACATCCAGGGAAGGCCGCGCCTCAGTGACCTGGTGCCCCAGTTCCTCACAGAGCCGGGCGGCGGACTCCACCGCGGCGACGCACTCGGGGTCCAGGGGCCGATCGTCGAGCAGGCCGCCGGTGGTGAAAGCGATGCGCAGGCGTCCCGGCGGGGCCCCCACCTCCTCGGCGAAGGGCCGCGCGGGCGGAGCCGGCCGGTAGGGGGCGCCGGCCGGGGCACCGTGAGTGGCGTCCAGGAGACGGGCCGAGTCGCGCACGCTGCGGGTGAGGGCGTGCTGCTCGCACAGACCCAGCATGCCATCCAGGTGGTCGGGCCCCCAGGTGCTCCGTCCCCGGGTGGGCTTCAACCCGAACAGGCCGCAGGCCGAGGCGGGCAGACGAATCGACCCGCCCCCGTCGTTCCCGTGCGCCATCGGCACCATGCCCGACGCCACCGCCGCGGCCGAGCCACCGGAGGATCCCGCCGTAGTGCGGCCCGGGTCCCAGGGGTTACGGGTCGGGCCGTGCAGTTCCGGCTCGGTGGTCGGGAGCAGCCCGAACTCCGGGGCGTTGGTCTTGCCCAGGATGATCAGCCCCGCCCGGCGATGGCGGGCGACGATGTCATCGTCGGCCGGGGCCACATACCCCACCCGGGAGCGAGACGACTGCGTGTAGGGCAGGCCGGCGACGGCGGCCCCGAAATCCTTGACCAGGAAAGGCACCCCGGCAAAGGGCCCCTCCCGAGACTCCTGGGCCGCCACCTCCCGGGCCCGGTCCAAGTCGGGGTAGACCACAGCGTTGAGGCGCCCGTTGAGAGCCTCGATGCGCCCGGCGGCGGCATCAAACAACTCGAGGGGATGGACCCGGCGGGTGCGCACCAACTCGGCAAGACCGGTGGCGTCGTGCCGGTCATAGTCGGCGAAAGGCCCCATCCCATCCTCCCCCTGAGCGTGGAGCGCACACTACTCCCCGGCCCGGCCGGGTGAGCCCGGACGGGGGCGAGGGTGTGACGGCCCGCCCACTCCCCGGTGGGTCCGCACCGTCGCGCGCGGCGGCGTGGCCCGGGCCGGGTCTCACCAGGCACGCTGCCCGTCAGTGCGCAGGCCTTCCACCGGGCGCACTGCCCGGAAGGTCATCCCCTCGGGGTACCAGCCCGACCGGCGGCATCGGCCCCGCCGCCAGGTGCCAGACCGGCCGTCGCCTGAGAGAGTCGACATGATCGCTGCAGTCCAAAGGTGGCAAGGGCGACTCGCAGATGCCAGCGCGGGTACCCGCCTCACCGGCCGGCCTTCCCGCTCTCCTAGCATCGCCGCATGGGCAAGACGCCGCCTGCCGGCGATTCGGTGTCCCTCTACCGAGACCGGTGGATCGAGTGCAGCCCGACCCAGCTGATCATCAGGGGCTACTACTTCCCCATCGGCCTCGCCAAGAGAATCGACTACCGGCGAATCCGGCGGGTCGAGCCCTTCGAGATGGGCGCCTGGACCGGCAAGTGGCGCATCTGGGGAACTACCAGCCCCCGCTGCTGGGCGCACCTGGACCCGGGCCGCCCGCGCAAGACGGTGGGCCTCATCCTCGACCTGGGCGGCTTCGTGCGCCCCTGGATCACCCCCGAGGACCCAGACGCAGTCGAGGCCATCATCACCTCTCGGCGGCGGGCCTGACACGCCGCCGAGAGGTCGGGGTGGTGGTCCGGGACTGCGTTGGGCCGTTGTGGGCCGGGACTCTGGGTACCGAGCCGGGCAGCGCGTCGAAAGGAACCCCCAGCTTCGCCATCAATCGGCTCCGCCTCATCCGGCATCGCCGGACTGCCAGCGAAGCAACAGGTGAACATCTCCGGGGTGGGGAAGAGGACGGGCCAACCCTCGTTCGACCTGGAGTCGGCTGCTGGCGTCGCCTTCATCAGTGTGACGCCACTGGCAGCCTCCAAGCCGAGCGCTGCCGCGATGGCCGCCGGCAGGGGTCGGGCCTTCAGCTCGATGAGCCACCCGCGGAGGCGGGGTCACTGCCGACGCCCTCCCCCGACCGAACGGCAGCGGACGGCATCGCCGCCGACGGGTTGGAGAACCTCGATGCCCGGGCCGATGCCGATCGTCGCCGCTACCGTGTCCAGCAATATGGCGGGCCGGTGCTGCGGTCTCCGGGGGTCAGAATGAGACTGAACTGGTTCTGGGGGTTCCTGGGATTCCTGGGCGTGTTGGGATTCGCGCTGGACGAACCCTGGTGGTACGGGTTCTTCGCGTTCTTCATGTTCTTCCTGCAACCCGTGACACGAGGGCAGAGGAGACAGTAAGGGGGCCACGCCGGACCGATGGAGTCCGGGGAACCGCCTGCGCCCCCCGCTGCCAGGTCGACAAAGGGGTTCGAGGGCCCGGCCCTACGACCCGGGCCCCACATCGGTGAGCCCGCACCCCGGCCTCCTCCCGTCGAACGGGAGGACACGCAGTACCCAAAGCTCACCCCGGCGGCGGCCGGAGCATTGGAGCCGAGGTCCACTTGACCCAGCCATCCAGCAGACAACGACCTCGCTGCCTGTCTCTTTGCCTCGAGCGCTCCCAATGCCCACGACAAGCCGGGCTGCTCATTTGGCGATTTGATCCACCGATACCACGGGCCCGTGCTTGGCCTTGAGTGCTTCGAGCCCGGCGATCTGCGCCCGATAGACCGTGAGGAGCCGTGGGGAGACATCCGGATCCTGCATGTAGGCCTTTTCGAGCAGGCGGATTCTCGCCAGTATGTTGTCGACATACAGGGCGAACTGCCTGTTGTAGAGATCTCTGGCGTAGTCCTTGTCGATGGTCCTGAACAGCACCACGAGATCGTCATAAATCGGGATCTCTCCAATGGGTGTTCTGATCGCCTCGACCTCGTGGTGCGCTCTTTGCTCAAGCCACCCGAGCCATGCTCTGACATCGCGCTTCTCCCCGAGCAGCGCATCCCCCACGCCGCCGCGTGCCCCGGTAGTAAGGAAGTAGTTGAGTCCCGCCATGAGAGGCTTGTGCTCGAGATCCTCCGAATTGAAGAAGGTGAACTGCGCGGCCATATAGTCCGAAAGAGGACCGGGGATGAAGGGCTCATTCGCCCATGGCTGGCGGCGCACACCCGTCGCGCCAACCTCGGTGGCTGTGGCCGCCGATAGCACGGAGGCTCCGATGGCCACCCCCTCGTCGGAACTCGTGGCAACCCACACTGGAGGCATGGTGTCGCTGTCACGCCCGCTGTAGGTGATCACCTGGATCTGCACGCCTCCTGGATCCTCAGCTGCGACCGCGTTGTAGTTCAGGATGGCGCTGTTCCGTATGGTGAACCGGGAGTTCGCATGTGACAGCGGGATCTCCTTGCCCGCCCGGTCCCTCTTGCCCTGCCACCATTCGCCCTGGAAGTTCACACCGCGTTCCGGCGACGGCTCCCCGCTGCCCACCCAATGCGGCACACCCGCGAAATCGACCAGCACATTGGACCAGATGACCTCAGTGCCCTGTTCCCGGAGAGGGCCCATCAGATACGGGTCGCTGCCACGACTCACATCCCTGACGATCCCGAACACACCCACCTCGGGGTTGATCGCCCGCAAGGTCCCGTCCTCGGCGATCCAGAGCTGCGCCAGGTCATCGCCGATGAAGTCCGTGCCCACCATGGCCGTCGTGGTCTTGCCGCACCCGGAAGGCGCCGCCCCCGCGAAATAGGTCGTTCGGCCGCTCGGGTTGGTGAGCCCGGTAATGAACATGTGCTCCGAGAGAATCCGACCGGTGTCCCGATAGGTTGCCAGGTCCACCGCAAATCGGTGGTTGCCCTTCTTCAAGAGCAGCGTGTTCCCGGCATAGGTGCAGAACACGGAGTAGGTCGTCAGCCAACTGCGATCCATGAACACGCGCGCGTTCGGCAGGTCCTCCGGCCTGTTCGATCCTTCGCTGTGTAGGTTGGTGAAGAAACAGCCGGCCCGCTCCGCTTCGGCATCGAAATCTGAATACGCGTGCCGGTACAGGATGTCCGCCGAGTGCATGACATAGGCCGAAGTCGTCATCTGGAGAGCAGGAATGGCCGCTTTCGCTCCTATAGGGCCACGGCTGAAGAAGCCGATGAGCAAGGTCCTGCCCTCGGCGATACCGCCCATGCTCTCCCTGACATAGGCCAGCGCCTCGTCGCGACCGACACTCCTGGCCAGTTCGCTCACCGTCTCATCCGGGTTAATGACGTAGTAGGTCCGGTCGATGATCCGTGCCTGTTCCTCGGCAAGATCGAAGTGGATGGTGTGATCCGGAAGGGCCAGCCAGCTCTCCTCCTTGTTGGCCAGAGCCATCGATCTGACTCGCCAGGCATCCTCACCGGACCCGGTGTTCACGAATACCCGGGTGGCTCTGGTCATGGAGATAGCGTTGGCAATCCTGAGCAGGGCCGCCTGGTTGCCAATACGGCTGAGCTTCACCCGAGTCCCGGCATCACACGTGGAGTCGAACAACGCCTGGGCCTGCTCCAGCGTGACGATCCCACCCACATGACTGAGGATGTCGATACCCACCCCGAGATGCAACACAGGTCCTCCCCTGGAGTCTCACTCAGTATTGGGACACCCGACAAGCCGTCTCACTAGTTCGCGCTCTCCGGCTCGTCGGGAACGTCGTACAGGATGTCGTCGAGCGGGTGGCGGTAGAGCCCCTGGTTGAGCCGCTTCTGGTCGAAGTAGTGCCCCATGAAGCCGATCGAGCGGCCCAGCAGGAACACGGCGTTGAAGAAACCCATGTCCGCGAGCTCCTGGATCTCCGCGTCGTCGTAGCCGATGGCCAGCAAGAGATCTACGAACAGCACGCCGATGCAGCCATCGACGTTGAGGATCAGGTTGTTCTTCTTGCGCGAGGTGACGTCTGCGACCGACAGCGCGTAGTCCAGCACCGGCGTCCTGGGGAAGTGCTGGCGGGCGAAGGCGATCATGATCTCCACCCGGGCGTCCGGGTTGTCGACGCTGTGTAGGCGGTGGCCGATGCCCTGGATGTTGATGTTCTGGGACTTCATGTACTCGACGAACTCGCGCGGGCCGAGCCGGCGGTTCAGGCCCAGGCGGAAGTGGTCGGCGGCGCCGTTGACCGCCCCCCCGAAGCGGGGGCCGATCGTGACCAGGCCCGACACCAGCGACTCGATGAGCCCCTTGCCGGCGCGGGCCGTGACGATGGTGTTGTGCGCGCCGGACACGGCCGGGCCGTGATCGGCGATGATCTGAATGACCAGCTCGATGAAGTCGCAGGCGTAGGAGGGCAGCTTCTTCTTGAACCACAGCAGCCCGATCACGCCGCCGATGCCGTAGCCCTGGCGGATCACCTCGTCCATGGGGACGCCGCAGTAGTTGTGGACCTCACCGCGTTCGTCGCAGATGGTCGACATGAAGTTGGTGGGCCGCCGTACCAGGCCGCGCTTCAACGCGTCGGCGTAATCCATCGGGATGGGCGGCGGGTCGAACTCCGGCACCGGCTGGATGACGCCCCTGCGCTTGAGCTCCTCGTAGGTCTCGCGGATCCTCTGGTCGTAGTCGTCGAAGGAAGTCGGCACCACCGCGCCGGCCTTGCGCAGCGCCTCGTTCTTGGCCTGCGCCCCCTCGCGGGCACTGTCGGCCCGGGCGCCGGCGTGGCCGAACTGGACGCCGCCGGCCAGCATGGGCGCGCAGGTGCCGGTCACCCAGATCACCAGCGGCTTGGTGAGCCGCCCGTCCTGCAGGGCCTCGACGATCTCGTACTCCTCCGTGCCGCCCAGCTCACCCAGGCAGACCATCATCTTCACGGCGGGGTTGGCCTCGAAGCGCAGCAGGTGGTCTGCCAGGCTGGAGCCCGGGAAAGCGTCACCGCCGATGGCGATCCCCTCGTAGATACCGTCGGTGTTGCGGGCGATGATGCTGTAGGCCTCGTTCGACAGGCCGCCGCTCTTGGCCACGAAGCCCACCGAGCCCGGCCGGTAGAGCTTGCACTCCCGGATGTTCTCCAGCGTCCCGGCCGTGTTGCCGATGCGGAAGCAGCCGGCCTTGATCCCGCCCACGGTGGCCGGTCCGATGATCCAGCGGCCTTTCTGCTTGGCGAGCAGGCGCAGCTCACGGGCATGGCGCTCGGGCACACCCTCGGCGATGACGGCGACGACCCTGATGGTCTCGGTCTCCAGCATCTCCTTGGTGGAGGCGTAGGCCGAGCGCTCGGAGGCGAAGTTGACCACCGTGTCCGCCTCGGGATGGGCCTGCACGGCGTCGCGGATCGTGCGGAAGCGGTGGATGACGATCTCCTTCGTGCCCCAGAAGAACTTCTCGAAGCCGCCCCGCTCGGGGGTGATGACGCCCACCACGGAGGGTGAGTCCTGGCGGCACATGTAGTCGAAATCCAGCATGCGCTGCACGGCGCGCAGCTGGTTTCCGTAGACGAAGGCCTTGGTGTCCTTGTGGAACAGGTCGTAGCTGGCCATGGCTCAGTCCTCCAGCACCATGCGAACGATCTTGGTCATGTGGGTCTCGGGGCCGAACACCTCGATGGGCAACTTCAGCCTCTCCCCCAGGGAGCGCATGTTGGCCAGGCCGGTCTCGAAGTTCGGGCCGCCCCGGCGCACCAGGATCCGGGCGTCGACGGCCTTCAGCCGGTCGGCGTACTCCTCGATGGCCTTGATGATGCCGGTGAAGGTCGAGGCCACGTCGGTGAAGTTGGCGATCCCGCCGCCGATCAGCAGGAACTTGGGCCGGCCCTGCCGGTCCTGCTCGCGCGTCATGAGATCCAGCACCACCTTGGTGTACTCGTAGGTGTCCTCCATCGAGGGATCGCCCGAGTACTCCCCGTAGTTGGCCAGCTCCTCGGCCAGGCCGAGGTCGACCACGGTGTCGGCGTAGATCACCGAGGCCCCGCCCCCGGCCACCAGGTTCCAGATCCGGCCGCTGGGGTTGAGGAGGTTGAGCTTCAGGGAGGCGCCGGTGCGCTCGTCGAGCTCCTCTATGCGCCTCTCCTCAGGGGTCTGGGTGGTGCCGAAGGGCTTGGGGAATTCGAGCGCGCCCCACTTCTCGGCGCACGGGAAGGCGGCGTAGTCGTCCACGCGGGATTTCACATCCATCAGGACGACCTTGCCCTGCTCCAGCGCGAAGGGGTTGATCTCGAGGTAGGCGAAGTGATAGGAGACGAAGAACTCGTACAGCGCCTTGGCGAAGGCGGTCACGGTCTCAGGGTCCTCGAGGTCCGCCGGCAGCTCGATGCCGACCGCGTCGATGTCGTCCAGGACACCGACCCGGGTCTCGACCACCGAGGACCAGGCCTCCTCGATGTCCACCCCACCCTGAGTGGAGAAGTAGATCGAGTCGTGCTCACGAGCAGTGGTGATGCCGAGGTAGTACTCCCGGCCGTGCGGGACGAAGGGCTCGACCAGGAAGTGGGTGAGCCTGCCCGTGGTCTGGCCGGTGGTCTGGGTGATGGTGATCTCGCGGCCCAGCCGCTCGCTGATCCAGCGCTTGGCGTCCTCCAGGGAGGCGTTGAGGCACAGCAGGTTGTTCTTGCCCCGCTTGCCGAACAGCTGGTCGGGCTTGACCACCAGTTTGGTGGCCTCCAGCCAAGGGTGCGCCTGCGCCAGGCCGTCGAGATCGGTGTCCGCGGACACGAGCACCAGCCTGGGGTCGACGCTGAACCGGCCGCCGGAGGTCTCGGCCAGTCCCCGGGCCAGCATCCGTTTCGCGTCGAACTCCCGAATTGCCTGTTTGGCCATCGTCTGGGCTCCTGTGTGGGCTAGAGCAGTCTGTCCAGGTTGTTGCGGATCGCGTCCAGGAACTCCTCCGTGTACGCGTACTTCTCCGGCGGCGGGTCGGCGTAGGGCACCAGGTCCTTGGTCATCACCCCGCCCTCGATGGTACCGATGGCGGCCTCCTCGACCTTGGCGGCGAAGGCGGCCAGTTCGGGGGTGCCGTCGAGCTCCGCCCGCTTCGCCAGGGCGCCGGTCCAGGCGTAGATCAGCGCCATGCAGTTGGTCGAGGTCTTCTCCCCCTTGAGGTGCTGGTAATAGTGGCGCTGGACGGTGCCGTGGGCCGCCTCGTACTCGAAGTAGCCGTGCGGCGAGATGAGGTCCGAGGTCATCATCGCCAGGGAGCCGAAGGCCGAGGCGACCATGTCGCTGAACACGTCGCCGTCGTAGTTGCGGCAGGCCCACAGCAGGCCGCCCTCGGACTTCATGATGCGCGCCACCGCGTCGTCGATCAGGGTGAAGGTATACGTGATGCCGGCCTCGGCGAACTTCGCCTGGTACTCGCGCTCAAAGACGTCGCGGAAGATCAGGCGGAACTGGGCGTGGTAGATCTTGGAGATCGTGTCCTTGCAGGAGAAGATCATGTCGATGCGGTGGTCGAGGGCGTAGGCGAAGCAGGCGCGGGCGAAGCTGGTGATCGAGTCGACCAGGTTGTACATGCCCATGACCACGCCCGGCGTCTGGAAGTCGTGCACCACCACCCGCTTCTCCTGGTCGCTGTCGCGGGGGGTGTACACCAGCTCCACCTTGCCGGCCGTCGGGATGTACATCTCCACGTTGCGATACACGTCCCCGTAGGCGTGGCGGCCGATCACGATGGGCTTGCGCCAGCTGCGCACGGCGGGCTTGATGCGCGGGGTGATGATCGGGCAGCGGAACACGGTGCCGTCGAGCATGGCGCGGATGGTGCCGTTGGGGCTCCTCCACTGCTTCTTGAGCCCGTACTCCTTGACCCGCCCGGCGTCGGGGGTGATGGTGGCGCACTTGACCGCCACCCGGTGTCGCATGGTGGCGTTGGCGGCGTCGATGGTGACCTGGTCGTCGGTCTCATCGCGCCTGCGCAGGCCCAGGTCGTAGTACTCCGTCCTGAGGTCGACGTGCGGCAGCAGCAGCCGGTCCTTGACCATCTGCCACATGACGCGGGTCATCTCGTCGCCGTCCATCTCGACGATCGGGTTCTTCATCTGGATCTTCGACCTGGCCTTGGACACCGGTTCCTCCTTGGTGAGCCCAGCCGGGTTACGTCGACTTCAACTCAGACCCGTGCCACTCTGCCCGGCCGACAGGGCCCCGCCGCCGAGCACGATCCGCCGCTGCCGCTCGGTGAGCTCGCAGCTCACCTCGATGTCCCTCCCCCGGGTGACGTTGCGGATGGCGAAGCGGGTGGCTCCCGCCACCTGCTCACGCACGTCCGGGATCTCGAGCCGGTCGTCGGCCTCCAGGGCGTCGTAGTCGGCCTCCCGGGTGAAGGTGAGCGGCACGATGCCGAAATTGACCAGGTTGGCGGCGTGGATGCGCTCGAAGCTCTTGGCCAGCACGATCTTGACGCCCAGGAAGCTCGGGCAGATCGAGGCATGCTCGCGCGAGGAGCCCTGGCCGTAGCTCTCCCCGGCGACGATCACGTTGTGCAATCCCTGGTCACGGTAGCCCGCCGCCCGGCGGGAGAAGCCGGGATCGACGTTCTCGAACACGAACTCGGAGTACTTCTCGATGTTGCTGCGGTACTTCATGCGGGCGCCGGCCGGGATGATGTGATCGGTAGTGACCTTGTCGCCCACCTTGATGGCCACCACTCCTTGGATGGCGGCCGGCAGCGGCGGGTTCACCAGCGGCTCGCCGATGTTGGGGCCGCGCTCGATGACCACCTCGGCCGGGCTCGGGGTCTCCTCGGGCCGGATGATCAGGTTGTCTTCCACCACGAAGGCCTCGGGCATCTCCACCCGGGGGTACCTCAGGCCCAGATCACGCGGATCGGTGATCACCCCGGTCAGCACAGCCGCCGCCGCCGTCTCGGGCGAAACCAGGTAGACGCGGGCGTCCTTGGTGCCCGAGCGGGCCTCGAAGTTGCGGTTGCTGGTGCGCAGGCTCACCGCCCCCGAGCCCGGGCTCTGGCTGTTGCCGATGCAGAACCCGCAGGAGGGCTCGACCAGGCGCGCCCCGGCGGCGATCAGCGTGGCCAGGTGGCCGTCGCGGGCGATGGTCTGCACCACCTGCTTCGAGCCCGGGGTGATCACACAGGAGACGTCCGGGTGCACGGTCCGGCCCGCCAGCATCCGGGCCACCCGCACCAGGTCGGTGTAGGAGGAGTTGGTGCACGAGCCCAGGCAGACCTGGTCCACCTTCAGGCCGGCCAGCACCCGCACCGGGCTGATGTTGCCCGGCGAGTGCGGAGTGGCGGCCAGGGGCTCCAGTCTGTCCAGATCGAGTTCGATGACCCGCTCGTAGGCGGCGTCGGCGTCGGGCGCCATCTCCACCCAATCCGGCGCGCGCCCCTGCCCCCGCAGGAAGGCGCGGGTGACCCGGTCGCTGGGGAACACCGAGGTGGTGACGCCGCACTCCGCCCCCATGTTGGTGATGGTGGCCCGCTCGGGAACGCTCAAGCCCTCCACCCCCGGCCCGAAGTACTCGAACACACAGCCGACGTTGCCCTTGGTGCCGAAGCGCTCGAGCACGTTGAGGATGACGTCCTTGGCCGAGACCCAGTCGGGCAGCCGGCCGCGGAGGTGGATCCCGACGACCTGGGGGCAGGTCAGGTAGAACGGCGCCCCCCCCATCGCCATAGCCACATCCAGGCCGCCCGCCCCGATGGCGATCATACCGAGGCCGCCGCCGGTCGGAGTGTGGCTGTCGGCGCCCAACAGGGTACGGCCCGGCCGGCCGAAGCGCTCCAGGTGCACCTGATGGCAGATGCCGTTGCCGGGCCGCGAAAAGAAGATCCCGTAACGGCGGGCGACGCTCTGCAGGTAACGGTGATCGTCGAAGTTCTCGAAGCCGACCTGGATGGTGTTGTGATCCACGTAGCTGACCGACAGCTCAGTGCGGACCCGCGGGATACCCATCGCCTCGAACTGCAGGTAGGCCATGGTGCCGGTGGCATCCTGGGTCAGGGTCTGATCGATGCGGACGCCGATCTCCTCACCAACCGCCCAGCCCCCCTCCACCAAGTGGCTCTCCAGGATCCTCCGGGTCAGGCTCATTCCCAATTCGGTACCTCCAGTGGGCCCAGATCTGCCAACCCCGGCAGGGTAGCCGAGGGGCTTTCGGGGTCAGGGTCGCAGCCCGACCGGGCCGCCGTGGCCATTTGGCCTCAAAGACAACAGGACGGTGCGTGTCGGCCCGAAACGGCCGTCAGTGAACCCCCGACCGGGCCAACTACTCGCTGGGGCACAGGCCCGTCATCGAAACCCCAAGGTCGCCGTCGGGCCTTTGGCCCGCAAGTCACTATGACGGCCGCACTGGCGAGCCGGGGTGGGCGGGGGCCAGGAGGGCGGCGGTGCGCCCGGTGCCACCAGACGCAGCGGAAGGGCACTTCTCAGTCGGCAGGCCCCAAGTCGTTCACCAGCACCACCCGGTAGCGGGCCCGGTTCTGCCGCACCCGGAGGATCGCCTCGTTCACCTGCGACATGGGCATCAGCTCAATCCGCGGGATGATGCGGTGCTCCTGGGCGAAGGTGAGCATCTCCCGCATGTCGGCTCGGCTGCCGAGGAAGGAGCCGGTGACCGACAACTGATGGGCCACCAGGTCGACCACCGGGCCGGATGCCGAGCCGCCCACGGCAACTTCCAGGTCAAGTGGCGAGAAGGCCACGAGCACCAGCCGGCCCTTCTTCTTCAGGGCCATCAGCAGGGTTGCCCAATCGTTCCCCGCGTGGGCGGTGCAGAGCAGCAGGTCGAAGCTGTATTCGGCCTGCTTCATGGCTGCCTGGTCGGTTGAGAGGAGGAAGTGGTCGGCACCGAAGGCACGGGCCTCCTCCTCTTTTCCGGGTGAGGAGGAGAGGGCGGTGACCTCGCAGCCGAGGGCGTGAGCGAACTCGATTGCCAGATGGCCCAGGCCGCCGACCCCGATGATGCCGACCTGCCGGGAGGCCCCGGCTGCGTACCGGCGGAGCGGCGGGTAGACGGCGAGGCCGGCGCACATGAGCACCGCGGCCACCTCGGGGGCCATGGCGGCGGGCAGCGGGTAGGCGAACCGGCCGTCCACCACCACCGCCGACGAGAAGCCGCCGTACGGCGTCCAGGTCCCGCAGTCGGCTATGTCCTGGCAGAGGTGCTCTTCCCCCGCCCGGCACCACTCGCACTCCCCGCAACAGCGGCCCTGCCAGCCGATGCCGACCCGGTCCCCCGCCTTCAGCCCGGAGACCGCTCGCCCCACCTCCGTCACCCGGCCGACGATCTCGTGACCGGGGACGAGGGGGAACGAGAAGATGCCGAAGTCGTCGTCGACGCCGTGGATGTCCGTGTAACAGACACCGCAGTGGGAGACGGCGATCCGGAGCTCATCGTCCCCCAGTTCGGGTTCTTGGTAGGTGAAAGGCTCCAGCGGCTGCCCGGCCGCCCGCGCCGCGTACCCCACAACCGTCGACCGCGGCATCGCAGTACCTCCCCCTTCAGCGAACGCCGAAGCGAGTGTAGGAGAGGCCAGCACCGGCTGCCGCGGGCTGCGCGGACGGGCGCAGCCGCCATGCCGCCCTGCGTAAGGCTCGGGGGTGAAGACCGACCCCGGAGGTCAAGGACGGCTGGGGGTGCGCCGGTCAGGGGGTATCCGGGGACGCTTCGGCGTCCGCCGTCGATATGTCGGCCACCAGGCGGGCTCTGCCGCTGGTGGCAGCCGCCCAAACTGACATTCCCGAACGGTCGCCGGGAGCCGCCACCACCCTGTCACGCTTTGTGTTCGGCTTGCCGTTTCCAGGTTCGGGCGACAGCGTCATCCCGCCAGGGGTGGGCGGGGAAAGGGGATGAGGGGTCCCGACACGCGACAGCCCTTCGATGGCATGTTCCCAAGGCGTGCGCCGTCCACCGGACGCCCGCCCGCGGCGCCGCGTTCGACCACGCGGTGGTGTCGCCTCAGCGGCCGTCCGGCATCACGTCGTAGCGGCGGTCCTCCCAGCGCATGAAGCCGGCCATCGCGCGGGTGACAACGCCGCGCAGCGGCCCGCGCGGCACGCGGATCACCCGCCGGTCGACGAAGAACGACCGGGTCAGGTCGGTGTCGCGCTCGAGCACCAGGTCGCGCACCGTCTGGCCGTGCAGGTGGGTGATCGACACGCCGTGACCCACGCACCCGAGCACGTAGACGCAATCCGGCGTGCCGGCGTGGCCGATCACCGGGAAGAGGTCGAGCGCCGCCGACACCGGGCCGCCCCACGCGTGCGTGAAGCGGATGCCCGCCAGCGCCGGGAAGGTCCGGCGCAGGTCCTCGCGCAGGGCGGCGAAGACCGCGTCGTTGAGGTCGTGGTCCATGGTGCCGTCGAGACTGAGGGCAACGTCGCGCCCGCCCCAGACGATGCGGTCGTCCGCAGTGAGCCGGTAGTAGTGGACGAAGTCGCGGAAGTCCTCGACGCCCTCGCGGCCGTGCCAGCGGATCGCCTCCCGCTGCGCGTCTGTGAGCGGCTCGGTCATGACGATGTACGTCCAGATCGGCACCTGCTTGGTCGCGAGCTGCGCGAACTGGTGCGACCACGCGTTGGTGGCGAAGACGACCTTGCGGGCACGCACGCGCCCGCCGGGGGTCGTGAGCACGGAGCCGCCCGCCGTCTGCTCGACGGTCTGCACCGGTGTGCGCTCGTAGATCTCGACGCCGCGCGCCGCGACCGCGTCGCGCCATGACCACGCCAGCTTCGCCGGGTTGACGATCCCGCAGTTGGGCTCCCACCACGCGCCGCCGACGTACAGCGGGCTGTTGACCCGCTGACGCAGCTCGTGCGAATCGATCAGTGAGATGCCCGAGATGCCGAGCCGGTGGACGAGCTCGATCTCCTTGTACAGCCGCTGGCGGTGCTTCTCCGAGGTGGCGACCCACAAGTAGCCGGGGTGCTCGTAGTCGCAGTCGAAGCCGAGCTCCTCGACCATCTGGTGCACGAGGTTCACCGCCCGCTCGGCGTACTCGTGCGCCTCCACGGCGCGCGCCTTGCCGAAGCGCAGCGCCGTGAGGGAGTGCATCATCCCCATCTTCGTCATGGAGAAGCCGCCGTTGCGCCCGCTCGCGCCCCAGCCGACGACGTCGGCCTCGAGCAAGGCCACGCGCAGGCCCGGCTCCGCCTCCTTGAGGAAGTAGGCGCTGGTCAGGCCCGTGTAGCCGGCTCCGATGATCGCCACGTCGACTTCGAGGTCGCCGGCGAGCGGCAGGCCCGGCTCGTACGGGCGGGTGCCGAGCCAGTAGCTCTTCTCGGTGAAGGGGACGGCCTCCATCTCACACTCCTTCGCGTGCCCTGGAAGCCGACTGTACATCGGGATCGAGTTGCGGGGGACCGACCGGGGAGGTAGAGGGGTGCAAGCGCCCACTCGACCCACACCGTCGGGGGACCAGCCCGACGTCGGCCGTTACCGACACCCGGCGCCCCGCTGGCCATAGCCGCCCCGTCCCGGCGTCAGCGGATCCGTCCTGGTGGGGTGCGGAGGACGAGGGGTCGGGCGATGGCGAACGACGCCGCCACGCCGGTGACGGCCAGCACCAGTGCCTTCACCTCACCCACGACCGGGATGGGACGGAGCCCCAGGGCCAGCCCGACCAGTACCGGTCCCTGTACGAGGAAAGAGGCGTAGGCGCCTCTGGCCAGGGCAGGCCGCCCCGGCCGGCCCAGCCGGCGTTGGGCGAAGGCGAGTACCCACAGGCAGGCGGCGACGGTTACGCACCTGCGCGGGGCCGCATCCCAAAGAGGGGGCGCAGCCAGGCGACCCGGCGCACTATCTCGTAGCAGAGGACGGTGAGCGCCACCGAGGCAGCGAGAAGAACCACCCACTGGACGGCCCACGGGATGTCCAGGCCCAGGACATAGACGGCCACCACGATGATGACGCTCTGGTGGAGGATGTGGATGGGGTAGGAGCCCTCGGCGAGGTACTCGAGCGCTCGGGGCCGGCGATTCGGCAGCCTGCTTACCGCGCCCAGCAACCCGACGATGATCAGCCAGCGCGCCGTCATGCCCAGGAAGCTGACCCCCGCCAATGCCGCCAAGGGGTCCGCCAGGCTGCCACCCCAGCTCGAGGTGGCGGTCCGCCACACCGCCCCCGCGATGCCGATCGGAAGGACCAGCCAGGCATACCGTCGCGCCGCATCGATGAACTCGTCGGAGCACAGCGCGAGGTAGCCGAGCACGAAGAAGACGAAGTAGTAGAAGATGTTCTTGCCACCGATCTCGGGCAGCGCATCACCCACGGAGATGGCGAACCCGGCGAGCAGCCAGCCCCCCGGGTGGGCGAGGAGCCGGGAGAGTCCCACGAGGCGGGAGGCTTCCCGACGGTGGCCTCCCCACAGGGCAGTGCCGCCAACGAGATGATGAACAGGAACAGGATGAACCACCGGTGGCCCTTTCCCAGGCCGCCGCAGTAGTCCCCTCCCTCTCAGAGGCTCACCTTGAAGAAGGCATCGCCCGCCAGGTAGTGGAGGTAGGAGTCGTGGCATCCGGCGTTGAAGCGAGCCCCGTACCGCGTCTGCGGGGGGATGAGCACCAGGATCCCGAAGAGGAAGGGGACCAGCAGCCGCCGCACCCGCTCCGACTCGTGCTCGCGCCGGGTACGGCGCCCGAGAGCCAGGTAGGTGGATGCTCCCGCCAGTACGAACAGGAGCGGCATGTGCCACCCGTCGATGAACGACACCGCGCGTGTCATCAGGGTGAACACCTGCCGGCCCTTGACGGAGAAGGCCTCACCGGCGTTGGAGACCCGCCCGGGGTGGAAGGGGAAGAGAAGCAGCACCGCCGGCACGCGCAACCAGTCGATCTAGTGCAGGGGTCGCGGCCCCCTACGGTCGTCCCTCCTCCCGAGACCGCGCTGAGACCCTACATGAGCGCTGCCGGGCGCGACCCGCTCAGGGGGCGCCGGGGGCCCCGCCGCTTCGGGCACTGCGACCGGTCTCCCAGCGCCAGGCCGAGGCCACGATGTCGTCGAGCGAGGGTACCTCAGGCTGCCAGCCCAGTCGCTCCCGGGCCCGATCTGCCCCGGCCACCAACTGCGCCGGATCCCCGGCCCGCCGGCGCCCGATCTCGAAGGGGACCGGCCGCCCCGACACCCTACCGACGCACTCCACCACCTCCAGCACCGAGTAGCCGGCGCCGTTGCCCAGATTGGCCACCAGGTGCTCCCCGCCCTCGTCCAGGTAGCCCAGAGCGGCCACGTGGGCCCGGGCCAGGTCGTCGACATGGATGTAGTCCCGCACCGCGGTGCCGTCGGGAGTCGGGTAGTCGTCTCCATAGACCAGGAGCCGGCCCCGCCGCCCGAGAGCCGACGCCAGGGCCAACGGGATGATGTGGGTCTCGGGATCGTGCCGCTCCCCGCGCTGGTCCGTGGCGCCGGCGGCATTGAAGTAGCGCAGGGCCACCGAGCGCAGCCGGCCCGTCGCCGCCAGATCGGCCAGCACCCGTTCCACCATGGCCTTTCCCGCCCCGTACGGGCTGGTAGGCGCCAGTGGGTGGCCCTCGTCGATAGGGATCCGGATCGGGTCCCCGTACACCGCCGCCGACGAGGAGAAGACCACTCCCGGGACCCCCGACTCAACGAGCGCCTCCAGCAGGCGAATCGACTGGGCCACGTTCACCTCGTAGTACCAGATGGGATCCGCCACCGATTCGGCTACGGCGATGAGCCCGGCGAAGTGCAGGCAAGTCCTCACCGCGAAGTCGGCGGCGAGGGAACGCACCAGGGCCCCGTCGCCGACGGAACCCCGGCGGAGCACCGCGGCCTGGTTGACGGCATCCCGATGGCCGCGGGAGAGGTCGTCGAGCACGATCACCTGCTCCCCCTGCTCGACCAGGTGGTCGACCACCACGCTGCCGATGTACCCGGCGCCGCCGGTCACCAGGACGCTCACGGCTCACTCCAGGGCCGGCACTCGACCCCGGCGGCGGGGCGACTCGGATAGGCCGCCGCCACGGAGCCGCCCGGGGTCCCGTAAGCACGCAGGGTCGAAGCGACGAAGCCCTCCACCGAAGCCGATTCCACCAGGGCCACGGCGGAGCCGCCGAAGCCGGCCCCGGTCAGGCGCGCCCCCAGACAGCCCGGGGCGGCGAGGGCGGCGGCCACCATGGCGTCGAGCGCCTCGCTGGAAACCTCGTAGTCATCTCGCAGGCTGCGATGGCTCTCCACCATGAGCGCTCCCAGCCGCGCCGCGTCGGAGCGCTCCATCGCCTCGGCGGCGGCCACGGTGCGGGCGTTCTCGGAGACCACATGGCGGGCCCGGCGCTGCAACTCCCCCGGCGGCAGCCGTACCAGGTCATCCTCCCCGACATCGCGCAGGGCGGTCACCCCGAGCCGGGCGGCGGCTTCCTCACAGGCGGCGCGCCGCTCGTTGTAGGCCGATCTCACCAGATCGCGACGGGTGCCGGTGTCGAGCACCACCACCGTGCTGCCCGGGGGAAGGACGCGCCCCGCCCATTCCAGGGTCCGGCAGTCGATGAACAGGGCCCTTCCCGCTTCGGCGGAGGCGATGACCAGCTGGTCCATGATCCCGCAGGGCATACCCACCCACTCGACCTCGGCCCGCTGGGCGGCCCGCGCTGCCGCCGGAGGGTCCCAGGCGGTGCCGGCAGCCACCGAGAAGGCCCGGGCCGCGGCCAGTTCGAGCGCCGCCGACGAGGAGAGGCCGGCCCCCACCGGGATGTCGGTGGCGACGGCGCCGTCCCATCCGGCGGTGCCCCCGGGGCCGATCGCCCAGGCGACGCCCTTGACGTACTGCCCCCACGGAGGCCCCGCCCGGTCCAGATCATCGAGGTGGAAGCGCGCCTCGGGATAGCCCTCCGACACCAGCCACACCCGGCGGTCGCCCCGAGGCCGCAGGGCAACCCAGGTGGCCCGCTCGATCGCCATGGGCAGTACGAACCCGTCGTTGTAGTCGGTGTGATCGCCGATGAGGTTCACTCTCCCCGGCGCCCGCACCAGGTGGGTCGGGGCACCGCGGAAGCTCCTCTCGAACAGCCGCCGGGCCCGGCCCTCAGCGTCCATCCGCGTCCGCCCGGTAGTGGCGATCGGGCAAGGAGCGCAGGCGCCGGGCCGCCTCTTCGGGGGTCAGGTCGCGCTGCGCCTCGGCGGTCAACTCATAGCCGACCATGAATTTGCGGATGGTGGCCGAGCGCAGCAGCGGCGGGTAGAGGTGGGCGTGCAACACCCAGTGGTCGGCGTCGTCCCACCCGAAGGGGGCACCGTGCCACCCCATCGAGTAGGGGAAGGGGTGCCGGAACAGGTTGTCGTAGCGCACCAACAGCCGGCGCAGGACCCGGGCCAAGGAGCGCCGCCCCGCCTCATCAAGCTCGGTGAGGCGCCGCACCGGCCGGCGGGGGGCGAGGAGGGTCTCGAAGGGCCACACCGCCCAATAGGGCACCACTGCCAGCCACTCCTCGTCGGCGACCACCAGCCGCGCCCCGTCGGCCGCTTCCGCCTCGAGGTACTCGGTGAGCAGCGGCCGCCCGTGCTCGGCGAAGTGAGCACGCTGATGGACGTCCTCGGCCTCGATGAAGCTGGGGATGGACGACCCGGCCCAGATCTGGCCGTGGGGATGGGGATTGGAGGCGCCCATGGCCTCGCCACGATTCTCGAAGATCTGCACCCACGGGTAGGTAGCTCCGAGCGCCGCCGCCTCCTCGATCCAGACCCCGACTACCGCCTCGACCCCGGCATCATCCATCTCCGACAGGGCCAGGTCGTGGCGCGGGGAGAAGCACACCACCCGGCAGGTGCCGGCCTCCACCTCGGCCTGGAAGAGGTCGCCGGCGGTGACCTGCTCGGGGACCACATCGGGGACCATCGCCGGGAAGTCGTTGGTGAACACGTAAGTGCCGGAGTAGTCCGGATTACGCTCGCCGGTGGCCCGAGCCGCCCCCGGGCAGAGGTGGCAGGCGGGGTCGTGCCTCGGCACCGGGGGAACGTCGGGCCGCTCCACCTTCCCCCGCCAGGGTCGGTCGGTCCTCTGGGCCGAGACCAGGACCCAAGCCCCGGTGAGGGGGTTGCGGCGGCGGTGGGGAGAAGGGAAGGTCGGCGGTCTCACCGAGCCCCCTCCTCCCGCCCGGGCTCCGAGGTGCCGAACCCCCCGCTCAGATCGATCTCGCGTCCGTCGACCGCCCACCGCGCCCGGCCCCGGCGAGTGACCACCACCTCCCCCTCCTCCAGGAAGGCGGCGAGCCGGGACCGCTCCGCTGCCTGGAGCCAGTCCGGTGGGTCCGAGACCCCTCGGAAGCCGGCGATCCGGGCTAGGTCGCGGAGCAGGGATTGCGCTTCGGCACCCAGATCGAGCTGCCGCGAGCGGAAGAAGCAGACGTCGGGATCGAGGTCGAGCACTCCTCGCAGCCACAGCCGGTGGGCGCTGGTCTCGAGGGCGTTGCGGGCCCCGGCGGTCTGGCCGGGGTCGTGCCACCACTCGGCCACGTCGGGCCCGATGCGGATGCCGTCGAACACCCCGATGGAGGCGATGACCGGCGCCCCGCAGGCCAGCAGGTAGCAGTCGTCGCCGGCCGCCCGGCGCATCACCTCGGCGGCCGCGCGGAAGCTCGCTTCGCGCCCGGCGGCCTGGTGGCGGCGGCCCGGGAAGGCGGCCCCGTAGAGGAAGTCGAGCTTCAGGAAGCCGAAACCCCAGCCCCGGACCCGGCGGATGAGGGCGTCGAGGTGCTCCAGCACCCCGGGATGAGTGGGGTCGAGGGGGTGGTAGGGCCCGCCCCAGCACTCCCCGGCCACCACCAGGTCACCCTGCTCGTCGTGCAGCAGCAGATCGGGGTGCCCGGCGGCGAACTCCGAGTCCGACTGAGCGATGAGCGGGGAGAGCCACAGGCCGGGGCGGAAGCCGGCGGAGCGGATGCGCTGGGCCAGGTCCTCCATGCCGGCGGGGAAGCGGTCGTTGGGCAGCCAATCCCCCACCGCCTGCTCCCAGCCGTCGTCCACCTGGACGGTGTCGAAGGCCAGCCCGCCGAGCCCGGCGAGCACCCGGCGGACCGATTCCTCACCGATATCGCGGTACATCCCATACCAGGAGCACCACAGGCGCTGGGGGGCGGTGAGCCGGCCGCCGAGGTGGTGCCGCAGTTCGGCGGCATAGCCCTCGAACACCGCCGATTCATCCCCCCGGGCGCGGTACCAGGGCCCGGGCCCGGTCTCGTACCTCCCCAGCAACCGCTCCCCGTCGAGGAACACCCAGGCGTCCGGGGCCAGGGCCCCCAGCAGGCTGACCGAACCGTCGGTATGCTCCACCGCCCCGACCCCGCTGCCGCCGTGCCGGGGGCCGGCGTCGTGGATGGGATCGGCCACCCCCAGCCGGCGCACCCGGTCGGCGATCCTCTCCGGCGGCCGGCCGGGGTCGAGCCAGGCGGCTCCCGACCACGAATGCCAGCCGTGCCGGTAGAAGGCGGCCGCGTCGGTCACGGGAAGCAACGCCTCCTCTGCCCAGGTGATCTCCCTGGTCACTTGATCCCACTGGAGGCGACGTTCTCGACGAAGTACCGCTGCGCCATGACGAACACCACCAGGGGCACGGTCATGGCCAGGGTCACTCCGGCGAAGACCAGCTGGGGCTCATCGGCTCCCTGGCCGCCGAGGATGGACAGGGCCAGCGTCAGGACGTGGGACTTGGTGTTGCCGGCGTCGATGACCACCAGCGGCCAGATGAACGAGTTCCAGGCGTAGAGGAACTGGAAGGTGGCCAGGGTGGCGATCGCCGGCCAGGACAGGGGCACGAAGATCCGCCACAGGATCCGCATCCGGGAGGCGCCGTCGATGAAGGCCGCCTCCTCGAGGTCCTTCGGGATCGACACGAAGAACTGGCGCATGAGGAAGGTGCCGTAGGCGGTGAAGATGAAGGGCCACACCAGAGAGGCCAGTGAGTTGTTCCAGTTGAGCTGCACCACGATCTGGAAGAGGGGGATCATGAGCACCACGAAGGGGATCATGATCGACCCGAGGTAGCCGACGAAGATCTTGTCCCGGCCGGGGAAGCGGATGCGGGCGAAGGCGTAGCCGCCCATGATCGAGGTGAACAGGCTCCCTCCCACCACCAGGATGGTGATGAGGATGGTGTTGGTCAGGGCCCGATCGAAGTCGCGGATGCCCATGACGTCGCGGTAGTTGCCCCACTCGGCGCTCAGCCGTTCGGCCTTCTGGGCGGTGCGGACCACGGCGAAACCACCGACGTCGGGCTGGTCGGGATCTACGAAGCGGCCCATCGAGGTGTTCCGGATCAGGGCCAGCACCCGGATCTCCTCGCCCACCGGGACCCGGTAGAGGGGCTTCTCCTCTCCGTCCACCAGGGCGGTGGTGCCGGTGGCCACGACCAGGTCGAAGGGGACGGCAACGGTGTCCACCGGGTCGTCGGCCGGGGCGAAGAGCCCGGCCTCCACCCCATCCTCGGCGAGCACCATGGGCCGCCCCTCGCCATTCACCTCGATCTGGTAGAGCGGCAGCTCCTCCCCCTCGAAGGTGGCGGTGACCGCCTCATGGGGAAGGACCCGGGGCGGGTAGGTGTAAACGTCGGAGGGCGTCTTCAGCGAGGTGAAGAACATGTAGAGGAAGGGGAAGATCATCATCGCGGCGAAGCTGCCGAGCACCAGGTAGATGAGCGCCCGGGTGCGAATGAAGCGCAGGAGACGGCGGCGCCGGCGGGGGCGGCGAGCCCCGGGTCGGCTGGATGCGGTGGTGGGAGTAGCGGCCATGTCTCAGCCCATCCCGGCTTCGGACTTGCGCTGCCGCCGGAAGTAGATCAGCGTGATGGTGAAGATCAGCACGAAGAGCACCCAGGCCAGTGCCGAGGCGTAGCCCTGGTCGAAGCGGCGGAACGCCTCCTGGTACAGGTGCACCACCGGGGTGAGGGTGGCGTTGCTCGGTCCCGACGGCGGCAGCTGCGGACCCATGAGGATGAAGGGCTCGGTGAACACCTGGAGGGCCAGGATGGTCGTCGTCGCCACCACGAAGAAGGTGGTCGGCGCCAGCATGGGCACGGTGATCTTGCGGAACTTCTGCCAGGGGTTGGCCCCGTCGATCTCGGCCGCCTCATAGAGGGCACCGGGGATGCCCTGCATGCCGGCCAGGAAGAGGACGGTGTTGAACCCGATGGTGTACCAGGCGAAGAAGATGACGATCGACCACAGGGCCACCGAGCTGCTCGACAGCCACTGCGGCTGGGGTGCGGCGACCTCGACCCCGGGAAGCAGGCTGATCAGGGCGAACAGCCGGTCGAGCCCGTAGTTGATGAAGCCGACCGAGGCGTTGTACAGCTGCTTCCAGATGAGAGCCACCCCGAGCACGCCGGCGACGCTGGGGACGAAGTAGATGGCCCGGAAGATCTTGACGCCCGGGACCTTGCTGTTGAGCATCGCCGCCAGGCCCAGGGCGGGGAGGACGGCCAGCGGCATCGCGGTCACCGCGAAGAGGGCGATGTTCTTGAGGGCGATCCAGAAAAACGGGTCGCGCGCCCCCACGATCAGGCTGCCGAAGCGGGCCAGTTCGCTGTAGCCGAACTTGAGGACGTCGGAGGCGGCCTGGCCGGCGTCGACGGTGACGAACTGCAGGCTGAAGATCTTGACGAAGTTGTCCGGCCCGAGCCAGGTGATGTCGGTAAGCCCGTCCCAGGCGGTGAAGGAGATGAAGAGCGAGAAGAGCAGCGGAAAGGCGAAGAAGGTGGCGAGCCCGAGCAGGTTCGGCGACACGAAGAGGAAGCCGTCCAGGGCCTCCTCCTGGTCCTGCTTGCTCCGGAAGACCCGGATCGCCTCGCCCCGTCGCAGCAGCCAGAAGGCCAGGCCCGACAGGACGCTGATCACCGCCGGCACCAGGGAGCGCGGCTTGACCAGGCGCACGAAGAACTCGGCCAGTCCGGGGATGATGCCGACCCCGACCAGCAGGGCGGTGGCGCCGCCGATCATGATCCACTTCGCCGCCAGGCGGATGCGCCCGGCCTGCGACCGGAAGCGCTCCGCCTGCCCCAGCAGCAACCAGCCGAGGCCCACCACCAGCAACAGCGGCACCGCCTTACGGAAGGTGGTTCCCAGCGCATCGACACCGCGGAATACCCCGATGTTCTGCAGGGTGATGAACCCGGCCAGTACCAGGACCAGGTAGTCGAGGAGGATCCCGATGGCCCGGCCCCGGTGACGGTGCCGCAGCAGCATCGGGACGGCGAGGGCACTGGCGGCCCCGGCGAGCAGGACGATGGCCACCACCACCACCAGGCCCAGGCCGGCCAGGTCGAACAGGGCCCCGGTGACGATGGCCACCCCGCCTCCGACCATCATCACGGCCAGGATCGACTGCCAGGCCACCACGACGAGCAGCCAACGCGGCTGTGATGCGGGCGGCGGCGTCTGCACCCGCGCGCTCTCCGGCTCGGTCCGTGCCTGGGTCATGGCCTCACCCTACAACCCAATCTGGGTCGGTTCGTGAGCCGGGGCCGGGAGGAACCCGGCCCCGGCTCAGATCCGATTGGCTATCCGGTGAAGTACTGGTTCAGCTCGGCGCAGATGTTGGCCTGGAAGTCCTCGATCGGCGTCTCACCGCGGACGACCGCGTCCACCGCGGCCTGCATGGCGTCGCGGTAGGCCGGCCAGTCACCGTTCCACAACGGGGCTTCCGTGGCCGGGTTCTCCGCGAGCCCGTCCAGGAAGGCCTGGTTGTTCTCCGGCGGGGTGAAGGTCAGGAACGCGTCGAGCGCCTCCTGGCTCACCCGGCTGGGGATGTTGGCCCCGAGCTCGGCCACCTGGGCCTGCACCCCGGCGGTGGTCAGCGCCTGGACCAGCGCCCAGGCCTGCTCCGGATACTGAGTATCGGCATTGACCACGTAGGCGCCCCAGAACAGCCAGTTCGACGGCCCACCCGGGCCGTCGGGGAGCTTCACCACGTCCCAGTCGAACTCCACGGTGCGGATGCCGGGGGTGGCCCAGCGCCCGTTCTGGAACATGCCCAGATTGCCGGCCTTGAACACCACCTCCGGGTCCTCACCGTAGGTGAGCCCGGCTCCGGTGGCGTAGAAGTCCCGGATGAACGTCAGGCCGGCGATCGACCCGGCCGAATCCATCCCGCAGGCGGTGCGGTCGGCGTTAAAGAACCCGCCGCCGCCGGAGTTCATCCAGTAGCCGATGGGGCCCCACCACACGCTCTGCCCGTAGCCGTAGATGTCCGGCCCAAGGGCGTCGACGGCCTCGGCCACCTCCTGGAACGCCGCCCAGTCCCACTCGCCGTTGGCAGCGAGCTCACGGGGATCGGCGGCCCCGGCCTCGGCTAGGAGGTCGAGGTTCAGATAGAGGGCGAAGGCCGACACGTCACGGGGCAGGCCCCAGAGCACATCACCGGGCTGACCCGTTGCCAGGTCGGTGGTGAGCTGCCCCATTGGGCCGGGATAGAAGTCGGCGTCGTTGTGACCGGTGGCGTCAGCATAGGAACGCAGGTCGAGGATCACACCGGCGGTGGCGAACTGGGCGATGTCGGCACCCGGGATCCAGAACACGTCGGGGGCGGTCCCCCCGGCGAGCTGGGTCAGCAGCGCCTGCTGGTAGCCCTCGGTCTCGGTGCCCCCGGCCTCATAGACCAGGGTGATCCCCTCGAGCTGGCCGTCCAGGGTCTCCGACACGGTGCGATAGACCCCTGCCTCCTGGTCGTTGTCGGGGCGGGTGCGCCAGCGCAGGGTCACCTCGGCGCCGGCGGTGGTGGTGGGCGCCACCGTCGTGGTGGGCGCCACCGTCGTGGTGGGCGCCACCGTCGTGGTAGGCGCCACCGTCGTGGTAGGCGCCACCGTCGTCGTCTCGCCTTCGTCGTCACCACAGGCCGCTACCAAGAACGCCAGTACCAACAGAATCACGAAGAGGCGTTTGTGCATCCTTCCTCCCTGTCGAGGGGGCTCATCCCCCTCCTTGTCTCTCTTTCATGACGCGACCTCGATGGCCGTGCCCCGCCGGCGCAGTTCGTCGAGCGCCTCGAGCGGCGCCGACGCCCCGGTGACGACGAGGTCCACGGCATCCAGGTCGGCGATCTTGACCACGCTGATGTTCCCGATCTTGGAGCCATCGGCGACCACCACGCAGCGCTGGGCGGCCTGCACCATGCGCCGCTTGACCGCTGCCTCGGGGAGATTGACATTGGTCACCCCCAGGTCGGGGTGGACGCCGTTGCACCCGATGAAGGCCGTGGAGACGTTGACCGCCTCAAGGATGAAGCCTGCCATCGGGTCGACCAGTGAATGCTGCAGGGGGCGCAGGGTCCCGCCGGTGACCACCACCGCCAGCCGCGGGATCGCCTTCTCCAACTCCAGGGCGAGGGTGAGCCCGCTGGTGAAGACCACGACATCGCTGAGGTCCTGGCGCTGGACCAGGGCCTGGGCCACCGCGGCGGTGGTCGTCCCGACGTCGAGGATGATCGTCTCGCCGGGGGAGACCAGCGAAGCGGCGTAGCGGCCGATGGCCGCCTTCTCGTCGGCCTGGGCGCCCAGCGATTCCTCGAAGGGCCGCTCCTTGCGGCGCCGGGGGTCGCGCACGATGGCGCCCCCGTGCACCCGCTGCAGGCTGCCCTGGTCGGCGAGGTGGTCGAGGTCGCTGCGGATGGTGACCTCGGAGATGCCGAACATGGCGCTGAGGTCGGCGACCCGGACGAACTCCCGGTCGCGAACAACGTTCAGCATCCGTTCACGCCGCAGTTGCGCAGGCATAACGTCCACCGCGTCTCCTAGTTTTGTTTACTTGCGCTTTCCTGTCAAATGGTTTTGTTCTCCGGTGCCAGGACTTGCGGATTCGCAAGAAGCCCCCCCCTCCGGAGCAGAGACGCCGAAGGAGGAGGCGCCGGGACGGGATCCACCGCCACCGGAGCCGGCGCTCCCGTGACTAGCGTTACGAGGCAGGTGAACCTGCGGCTCCACATCACCCGCAGCAGGAGCAGCCCCGACGTGACAGCACCAGGCGCGAGCGACGAGCGGTTCCAGCTGTATGGGAACGAACTGAGGCCCTCCCAGGCGCGCCGGGCCGCCCGGTGGCAGAGGATGTTCGTCCGCCGTTTCGGCGAGCCCGACGAGCATTACGCCCTCAGCGCCCTCGACGAAGAGCACCTGGGGCCCATCTTCGGCCTCAAGAACATCGTGCGCGACGGCCACGGAGAGCCCATCGGCGGGGATGCGGTGATCTGCGCCACGGTGCGGATGGGCTTCGGGCACTACCGCATCGCCATGGCCGGGGCATCGTGCGCCCGGGCGATGGGCTTCACCCCCTACTGGCTGGACCTCCTTGCCATACCGGGCATCACCTCGGATGTCATCAACTGGTGGAACACCGGGTACAGCCGCTTCTCCCGGCTCTCCCAGAGCAGCCGGCTCTTCAACAAGTACGTGTGGGAGCCGGTCACCACCGGCCACCCCACCCTCCCCGGGTTGTCCTTCGCCCTCAACCACTGGGCGGTCGGCTGGCCGTGGCGGTTCCTCAAGGCCAACGCGCGCGATTACCGCATGAGCGAACTGTTCGCCAACCTGCACCGGGCCCTGCCCCCCGCCACCCCTCTCCTGGCATCGCACATGTGGAACTGCATGGGGGCAGTCGCCGGGGGGATGACCAACGTCGTCGACATGGTGTTCGACAACTGGCCGATGGCCTTCCAGCTCACCGAGGGCGCCAAGCACGGGGTGCAGTCGCCCTCCGGGTACTTCGGCTTCCGCACCATGCGGGGCTTTGACGATGACGACCGCATCCTCAAGCCGGTGCCGACGGATGCCCTCTACTGCGTGGGCCACCACGTCGATCACGAACTGGTCCACAACATCGAGGTTGACTGCGCCCAGAGGCTGCAGCGCCTCGCGGCCGGTGAGCCCCGGCGCTTCCTGCTCACCATGGGGGGAGCCGGAGCGCAGCGCGACCTCTTCAAGGCGATCGTCGAGCATTGCCTCCCCCTGGTCGCCGCCGGGAAGGTCACGCTCTTCGTCAACCTCGGGGATCATCGCCAGAACTGGGAGTGGCTCGAGGGGCAGCTGGCCCCGGCCCGGGGTTCCCTCCACACGCACTTCACCTGGGAGGACACCAGGGGGTTCGCCGACGCCATCCGCCGCGGGCCGGCGTCCGGGGTGCACGTCTTCCTCCACGACAACACCTTTCACGCCGTCTACTCCACCAACTACCTGATGCGGGTGGTCGACGTCTTGATCACCAAGCCGAGCGAACTGGCCTTCTACCCCATCCCCAAGATCTTCAACGAGCGGGTCGGGGGGCATGAGGCGTGGGGCGCCATCCGCGGCGCCGAACTAGGGGAAGGGACCTCGGAGGCGCGTTCGATCCCAGAGGCTCTCAACGCCATCGACTTGATGACGCACGAGGGGGACCTGCTCGACCTGTACTGCCGCCACATCGTCAAGAACAAGAGCATCGGGATCTACGACGGGGCCTACCGCTGCGTGGAGCTGGCCACCGGGAAGAGCTGGATCCGGGAGGGCATCACCAACCCGGGCTGACGCCGGTCCCCCTCCCGAGTGGAGCCGGCAGCCTCCCGCCTAGAGCCCCTCGGCCGCCAGAGTCTCCTCCAGCCGCCGTCGCTCGGCGGCGAGGCGGCCCCCGTCCCAGCCGAGCTCGGCACCGAGGAGCGCAGCCACCGCCCCGGCCGCCGCCCGGCCGTGGTCGGCCACCGCCCAGGCGATGTGAGTGCGCCGCAGCAGCACGTCGGCGATGGTCAGGGCGAATTCGTGCCGTGCCGCGAAGACCACCTCGGCACCCAGATGGGTGGTGCCGGCGATGGTGGTGCCCAGGTGGGGATCTCCCTCCACCAGGTCGAGCACCCGTCCCGCCTCGGTGCCGTAGCGGCCGAGGAGGCGTCCCGCACCTGCGCCGTCCAGCCCGCAGGCGGCGGCACGCCTCCGAACCTCTCCGGCGGCGCCGGTGCCGCCGCCGGCGCCCACCAGGAGGATCTCGTCGGTGCGGCACCGCTCCCGCCGGCCGAGACGGCGGCAAACGTCGTCGACGACCTCGGCGGCGATCCTCCGGTACCCGGTCAGCTTGCCGCCGGCCACCTGGATGTAGCCGGGGTGGAGCTCCCGCACCTTGTGCTCCCTCGAGGCCGACGCGGTACCGCCCCCGCCGCCGTCGGCCAGGGCCCGCAGCCCCGACCAGGCCGACAGGATCGCCGGCTCGCCCACATCGAGGTACTCGACGACGTGGCGGAGCAGGTAGGCGACGTCTTCCCGGGTCGGGGTGGGGAAGGCCGGGTCGCCGCGATACTCGGTGTCGGTGGTCCCGATCAGCCCGTAGCCGGCCCATGGGACCAGGAACAGCACCCGCCCGTCGTCGGTCTCGGGCAGCAGCAGGGCGGCGTCGTTGAGGCCCAGGTCGGTGGCGGCGACGGTGAGGTGGGTCCCCTTGCTCAGCCGAAGCCCCAGTGGGCGGCGGCCCACACTGGGTGGGGGCGGGAAGGCCCCGGTGGCGGAGACCACTGCTCGGGCCGCCACTACGCCGCTCGCCCCGCCGAGGCGATCGGTCACCTCGACCCGGTAGCCGTGATCGCCGCCGGCCACCCGCTCCGCCGACGCCCAGTTCAGGGCGGTGGCCCCACAGGCGACGGCGGTGCGAACCAGTGCCAGGGTGAAGCGGGCGTCGTCGGTCTGGTAGTCCCGGTAGATGATGCCGTGGCGCAGGCCGTCGGTGCGGAGGCGGGGGAACCTCTCCAACACCTCTTCTACCGGGATGCGCCGCTGCAGGTCCTGGCCCTTGCGGCCGCCGAGGCGGTCGTAGGCCCAGAGACCGAGGCGGAGAGCGACGGGCAGGATCCAGGGGCGGCGGGCCCACGCCGGGGCATCGGCGAAGCCCCGGTCCCGGTACACCGGGATGACGAAGTCGAGCGGCTCCACCAGGTAGTCGGCGGTGCGGCGCAAGATCAGCTGCTCGCGCAGGCTCTGGCGGACCAGCCCGAAGCGCAGTTGGGGCAGGTATCGCACCCCGCCGTGGAGGAGCTTGGTGGACCGGCTCGAAGTGCCGGCGGCGAAGTCGGAGCGCTCGATGAGGCACACCCGCAGCCCGCGTGCTGCCGCGTCCAGGGCGATGCCGGCCCCGACGACACCGCCACCGATCACCGCCAGGTCGTAGCCCTGCTCGAGTGCCTCCAGCCGCCCCGCTCCGCCGGCAGCCTGGACCGACGGCCGGCCCAGGCTGCCGGGAAGGGCGGGCCTGGTGCCGGGTGAGTCCATGCCGCTGAGCATAGGCGGGGCGGCACCGACCCCAGCTGCCGGGCGCGGCGCGGCCCGGTGAGAGCCGGGCCCCGGGCTCACCGGGCCGGGTCGTCCGGCCGAGGCCCTACCGTTCACGGCGGCTGGCCGGCGGCCTGCTGCTGCCGCTCGGGGGTCGGGCCCTTCGCCTCTGGCCGTGAGGGGGCGTTAAGGCAGCATCGAACCGGCGCCTTGGCCGGGCGCGATACTTCCGCTCGGCCCCGCGGGAGTCGGCCGGGAGGGGAGGCGAGGACACGCCTCTCTGGAAGGAGGTTCCTATGCCCGACTGTGATGTGGTGGTGGTCGGGGCAGGTAACGGCGGGCTCACCGCCGCTCTCACCCTGGCCAGGAGCGGACGGAAGGTGCTCCTGCTGGAGCGGCACAATGTCCCGGGCGGATGTGCCACGAGCTTCGTGCGGGGAAGGTTCGAGTTCGAGGTTGCCCTCCACCAGCTCAGCGGCGTGGGCAGGCCGGAGCGTCCCGGGCCGTTGCGATCGCTCCTGACTGAGATGGAGGTTCTCGGCAAGCTCGAATTCGTCGAGATCGAGAGCCTCTACCGGGTGGTCATGCCGGGCACCTTCGACGTCACCCTGCCGGCAGACCGGCCGGAGCTCGTCAGGGAGCTCCAGGCGTGGTTCCCCGAGGAGCGCGATGCCATCGACCGCTTCTTCGACTTCCTCTACGCCTTCAGCATGCAGTACGTCCAGGGCCGGTTCTTCGGCGACCCCGAGATCTCGAAGGAGAAGTACCCCCTCTACTTCCGTTATGCCCTGCAGAGCACCCGGGAGATCCTGGATGAGTACTTCGACGACGCACTCCTGAAGTCGATCCTGAGCGTCTACTGGGGCTATCTGGGCGTTCCCCCCAGCAAGCTGCCCTTCGGGGAGTTCGCCATCACGCTGTTCAACTACATCGAGTTCAAGCCCTACCACCTCAAGGGCGGCTCCCAGGCGCTTTCCAATGCGCTCCTCGACGCCTACCTGGCCGCTGGTGGTGAGGCCTGGTTCAACTGCGCCGCCGAGAGGATCCTCGTGGAGGAGGGGGCAGTCCGGGGGGTGCTCACCGAGCAGGGTGAGCAGGTGCGCTGCAGCTACGTGATCTCCAATGCGAGCACGGTGCGGACCTACCTGGAGCTCATCGACCGCCGCGAGGTGCCCCGCAGCGCCCTGGATGCCTTCAAGGGCTCCACCATCGGACCCTCGGCCTTCACCCTCTACATGGGCTTCGACTGCGAACCCGCCGAACTCGGCATCCAGGACACCACGAATTTCATCATCACGAGCACCGACTCCGAGCGGGCCTTCGATCTCTGGAGGACCATGGAGCAACAGGGCTGGGCCCTGTTCACCTGCTACGACGTGGCTGATCCCGACTTCTCCCCGCCGGGCACGTGCCAGGCGGCGCTGGTCGCCCTGCAGTACGCGGACCCGTGGTACTCGGTGTCTCCCCAGCAGTACGTGGATGCCAAGAACCGATACGCAGAGGGCATGTTGCAGCTTGCCGAGCGGGTCTTCCCGGGGCTGCGCGACCATCTGGAGGAGCTGGAGGCAGCCACCCCGCTCACCCATCTGCGCTACCTGGGCCATCCCGGAGGGGCAATCTACGGGCTGGATCAGAACGCCAACACCCAGCCGTTCCTGACCAACCGATCACCCATCAAGGGGCTCTTCTTCGCGGGTGCATGGGCGGGAAGCGGTGGGTTTCAGCCGACGCTCACCTCGGGCAGATCCACCGCGCGGTCGATCCTCAAGGACATGCAGCGATAGGAAGGAGGTGGCAGACATGGCGTTCAAAGACGTGATGAAGGACGTCGAGGGTTTCCAGGAGATCCAGCACGAGGTCGAGATCCTGAGAAAGCACGGGCAGGGGCTCACCTACCGCCGGGGCGAGGTGAAGCGGATGATCGATATGCTCCACCCGGCCCGGGTCAAGCTGGAAGTCACGGCGATCCTGCCGGAGACGCCTTCCACCAAGACGCTGCGGCTCGTCTCGCCGGATGGCTACCTCCCTCCGTTCCAGGCAGGGCAGTACATCAACCTCTTCGTGGAGGTCGATGGAGTCCGCACGAGCAGGCCCTACAGCATCTCGTCCTCCCCCACCCAGGTGGGGCACTACGACCTCACCATCCGCCGCATGGAAGGCGGCTTCGTCTCGGACTATCTCCTGGACGAGGTGCAGGTGGGGGATGCCTTCGAGAGCTCGGCGCCGGCGGGCACGTTCACCCATAACCCGCTCTTTCACGGCCGGGACCTGGTCTTCCTGGCGGGCGGCAGCGGCATCACCCCCTTCGTGAGCATGATCAGGGAGGTGGCGGATCGCGGGCTCAAGCGGAACATCCAGCTCATCTACGGGTCCCGGTCTCCCGACGACGTGATCTTCCACCAGGATCTCGCCCAGATCGCCGGCCGGCACGGCAACATCAGCTTCAACCTGGTCATATCGGACCCCCCTGCGGGATACACCGGGAGGACCGGGTTCCTCTCCGAGGAATGTGTCAGGGACTGCATCGGCGAGATCGGGAACAAGATGTTCTACCTCTGCGGGCCCGAGGCCATGTACGACTTCTGCGAACCGGAGCTCGCCCACCTCGGCATCGAGCCGCGCCGGCTGAGAAAGGAGGTCTTTGGGCCGCCCAAGGACGTCACCCGGCAGCCCGGCTGGCCCGCCGGCCTGCGGGCCGACACCACCTTCACCGTCACTCTGGAGGGGGGCCGGAGCATCAGCGCCCGAGCCGGCGAACCGCTGATGAACTCCCTGGAGAGGCAGGGCATCGTGATCCCTGCACTGTGCAGGTCGGGCGAGTGCAGCCTGTGCCGCACCCGCCTCGTCTCCGGCCGGGTCTACCAGCCCCCGGGCGTGCTGTTGAGGAAGTCGGACCGCCAGTTCGGCTACATCCACCCCTGCCTGGCCTACCCCATCGCCGACCTCGAGTTGGGCCTGAGGACGCCGCAGGGGGCTGGATTCGAATCGGCGTGAGATCAAGCGCTGCTAGCCCTCGATACCGGCCAGGAAGTCCTCGAGCACCTGCCCATACCGTGGCGGGTCCGCGTTCCAGGCTCTCACGTGCCCGGCCCCTTCGAAGGGCACCAGGGTGACCAGGCCGGGCGGCGCAGCAGCCGCGAACCTCTCTGACACTGAGAAGGGCACGGTGTCGTCGTCGGTGCCGTGGATGATCAGCGTCGGGGTGACGAACTCCCCGGCCCGAGCCACGAAGTCGACCTCACCCCAATCCACTCCGAAGCGCCACGACGCCATCCACTTGGCGGTCACGGTGAGCACCATCGGCACCCGCACTGAGACCAGCGGCAACCGGGTGTCTCCTGCCCGCGCATCGACCATGGCTCCCAGTTCCAGCGCCGGCGCCTCAAGGATCGCCGCCTCGGTCTCGGGCGCCAGGCTGGAGTGCAGCAGGAAGGAGGCGACGATGGCGCCGCCCATGCTGTAGCCGACCAGGACGACATCCTCGGCGCCGGCGCCCAGGGCGTAGCTCACTGCCCCCTCCAGGTCCTCCCACTCGGTCGCCCCGAAGCGGGCCAGGCGTCCCTCGACCTCCGGTGCCCCTTCGTCGTTGCGGTAGGTGATGAGCAGCGCCGGGAAGCCGGCTTCGAGGAAGGCCGGCAGGGCCCGCAGCGCCTCTCCTGGATTGGCCCCCCGGCCGTGGACGAAGATGGCCCAGGTCGATCTCTCCCCTTCCACGAACCACGCCTCCGCCGGCCCCAGTCCTGACTGGTAGGTGACCGTCTCCCAGTCGATTCCCACCGCCTCCGGGTCGTTGGGGAAGGCGAAGGCATCGAGGGCCACCACAGCCCCGACGGGGGGCGTGCCCGTGATGGGAGCGAAGACCCGGGCCACCGAGGTGTCGTCCCGCGCCACGACGGCACCCACCTGCCCGTAGCCGCCTTCCCAGACGACGCCGAGGACCTCGTCCGAGACCAGGTCGTCGGGCGGGTCCTCCCCCAGCGCGAGCGTCAGGGTGCCGCCGCCGACGCCGAGCACCTCGTGGTCGTAGCCGGGTGGTGACTGCTCCTCGACCAGGAGGGCATCACCACGGATCTGCGAGGAGAAGTACCAGCCTCCCCCGGCGAAGAAGGCGAGGATCAGGAGGAGTAAGACCCCCGCAGCCCAGTGAAGCCACCGCCGGCCGCGCCGGGCAGTCCCACGGCTCACACCCTCGTGTCCACCCATTGCCACCCTCCCTCCCCTATCCCCGTCACCATGTTGGTGAGGACCCCGACCTCCACCACGGCGTCCTCTCGCTCGTGGTCAGGCATCGCCACACGGTCGGGATCCGCAGACCACATCATCTTCCCCTCCCGGCCAAAGCCCTGCCGGGTTGGTGCCGATCGGGAGCCGGCCCCACAGCAGAAACCTAGGCGCGTCCATCCTCGGCTGCCTGTCCGGCATCCCCCCCAGTTCCCCCCGGCGGCCAAGCCATCCCCCGGCGGCAACGCCCTCCGCGCCTTGTCGGGGTCCCAGCCCAGAGGCCATCCCGTCGGGGAACTAGCCCGACGAGCCACCGGCCGAGGCGGGGTCACAGCCCGAGGGTCGGTTCGTGGCGATCTCGAGGATTCGCGGCAATGATGTCTGGCGGTGCGCCGGGAGCGGCGCTCGCCGGGACGGTCTTCTAACCTCTCACGGCAGGAAGGAGGGCGATGCCGCTCGTTGCGGGAGTCGACACGTCGACCCAATCCACCAAGGTAGTGGTCGTGGATGCCGAGACGGGAGCGACCATCGCATTCGGCCGGGCACCTCACGAGGTCACCGGCATCGGGGGTGCGCGCGAGACGGACCCCGAGGTGTGGTGGCGGGCGCTGCACGACGCCCTCCTCCAGACCGGGCGAGCGGCGGAGATCGACGCCATCTCCGTGGCCGGACAGCAGCACGGGCTCGTCGTGCTCGACGCTGCCGGCCGCCCGGTGCGGCCGGCCAAGCTGTGGAACGACACCGAGTCGGCCGAAGACGCCCGCCGCCTGGTCGCCGCCTTCGGCGGGGCCTCCTGGTGGGCGGAGCACATCGGGCTGGTGCCGGTGGCCTCGTTCACCGCCACGAAATGGGCGTGGCTCCGGCGGGCGGAACCCCACTCGGCGGCGGCGACCCGCGCCATCCGACTCCCCCACGACTTCCTGACCGAGCGTCTCACCGGTGCCGGCGTGACCGACCGGGGCGACGCCTCGGGCACGGCGTGGTGGTCGACGGCGACCGAGGCGTACGCCGACGAAGTGCTCACCCACCCGAGCCAGCAGCTCGATCCTTCCCTGCTTCCCCGGGTGCTCGGGCCGCGCGATCCCGCCGGCGAGGTAACGGCGGCGGCCGCCGCCTACCTGGGCCTGCGGCCGGGGATCCCCGTTGGCCCGGGGACCGGGGACAACGCCGGCGCGGCGGTCGGGCTGGGACTCACTCCCGGCGTCCCGGTCATCAGCCTCGGCACCTCGGGCACCGCCTTCATGAGTTCCACCACCCGCACCGTGGATGCTTCCGGGAGCGTGGCGGGGTTCGCCGACGCCACGGGACGGTTCCTCCCCCTGGCCTGCACCCTGAACTGCACGCTCGCCGTCGACCGCATCGCCGGCTGGCTCGGCCTCGACCGCGAGACCGCCGCCGAGCGCACCGAGGTCGTCGTGCTGCCCTACTTCGACGGCGAGCGGACCCCGAACCTCCCCAACGCGGCAGCGTCGATCACCGGATTGCGCCACACGACCGAGCCCGGCGAGATACTGCTGGCGGCCTACCAGGGGGCCGCGCTGTCGCTGCTGGAAGCCCTCGACGTCATCGACGCCCACAGCTCCGGCCTCCACCCCGATGCCCCGATCGTCCTCATCGGAGGCGGAGCGCAGGGGGCGACCTGGCGCCGAGTGGTGCGGGCCCTGTCGGGCCGTCCCGTTCAGATCCCCGAGGCGACGGAGCTCGTCGCCCTCGGCGGCGCCGCCCAAGCCACCGCCGTCCTGGGCGGCGAAGCGCCCGACGTGATCGCCCGCCGTTGGGATACCCGACGCGGGACGCTCCTCGACCCCATCGAACGCGACACCCCCACCCTCGAGCACATTCGGGAGGTGCGGGCGCGCCTGGCGGAGCTGAACGCGTAGAGCGGCGCTCGGCCCCGCGTTCGGTCGGGGTCAGCCCCGGGGGAGGCCCGGCGCGCTCCACCGCATGGTGCACTCGGCGACCAGCGGCCAGCCCGGCTCGACCACGAATGGGTCGTGGTTGAGGGCGTCGGGCGGCGCCGTCTGGGGCTCGACGCACAAGGCGTGGTCCCGCTCGGTGAACACCACCCAAAATCCACACGTTGACTCCAGCTCGAGGCGCAGCACGCCCGGCCACGTGATCGCCGGGACCCGGTCCACGTCGCCGAAGCAGTCGTCCCAGGGCCCCTCGGCCACGGGCCGCCGCTCCCGTGTGGCGATGCCGGCCTCGTCCCGTTCGAACATGAAGCCGGGGTGGAAGTCGAGCACTGCCTCCACGCCCGCGACGGCACGGCGAAACCACGGGTGCCATCCGCACGAGGCGGGCATGGCGCCGCCCGCGGAATGCACCTCCAGCCGCAGGGCGAGGCTGTCCGGGCCGAGCCGTATCTCCTGGCGGGCCCGCCCCGGGAAGGGCCACTCGGGGCCCAGTTCGGTCACAAACAGGTTGTCGCCCTCCACTTCCCAATGACGCCAGTACACCGAGCCGTGGATGGCGTGCCCGCCGAGGGTGCGCGGGAGCTCGTAGCTCCTGCCCCGAAAGGCGAAGCGGCCTTCCCGGACGCGACCGGCGTAGGGCGCCATCGGATAGCACCCCCGGTCGATGGGGCTGGGGGCCGAGGTCACCAACAGCTCGTGACCGCCCACCTCGAGCGACGCGAGCCGGCAGCCGGCGTCGAGATCGATCTCGATGCGGGCACCGCCGGCCGACTGGGTGACTACGGTGGCCACTTACCCGACGGGCTCTCAGTCGGCCTCGTGGATGCTGCGCATCGACCACACCAGGGTGCGCATGCTGGGCGGCTGCTTCAGCACCGTCACCACGGCGGCGGCGACGTCCTCGGCCCGCAGCATCCTGGCCAGGCCCGGCATGTCAGGGGTACGCCCGGCGCCCATGGCGAACTCGGTGGCGACGCCGCCCGGGCAGATCGTCGAGACCCTGATGCCTTTCTCCCGCAGCTCCCGATCGAGGCTGCCCGCCAGGCCCACTTGCGCGAACTTGGTCGCCGCATAGACGGCTTCATCGTGGGCACCGCGCAGTCCGGCCACCGAGGCCACGATCACGATGTCACCGCCGCCGGCCTCGAGAAAATGGGGCACGGCCGCCCGGATCGGCCACACCGTGCCGGCGACGTTGATGTCCATCATCTCCTGCAGCTTCTCATCGCTGAGGTCCATGATCCCCCCGTACGCCCCAATGCCCGCACAGGCCACCAGCGCGTCGAGACGGCCGAAGCGGTCGAGGGCGGTCTCCACCAGGCGGCGGGCTCCCTGCGGATCGCGGACGTCCATCTCGACGGCCGCGGCCGCGTCGCCGACCTCGGCCACCAGGCGGTCGAGCCGCTCCCGCCGCCGCCCTGCCACGACGACCGACACGCCCTCCCCGGCCAGGGCCCGGGCGGCGGCCGCGCCGATTCCGGAGGTGGCTCCCGTGATCGCAACTACCTTGCCGCTGAGGTCACTCACCGCGTCTCCTCCCCTCATTGCCCACGAGCGGCCACCGTACCAGTTGCACCTGGAGCACTGGCCGCGGCCGCGCTCACCGGCCGGATCTGATCGCCTGCCACAGAGTCCGATTGACCAGGTTCTCCAGGTGCTCCTGCCGGCCCGAGACCGGCCGCGGGTCGATGCCGCCCGCCGCCACCTGCTGCTCGAGGTCGGCCAGGGAGAGGCTGCCGTCCATGATCGGCCCTCCGAGGGGTCCGTTCCATCCCGCGTACCGCCCGTTGCGGGCCGCCTCGAGCGTGCCGTCCTCGATGAGCCGGACCGCCACCAGCAACGACTGCGCCAGCGTGTCGATGCCGCCCACGTGCCCGTGGAACAGGTCGTCGCGGTCGATCGACTGGCGGCGCAGCTTGGCGTCGAAGTTGAACCCGCCGTTGGCGAAGCCCCCGCCGCGGAGAACCTCGTACAGCGCCAGGCTCACCTCCTCGACGGAGTTGGGGAACTGGTCGGTGTCCCACCCGCTCTGCGCGTCCCCGCGATTGGCGTCGATGCTGCCGAAGATGCCGTTGTCGACCGCGTACGCCACCTCGTGGTGGAAGCTGTGGCCGGCCAGCGTGGCGTGGTTGGCCTCGATGTTGATGAACAGCTCCCCGACCAGGCCGTAGCGGTCCAGGAACCCGTGCACGGTGGCGCAGTCGTAGTCGTACTGGTGCTT
>CAYGYX010000005.1:48155-68939 GCA_964354255.1 uncultured Acidimicrobiia bacterium | reverse complement strand
GGTAGGCAAGAAGGCTCATGACCCGCGCTAGCCCAACTCGGCGTCGAAAGCGCCTTGGCCTGCGGAAACACCTGGCCGCGGGGGCGGGATGTCGGGACGCGTTCCTCCTGGTCAGCGCCCTATCCGCCAGGCCGCTAAGAAAGATCCTGGATGTCCTCGGGAAGGTCGACGTCGGCCGGGACCGGATGGTCGACGCGGACCTCGAGCACCCACCCGGGATGGGCCCGCAGCAGCGCGGCCGCGCCGGCGTCACCCTGCAGGCTCATCATCCGGGGCCACAGCGAACGCCCGAGAAGCACCGGGTTGCCCCGCTGGTAGCGGTAGACCGGCACGATCGCGCCCCGTCCGCTCTCCCCGGCGGCGGCCAGCAGGGCCTCGGGAACGTCGGGCGGAATGCGCGGCTGGTCGCCGAGAGCCACGAAGGCCCACTCGGCCCCCCTCTCCCGGGCCAGCAGATCGAAGCCCACCCGCAGCGACGAGGCGATGCCCTCCTCCCATTCCGGGTTGACCACCACCAGCGCCCCGCCCAGGTCGACGCGGTCGAGGATCTCCTCGGCGTGGGCCCCGAGCACCACCACCACCGGCGTCACAGGCCAGACGTGCACCGCGGCCACGACCCCCTCCAGCAGCGGCCGGCCGCCCCAATCGAGCAGCTGCTTGGGCCGGCCCAGGCGGCGCGAGCCGCCGGCGGCGAGCACCAGGGCGGCGGCAGTCAGGCGATCACCTCACAGTCGGGGCCCGGTCACGATAGCCCGGAAGGCCCTGCCCAACTCGAAGCAGGCAGTTGGCATCGGGCGGCCGTGGCCCCGCGGACCCGGCCGTTCAGCCGCCGATGACCGCCACCGGGAAGCGCGTCGTGGCTCCCGCCTCGAAGTGGTGCAGTGGCGTCTCGGCCAGCACGTAGCGCACCGACCCTCCCCCGGCCCGCGCCGCCTCGGCGGCGGCGTCGTACAGGTCCGCTACCCGGCGGGTCCGGGCGCCGCAGGAGGGGCAGGCCTCCCCAGTGCGGGCCAGCCAGCCACAGCTGGGGCAGGCCACCCCGGAGACCGTCTCCCCGGCGTCGAGCAGCAGCAGGTCGATGGCCTGCTGGTTGGCGGCGTCGAGGACCCGATCGAGGCCGAGCACCCCCCGGCTCCGGGCGCCGGCGGCATCCATCAACTCCTCCACCAGGCGCAGGTCGATCTCCCGGTCGTGCTCCTCGGCCAGGGCGCGGCAATGGCCCTCTATCTCGGCGGGAGCGGCGGGACGCGGATCAACCGTGAAGGTGCCGGTGAGGCGGGCCTTCAGGTCGGCGGGCAGTTCCGCCACCAGGCCGCTCACATTGGTGGGAAGTCCGCCGATGGTGAGCAGGTCGTACTCCCCGGCGCGATACAACTCACCGAGGCGAGCGGCCACGCGGCGGAAGAGCCGCCGGGCCACCGTCCCGGCATGGGCGCGCACTCTCTGTTCGGCGAAGCCGGAGAAACCGCCGTAGTTGTCCTTGCGGATCTCCTCTTCGCCCATGACCTCCCAGGACTCCAGCGCTCCCATGTGAAAGCGATAGATCGAGGCGAGGCGGCGGTCGAGGACCACCGCGCAGTACCGACGGAAGTGGGCCAGCATCGCTTCAAGGGGCCCGAGGTAGGGACTGGTGTCGACTACCGCCCGATCCCGCACCGGCGCGGGCAGGCTGACGTGCTCCGCCAACCCGGCCGCGGAGCACACGAAGAGAGCCGCGCCGCGGCCCGGGTCGGTACTCACCCGGTCGGCCATAGCCACCACCGCCTCCAGGTCCTGCCGGAGCCGGCCGGCCTCCTCGCCCGCCGCGGCCATCGCGGGCCCCTCTCGCAGTGGATGGACCAGTGCCTTCAGCCTCGTGACGATCGACCGCAGCTGGTCGCGGTCGGGGCCGAGGCCCAGGTAAACAGAGACGACGGGTCGGCCGGCGGTGTCGGCGCCGCGCAGGCGCTCGACGGTGCTTCGATCGAGCAAGGCACCTCCCGGGCTGGACGCCTCCGAGCCTAGGCGCCCGCCCCGCCTACGGCCAGGGGCCCCGCCCGGCGGCCGATCCCGGCCGGTCCCGAGACGGCAGGGACGGATGGCCCCTGGCGGGCGGCCCGGCGGCGTGCCAGGCTGTAGGGAAGGACCGACGGCAGGTCCTTGCCGAGATCGCCGCACCCCGGCCATGCGGCCCGGGCATGGCCATGGCCGGGTGCTCGACACCGTCCGCGCGGGAGGTCACCGATGAAGCTGGGAGTGCCCAAGGAGACCCTGCAGAACGAGAACCGGGTCGCCGCCCTCCCCGAGTCCGTGAGCGAGTACGTGAAGATGGGGTTCGAGGTGCTCGTCGAGACGTCGGCCGGCACGGGCGCCTTCGTCCCCGATGAGCGCTACGTCGCCGCCGGGGCTCGCATCGTCCCCGACGCGGCCACCCTGTTCGCGGAGTCGGACATCGTCATCAAGGTGAAACAGCCCCACTTCAACGAGGCCCTGGGCCGCCACGAGGCCGAGATGCTCAGGGAAGGGTCGATCCTCGTCACCTTCCTGCACCCGGCCGCCCCAGTCAACCACGACATGATCCGCACCCTGCGGGACCGCCGGGTCACCTCGCTCACCCTGGACAGCATCCCCCGGATCTCGCGCGCCCAGACGATGGACGCCCTCACTTCGATGAGCACCGTCACCGGCTACAAGGCGGTGATCATGGCGGCCTACCGGTTCCCGCGCATCATCCCGATGATCGGCACCGCCATCGGCACCCTGAAACCAGCCCGCTTCCTCGTCATCGGGGCCGGCGTGGTCGGCCTGCAGGCGATCGCCACCGCCAAGCGCCTCGGCGCCTCCATCAAGGCAGTGGACATCAGCGCCGCCGCCTGCGCCGGGGCCGATAGCCTCGGGGCCAAGATCGCCGGCTTCGACGTCCCCCCGGAGATCGCCCTGGAGGAAGGGACTGGATACGCCCGGGCCCTGCCCGGGGAGTGGCTGGAGAAGGAGCGCCTGGCTCTCGCCCCCCTGGTCGCCGAGGCCGACGTGGTGGTGATGAGCGCCCTGGTGCCCGGAGAGGTGGCCCCCATCCTGATCACCGAGGACATGGTGGCCGCCATGAAGCCGGGGTCGGTCATCATCGACGTATCCATCGACCAGGGAGGCAACTGCGCCCTCACCGAGCCCGGCACCGACGCCGTCCGCCACGGAGTGTTCATCAGCGGACGGATGAACATCCCCGGGTCGCTGCCGGTCGACGCCAGCTGGCTGTACGCCACCAACATGGTCCACTTCATCAAGGCCCTGTTCGCCAAGGGTATGGAAGCCCCCGACTTGAGGGACGAGATCATGCAGTCGGCCCTGGTCACCCACCAGGGAGCGATCGTCCACCACGGTGCCCGCAAGGCCATGGGTGAGGAGTAGGGGGGCGACGTGGCCGACGTGTTGCTGATGCTCGGTTTCTTCGCGTTCTCCTTCGGGGTGGGCTACCTGATCATCTCCCGCATCCCCCAGATGCTGCACACCCCCCTCATGTCGATGACCAACGCCATCTCCGCCGTGACCCTAATCGGCGCCCTGCTCCTGTTCGCCACGCCGACGACCGCGCTCGAGAAGACGCTGGGGGCCATCGCGCTGGTCGGCGCCGCCTTCAACATGATCGGCGGCTTTGCCATCACCGATCGCATGGTGCGGCTGTTCCGCAAGCGTGGGCCCAACCCCGCCGGGCCGGCGGAGGAGGGCCGCTGATGGGCGATTGGCAGCGCCTGCTCGTCGACATCGCGATCGTCCTGCTGCTCACGGCCGGCATCTGGCAGTTCCGAACCCGGCAGGACGCCCGCCGGGGGAACCTGATCGGGGCCCTGGCCCTGGCCGCCGCGGTGGGCGTGGCCCTGTGGCGGGACCCGATCTCCGCCGTTGCCCTGGTGGCCGCCGTCGCCGTCGTCGGCGGCCTGATCGGCTGGGCCGTCGCCCTGCGGGTTGACATGGTCCAGATCCCGGCCATGGTCGCCTTTCAGCACGGCTGCGGCGGGGTGGCCGCCGCGCTCGTGTCCTACGTCGAGCTCGCCCGGGGCCCCGAGGTGTTATCGGTCGTCGGCCGCGTCTCGGGCCTGCTCGGTCTGGTGATCGGCGCGGCCACCTTCAGCGCCAGCATGGTGGCCGCCGGCAAGCTCGCCGGCCGCCTCAAAGGGACCCCGCTGGTCCTGCGCCACCACAACGGCGCGCTCGGCGGCCTGGTGATCCTCGCCGTGGGGGCGGCCGCCACCGTGGCCGCCGTCGCCGGCCTGCCCATCCACCTGTTCCTCATCGTGATGGGCGTCCTGTCGGTGGCCCTCGGGGTGGTGTTCGCGGTGCGCATCGGCGGGGCCGACATGCCGGTGCTCATCTCCTTCCTGAACGCCACCGCCGGCTTCGCGGCGGCTCTCGTCGGGGTGGTGATCGAGAACCGGCTCCTCATCGCCTGCGGGGCAACGGTGGCGGCCTCCGGCTCGATCCTCACCATGGTCATGTGCAAGGCCATGAACCGGCGCCTCCTCAACGTGTTCACCGGCCTCAAGGGAGCCCCGGCACCGGGGGCTTCGAAGTCGGGGGAAGGCACCGCCCAGGGGGCGGCCCCCGGAGCCACCGATAGCCCCGCACCGGCCCGGCTCGCCCCCGAGGACCCCTACGGCTACGCCGCCGACCTCATGAAAGAAGCCCGCACCGTGGTGATCATCCCCGGCTACGGCATGGCCCTGGCGCACGCCCAATTCGAGGTGGCGGGCCTGGCCGACCGACTGACCCGCAACGGGGCCGACGTGCGCTTCGCAGTCCACCCCGTCGCCGGCCGCATGCCGGGCCACATGCACGTGCTGCTGGCAGAAGCCGACGTCGACCCCGACACGCTCTACGAGATGGGCCAGGTGAACGACCAACTGAAGGACACCGACCTCGCCCTGGTGGTGGGCGCCTGCGACGTGGTGAACCCGGCCGCGGTCACCACCACCGGCACGCCCATCTCCGGCATGCCGATCTTGCTGGCCCACGAGGCCCGCCGGGTGATCGTATTCAACCTCGACGACCGGCCGGGCTACTCGGGTGTGGAGAACCCCCTCTACGACCAGCCCAGGACGCTGCTGCTGCTCGGCGATGCCAAGGCGACCGTGGCCGAGGTGCGGCAGCGGCTCGGCTGAGGCCGAGCGCTAGGGATCGGTGAGCAGCAGCCCCGCCAGTTCGTCCTGCACGCAGCCGAACAGATAGAGCAGGGACAGGGCAGCGCCGCCCCGGGCCTCCGGCCGCTCCCATCCCTCCCGATCGATGCCCAGCCGCGCGGCGAGACCCAGCCGCGCCTCGCAGAGCACCCGCAGCCACGACCCGGCGTCCTCCCGGCCGAGGGTGCCCCGCTGCAGGGAGGAGGCGAAGCGGTACCGGTCGGCGGCCCGGTCGGCCTCCAGAGAGCCGGTGGTCAGCTCGCGGAAGCGGGCCTCGGCACCATCGTCCTCCGCATGCGCCCGGTAACGCAGGCGCCGTCCCGCCGGGTCGGCAGGATCCTCCGGCGATACCCCCTCGAGCAGGGGCAGCGCCAGGAGGAGCAGGGCCAACTCCTCCTCGGGGAGGTCCAGGTCGATCTCGGGGCCACGTCGGCAGAAGCCGCTCATCAGCCCTGCTCCAGGGTGGCCCAGAGGCCGTGGTGGTGGAGGCGGTAGCAGTCCAGCTCCGCCTTCTCCAGCGGCCCGGAGAAGACCACCGCCCGTCCCTCGTGGTGCACCCGGAGCATGAGCCGGGTGGCCTCCTCCACCGGGTAGCCGAACAAGCAGCGGAACACCCACACCACGTAGGACATGAGGTTGACCGGGTCGTTCCACACCACCACCCGCCAGGGACGGACCAGCTCGGCCTGCTCCTCGTTGACGGGCAGGTCCACCCGGCCCGGGCTGACCGTGCTCACCGGGTGGCCACCGGGAGGGCCGCCACGCCTCACCCGCCGGGGGGCGGGACCCGGGCCAGGGCTTCGAGTCGCCGGGCGTTGAGCCAGTCCTCGAAGTCGCCGCGGGCCACCCGCCACTCGCGGCCGAACTTCACCGCCGGCAATTCGCCCGAGCGGAGCACCCGGGTGACCACGAAGGTGGAGACGCCCATGTACTCGCAGATGTCGGCGACCGAGAGCCACTCCTTGCCCAGGTCGACCGAGACCCGTTCCATGCCACCAGCGTATGGGGATTGGGCCCGGGGGGCAAGGGTGCTGCCGGGCCGTACACTGCGGCGGTCATGGCCCAGCCCAAACAGCCCAAGAAGAAGCGCCGTGCGCGGTCCGACCCGGCCCACCGCGAGGCCGCCGCCCGCCGGGAGGAAGCCCGCCGCCAGGCCGCCGAAGAGCGCCGCCGGGTCGAAGAGGCCGCCGAGCGACGCAGCAAGATCCTCAAGACGGCCCGGCGGGTGGCCGTGCCCACGATGATGGGGATTGGGGTGATGGTGGCCGCCATCTTCCTCTTCCGCCCGCAGCGTGAGATCCCCGGGGCCGAGATGATCACCGCCTCCGCCATCATCGCCGACCTCGGCTATGAACTGCCGGAGGAGATCGACGCGGACTCCCTTCCCACCCCCGCCTGCGGGGTCCTCGACCAGCCCGTCTCCTCCGGCGAGTTGCTCTACAGCGACCTGTACAACGGGGCGGTGGTCCTATGGCACGGGATCGGGGACGAAGCCACGGCAGCCGCCCTGGCCGAGTTGGTGGAGACGGCCGGTTTCGACTCCCACATCGTGGTCAGCCCCAACCCGGAGGTCACCGAGGGGGTCCTGGCCACCGCCTGGGAGCGCCGCAAGGCGTACGAGGCGGTCGGCGACGAGCTGGGCGAGTTCATCGAGGCCTACCGGCTGCAAGCCCCCAAGCACGCCGGCTGCGACCTGCCCGAGTGACTCGGCTCGCGAAACATCACCCCGGCAGACCCCTTGAGGCGCCGTCCCTCGCCTGATACCTAGACGCTGCCGCCGGGCCCGCCCGGGCCCGTCTCCCCGGCGGCCGCACCGAGAGGTAGACGCTGGACCATCCCGACCTGGCCGCCCTGGGCCGGCGCCTGCGGCAGCAGATGGACGAGACCCTCGACGCGGAGCAGAGCGCCGCCCGCTCGGCCGCTCGCCGCCGCCGCACGCTGCGCGACCTGTTCCTCGACCTCGAGGACCGGGCCGACCGGGCGCTCGTCTGGGCAGACGACGGCCGCTGCTACCGGGGCACCGTGCTCGCCGTCGGGGTGGATCACGCCGAACTGGCCGGCGAGGAGGGCCGCCGGGTGGTCGCCTTCGCCCACGTCGTGGCGCTGGAGGTGGCCCGGTGAAGGTGGGCAACGCCCCTCTCCACTTCGACAAGCGCACCCTGCTCGGCTTGCTGCTCGCCACCGCAGCCGGGGCCCTGGTCCTCGTGCTCACCCGGCCCGACCCGACCGTGGCGGTCCTGGTGGCCGACGGGCCCCTCCCCGCCGGCGTACCGCTGGAGACCCTCCCGGTCGGGGTGCGCCGCCTGCCCGACGCCGCCGGCCTGGTGGCCGGTGACACCCCCGCCGGCTTGACCGGCTGGACCCTGGCCGCCCCGCTGGCGGAGGGGGAGCCCCTGATCCCCTCCCTGCTCCGCCCGCCCGAACGCCGGGAACAACCCGACGTCCTCGCCCTCTCGCTGGAAAGAGACCGGGCCGTGCTCGGCGAGTTGCAGGCGGGGGACCTGGTCGATCTGTACGTGACCACCGACGAGCCAGAAGGTCCAGCCGTCGCCCGGTTGGTGGCCGCCGACCTCTATGTGATCGCCGCCGGCCCGGCACCCGGGGGCATCGCCGGCAGCGAGCAGATAGACCTGCTGCTGGCGGTCGACGACGCCCTCGCCGCCACCCTGGTGAGCGCCCGCCACGAGGGGGAGATCGACCTGGTGAGGGTGTCGCGGTGACCCCGCGGGTGGCCACCGTGCTCTCGGCACGCGACTGGGAGAGCGGCCTGGTAGCCCTGGCCCGGGAGACGGCCGAGGTGCGGATGGTGCTGCGTGCCTACCGGCCGGAGGAGGTCGAGGAAGAGGCCCACCGCCTCGACGTGGTGGTGGCCGGGGCGGAGACCACCTGGGTGACCCCGGCCCGCATCGCCGCCTGGCGGCGCCGCGGGCTGCGGGTCGTCGGCATCTTCCCCTGCGGTGACCGCCCCGCCCGCCAGCGGCTCGTGGCCGGCGGAGCCGACGAGGTCCTGCCCGACGACACACCGCCCGGGGCACTGGTGCGCGCCATCCGCCTGCTGCGCCCGGCGGCGGGCCCGCCGGAGGCGCCGCGCACGGCGGTGGCGGTGGTCGTCACCGGCCCGCCGGGGGCCCCGGGCTGCACTGAGGTCGCCCTGGCTCTGGCCTGGTCGTGGGCCGCCCGCCGCCGCACGCTGCTCCTCGACCTGGATGTGGAGGCACCCTGCCTCGCCGTCCGCCTGGGGCGGCCACCCCGCCCCGACCTGGTGGACGCTGCCGAGGCGGTGCACGAGACCGGTGCCCTACCGGCGTCGGTGGTGACCGGGTACGGGCCCTTGGCCCTGCTGGTCGGGTCCACCCGCCGGGCGGAAGGCGCCCTCCCCACCCACCTGATCGACGACGTGGCGGCCGCCGCCTGCTGTCTGGCCGAGGTGGTAGTGGCCGATGCAGGTGCCCGCCGCGGCGGCGACCCCCTGGTGAAGGCGGCCGACCGGGTTGTGCTGGTGGCCGATGCCTCACCCATCGGGCTGGTTCGGGCCGCCCGGCTCACCGCCGAGTGGGCCGGTCCCCAGCCGTCCCTGGTGCTCAACCGGGTACGCCCTTCCCAGGCAGGCGAGCTGGTGTCCGCCGCCCGGCGCTGGCTCGGCCTCGACCCGGCGGCGCTGGTGCCCCACCGGGAGGCGGTGGCCGCCGCCGCCCGCACGGCCCGGCCGCCGGCCCGCGCGCTGCGTCGGGCCCTCCGCCGCCTGGAGCCGGCCCCGTGAGCCAGGACCGCTACGGTTTCCTCGCCCCTCTCCTCGCCGACCCCGAGGTGGAGGAGATCATCGTCCTCGGCGGCAGGCGGACCTTTGTGGTCAAGGGCGGCGTCAAGGAGCTCCTTCCCGAGGTGATGGCACCCGAGCAGGTGCGCCGCATCGCCGACCAGCTGCTGGCCGGCACCGGGCGCCGCCTCGACCTGGCCGACCCCATCGTCTCGGCCCAGCTTCCCGACGGCAGCCGGGTCCACATCACCGGCCCGCCGGTGACCCATCCCGACCGCCTCAACATCCAGGTGCGCAAGTTCGTGCTGCGCGCTGCCGGCCTCGCCCGCCTCGTAGAGCTGGGCACCCTCACCGCCCCCGCCGCCGACCTACTGCGCGCCGCGGTCCGGGACGATCGGACGATCCTGGTGGCCGGGGCCCCGGGGGCCGGGAAGACCACCCTGGTCAACTGCCTGCTGACCGAGGTGCCTCCCGAGCGGCGGGTGGTGACCTGTGAGGAGGTCTTCGAGGTCCAGGCCGACCTGCCGGACATGACCCAGATGCAGACCCGGCCCGCCGGGCTGGACGGGGGCGGGGCCATCACCCTGCGCGACCTGGTGCGGGAAGCACTGCGCCAGCGGCCCGACCGCCTGGTGGTGGGCGAGGTGCGCGGTCCGGAGGCCCTCGACCTGGTGCTCGCCCTGAACGCCGGGTGCTCGGGCTTCGCCACCCTGCACGCCAACTCCGCCCGGGACGCCCTGGAGAAGCTGGTGGGCTACTGCGTGTTGGCCGGGGAGAACGTGGCCGTCTCCTTCGTCCGCCGGGCGGTGGCGGCGGTGGCCGACCTGGTGGTGTTCCTGCGCCGCACCCCCGCCGGCCGCCGGGTCGAGGAGATCGCGGCGGTCCCCCCCCAACTGGAGGCTGAAGTGTTCACCACGGAGACGCTCTACGCCCCGGACGGCCTCGCGCTCCGCCGCGGCGGGGCCATCCTCACCAGCGCAGCCGGAGGTCGGCCGTGAGGGGCCTGGCCGCTCTCGCCGCCGCCGCTGCCGCCTGGGCGCTGGCCGGGCTGCCCTTGCCCGCCTCGCCCCGCCCCCGCCTGTCCCTACCCCGGCCGGCGGTCATCGCCCTCGCCCTGCCCACCGGCGCCGCCGGGAGCGTGGCCGCCATCGCCCTGGGCGGCAACGTGGCAATGGTGGCGGCGGTAGGCGCCATGGGGCTCGCCGCCCCGCCGCTGGTCGCCGCCGCCCGTCACCGGCGGGCCGTCGAAGAGTCGGCGGGCCGCTGGCCGGACTTCCTCGCCGCCCTCCGCGGCCGCCTCTCCGCCGGAGAGGCACTGCCCGAGGCCACCGCCGTGGCGGCCGCCGGCGCCGACGACCGTCTCGCCGGGCTCAGCCGGCGCCTGACCGAGGGCCGGTCGGCCGGCCGCCCCTACGCCGCCACCCTCGCCTCCGTTCGGGTCGAGTGGGCCGACCCGCTGGCCGACCGGGTGCTCACCACCCTGGCGGCCGCCGCCGGGATCGGCGGCGAGCGAGTCGGCGCCGTGCTCTCCGGCCTGGCCTCCTCCGTAGCCGACGAACTGCGCCTACGACGCGCCCACCAGGCCGCCCTCACCGAGCAGCGCCTCACCGCCGGGGTGGCCCTGGGAGCCCCCTGGGCACTGCTCCTGCTGACCACCGCCACCAACCCGCAGGCGGCCGCCGCCTACTCCACCCGGACCGGGACGATGGTCGTCCTGGTCGGCCTCGCTGCCACCACCATCGGCTTCTGGCTGTCGCGCCGCGCGGCCCGCCTCTCCCGCATGCCGAGAGTCTTCACGTGAGCGCCCTCGCCGCCCTCTTCACCGCCGGGGCCATCTTCCTCCTCGGCACCGCCGGCCGCCGCCTCGCCGTCGCCGAGCATCTGGCCGCCTACCTGGCACCGGCGGCCGGTTCCCCCATGCCTTTCCCCGGGCGTGCGCGGCAGAAGGCCCGACTGCCTGCCGCCGTCACCTTCCGTCTCGGGGCAGCACTGGCCGGGGCCGCCGCCGGCTGGCTGCTGGCCTCCGGCTACCTCTTCGTCGAGGCCGGGCAGACGGCGACGCCATCGCTAATGGCGCTCGGAGCCGGAGCCGGGCTCCTCGGGCAGCGGCTGCACCGCCGGCACGCGGCTGAGGCCCGGGCTCTCCGGCTGCGCCGGGAGCTGCCCACCGTGACCGACACCCTGGCCCTGTCGGTCCTCGCCGGGGAGTCGGTGGTCGGCGCCGTCGAGCACTTCGCCGCCACCTCGCAGGGAGTGGCCGCCGCCGAGATGAGCACCATCGCCGCCGAGCACCGCGGCGGCTGCGGCCTCCCCGAGGCCCTCAACCTGGCGGCCGCCCGCAGCGCCCATCCCGAGGCGGGACGCCTCTACGACCTGCTCGGCCACGCCCACCGCAGCGGGGGCCGACTCGCCGACGCCCTCGCCGCCCTGGCCGTCGACTACCGGGCGGCCCTGGCCCGCGACCTCACCGCCGAGGGGGGCCGTCGCGCCCTGGCCGCCTACGGCCCGATCCTGGCCCTCATGGTGCCGGTCACCCTGCTCTTCCTCATGTACCCGACCCTGACCGGGCTCGCCGCCCTGTCCTCCCCTGCCCCATGAGACGCCCTCGCCGCCCTGGCCGTCGACTACCGGGCGGCCCTGGCCCGCGACCTCACCGCCGAGGGGGGCCGTCGCGCCCTGGCCGCCTACGGCCCGATCCTGGCCCTCATGGTGCCGGTCACCCTGCTCTTCCTCATGTACCCGACCCTGACCGGGCTCGCCGCCCTGTCCTCCCCTGCCCCATGAAAGGAGAAGCCCGTGCTCCAACCGCTCGCCTGGATCACCGCCCGCCGTCGCGACGACCGCGGGGTCACCACCGTGGAGTGGCTGGGCATGGCGGCCATCGCCGTGCTCGTCGTCGCCTTCCTCCTGCCCCAGGTGCGCACCACCGCCCGCGACGTCTGGGCTGCCATCACCACCCAACTGACCGGCTTCTTCTCCTAGATCGGGGTTCGGCCGTCATCGAGGGGATGGCCGGCCTGGCGGTCGCCTTCCTCCTCCTCGCCCTCATCATCCAGGTGGTCGGGGCGGCCACCGCCCGCCACGCCGCCGAGGCGGCGGTGAGCGCCGGCGCCCGGCGGGCCGCCCGTCCCGGAGCCGACGCCGGGGCCGAGGAGGCCCGGCTCGCCGTCGACCTGGCCGCCGCCCTCCCCGGGGCACGCGACCTGCAGGTGGAAGTTCGGCTGGAAGACGAAGAGGCTCTGGCCGCCGCCTGCTTCCGCTGGCTGCCCCCGGGCCCGGACTGGGTGCCGATCACCATCGCGGTGCAGGCCGCCTTCCCCCGGGTGGTGCCGCCGTGAGCCGAGGAAGCGCCCTCATCGACACGCTGGTGGCCGCCCTGGTCACGGCCCTCCTCCTGCAGGGAGCGCTCGCCGCCTGCCGCCTGCAGGCGGCCGGGGAGACCGCCGCCGAGGCGGCGGCCGTCGCCGCCACCTGGGCGGCCCGGCACGGCGACGCCGCCCTCGCCGCCACCCTGGCCCGGGCTCTCGCCCCCGAAGCCGAAAGTATCTCCACCGGCATCGCGGGCAACAGCCTGTCCACCGTCGTTCGCCTTCGAGTCGCCCTCGCCGGCCCCGACGGGGCGGTCTCCCGGCTGGTGGTGGGCCGGGCCGCCGCGCCGATCAGCCCCTACCGGAGCAACCTTGAGCGATAAGGGAACGGTCCTGCCCATCCTCGCCCTGCTCCTGCTGGGGGGAGCGCTCGCGGTGACCCTGGCCGTCGACGTGGGCCGTTGCGGGGCGGCCTGGCGCGAGGCCTCCTTCGCCGCCGACGCCGGAGCCGAGGCCGGGGCGGCGGCCATCGACCCTGCTGAGGCCTACGAGGGCCGGCTGCTCCTCGACCCCACCCTCGCCGAAGAGGAGGCAGTGGCCGCCGCCCTGGCCGCCCGGCCCCGCACCGGGCGGGTCGCCTCGGCCGAGGCGGGAACCGCCCGGGTGTGCGTCACCGTGCACCAGCCGTTCCCGCCCGGGTTACTGGGGTCGGTGGTCGGGGGGCGAGTCATCGCCGCCGCGGCGTGCGCCTCCCCCGCCCAGGGGTGAGCCCCGGGACCACCGCCCTCCCCGGCTCAGGAAGCGCTCCGCCGCCCATACACTCGGCCCGGTGCCACCACACCAGCATCGGTCCGTACGCTCCACCCTCCGCGCCCGACTGGGGGCGGCGACGCTCGCCGGCGCTCTCGCCTTCAGCCCCGTGGCGGGAGGTGCTCCCCCGGCAGTCGCCGCCGCTCCTGCTTCCACCATCCTCCCCCCACCGGCAGGCAACCTATACCACGCCGTATACCCCGGGGGGCGCAGCGGCGCCGAAGACGACCTCCGCCTCGGCGACCTCACCTCTTACGAGGCAGTGGTGGGGAAAACCGCGGCCTGGGTCTACTTCTCCCACAACTGGTATCGCGACCGCTCATTCCCGCTGAAGACCGCCACCTGGATACGCGACCACGGGGCGACGCCCTACATTCGCCTCATGCTGCGCGACCGATCCCCCGAGTTGCCCGACCCCTCCTTCGCCCTCGACCACATCCTGGCCGGCCGCTTCGACGACGACCTGCGGGCCTGGGCGCGGGGAGCGCGGGACTTCGGCTCGCCGATCATCGTCGAGTACGGCACCGAGGCCAACGGCCGCTGGTTCCCCTGGAACGGCCGGTGGAACGGCGCCGGCGCCAAGGCCGGCTACGGGAACCCGAACCGTCCCGACGGCCCGGAGCGGTTCCGCCACGCCTACCGCCACATCATCGACCTGATGCGCGCCGAAGGCGCCGGCAACATCACGTGGGTCTTCCATGCCAACGGCGACGATTGGCCGCAGGTGTGGTGGAACCGCCTCGAGAGCTACTACCCCGGGCCGGCGTATGTGGACTGGGTGGGGGTGAGCGTCTACGGGGCACAGACGCCGCTGGACGACTGGTGCCAGCCCTTCCGCGACACCATGGACGCCGCCTACCCGCGGCTCCGCAAGATCGCGCCCGACAAGCCCATCGTTCTCCTGGAGTTCGGGGTCACCGCCGGGAACCCGCTCTGCGACCAGGCGGAATGGGCCGAGGCGGCCCTGGCCGATCTCACCCAGGGGCGCTGGCCCCAGGTCGTGGCCATCTCGTGGTGGAACGAGCACTGGGAGAACGATGACGACCCCGACCACGACACCACCATGCGGGTGCAAGACAACCCCGCGCTCGCCGCCGTGTTCGGGCAGTACGTCGGCGAGAACGAGGACGTCCTGGGCGAGTTGCGCTTCGCCACTCCCTGACCCGGCCCCGCCTTTCCCGGCTGGCGAGGCGGCCCGCCCTGCCCTCCGCTGCCTGGACACCCAGGAGCGCGCCCCCGCCCAGTCGACGCGGGCAATGGCGCACCCTAACGCCCACGCCGCCCTCTGGGCAGCCGCCGCCTGCCCCGTAGGCGCCTCCTCTGGGCTTGCGCCGCCGTGGTCCTCTCCCCGGCAGTGATCGCCCTGCCCTGGGCGTCCCTGGTGCCCTGGGTGCTGGCCGACTGGCTGAAGGGCCCCTGGCCGGCGGCAGCTGCCGACCGAGCCGTTCGCTCCTCTCCCCCCTGCCCATCGGCCCTGGCGCCGGCGCGCTGAGGCGGCGAGACTACCCGATGGCCCCATCGTGGAGGGACGGCATGACCTTCTCCAGCCCCCGGATCGAGGAGCGCTTCCGGCAGGGCTTCCGCTACCTCAACCGGTTCATGGTGGTGATGTTCCGCCTCGGCCTCGGCTGGTGGCTCCAGCCCTGGCCGCGGATCACCGGCCAGATCCTGGTGCTCACCCACCAGGGACGAAAGAGCGGCCTTGCCCGACGCACGCCCCTCAACTTCGCCGTGGTGGACGGCGATCTCTACGTGCTCGCCGGGTTCGGGGCGATCTCGGACTGGTACCGCAACGTCAAAGCCGACCCCGGCGTCGAGGTGTGGATGCCCGACGGCTGGTGGGCCGGGGTGGCCGAAGAGGCCAGCGACCATCCCGACCGCCTCCGCGTGCTGCGCCAGGTGATCATCGGCAGCGGGTTCGCCGCCTACGCCTTCGGCGTCAGCCCCCGTCTGCCCGACGATCGCCTCGCCGAGATCACCGCCAAGTACCGCCTGGTTCGCATCCGCCGCACCGAGGCGCGCAGCGGGCCCGGCGGACCGGGCGACCTGGCCTGGGTGTGGCCCCTGGCCACCGTCCTGCTGCTGCGGAGGCGATGCCTTCGGCGCGGCTAGACCGCCAGGTCGCGCCGGTCCAGCACCACCCCGCCCGCCACCGGCACGGCCACCACGATGGCAGCGAGCACGCCGGCGTGGGACCACTCCAGGCCGCGGAGCAGGGGGGCGGATTCGGCGTAGTAGTACCAGGGGGAGGCCTTCTGCACCGTGCCCAGCCAGCTCACCACGTCGGCCAGGGAGAACACCAGGTAGGCGGCCAGCGCCGTCGCCCCGGCTACCGCGATAGCCACGGCCCGGCCCCCGGTGATGGAGCCCACCGCCAGGGCCAGCGCCCCGAAGACCAGGGCAATGAGCACCGCGGTGAACGTGGCCGCCGCCAGCCGCCCCGGCACCAGGCCCATGCCGAAGGCCGCCCCGCCCGCGAGGATGGCGGCGAACATCACCAGGCCGAGCAAGAAGGTGGCCGCGGCCATGGCGGCGAACTGCTCGGCGAGCACCCGGCGGCGGGTGATCGGCCCGGAGAGCAGCAGGTCGAGGGTCCCCTCTTCCTCCTCCCCGGCGATGGCCCGGGCCCCGAAGCCGATGGCGAAGACCATGAGGAGCAGGGGGAGGACGAAGGAGAACAGCTCCATGTGCAGGAACCCCGGTCCGGTGCTCAGCGACACCCCTTCGACCATGTTGAACATGGCCCGCAGCGCCTCCGGGTAGCTGTCGAGCATCCTTTCGAAATCGGCGGCGTTGTCCTGCAGGGTGGGGAAGGCGCTGCCCAGGAACAGCAGGTACACGAAGCACCCGCCGATCCACCAGGCCAGGCTGCGGCGGCGGCTCCACATCGCGGCCCCGAAGACGCTATGCAGCATCGCCGGCCCCCTCGTAGTAGCGCAGGAACAGCTCCTCCAGGTCGGCCTCGTGGCTGACCACGTTGGTCACCTCGTAGCGGGCGGCCGCCTTCACCAGGCGGTCGATCGACCCCACCGCGGTGCAGGTGAGCACACCGTCCTCTACCACCACGTCTTGCACGCCGGGCAGGGTGGCGAACTCCTCCCGCGGGATCGGCCCGGCAAAGTGGATCTCCAGGCGGCGCAGCGCCTTGGCCTTCAACTGCTCGAGGCCCTCCACCACCACCAGGCGGCCTTCCCGCACGATGCCCACCCGGTCGGCGATACGCTCCACCTCCGACAGCACGTGCGAGGAGAGGAACACGGTGCGCCCCTCCTCTTTCGCCTCGGCCACCAGACGGTAGAACACCCGCTGCATCAGCGGGTCCAGGCCGGCCGTCGGCTCGTCGAGCACCAGCAGGCGAGGGGAGTGCATGAGCGCCTGCACCACCGCCACCTTCTGGCGGTTGCCCCGCGACAGGTCGCCGATGGGGCGCTCGAGGTCCAACTCCAGGCGCTCGGCCAGGTCCTCGGCCGGGGCGAGGCTCGGCATACCCCGCAGGTGTCCCAGGTAGGTGAGCAGCTGCCGCCCGGTCATCTTCCGATACAGGGCCGGGTCGCCGGCCAGGTAGCCCACTTCCCGGCGCAAGCGGGGCCCGTCGGTGCGGGGGTCACCTCCGAGCACCACCGCCTGCCCCCGGGTGGGCCGGATGAAATCGAGGAGGAGCCGGATGGTGGTGGTCTTCCCCGCCCCGTTGGGCCCGAGGTAGCCGAACACCTCGCCCGGGTAGACCTCGAGATCGAGGTCGACTACCCCCCGGTGTTTGCCGTAGAACTTGGTGAGGCCTTCGAAGCGGATGACGGGCTCCACGGCCCATCACCCTAACGCGAGCGCTTGCTTCGGGGTGCCGATGCCGGGCCGCTACCGGCCGGCCGGCACCTGCTCCCCGACCGCGGCGAGGCGGGCCCGGGCGATCTCCAGGTAGGCCGGCTCGGTCTCGTAGCCCACGTAGTAGCGCCCGCTCTCGACGGCGGCCACCGCGGTCGATCCCGAACCCATGAAGGGGTCGAGCACCAGGTCCCCGCGGAAGGTGTAGAGCTCGATGAGCCGCCGCGGCAACTCGACGGGGAACGGCGCCGGGTGGCCGATGCGGCGGGCCGAGGCGGGGGCGATGCTCCACACCGACACCGTGGCGTCCAGGAAATCCTGGCGGGAGATGGTGTCCTCCCCGAGGCGCTGCCGGCGGAAGGAACCCTTGCTGGCCACCACCACGTACTCGTGGACGTCGCGCAGCGTGGGGTTGCGGGCCGAGCACCAGGACCCCCAGGCGCAGGAACCGGCCGCCCCCTGGGCCTTCTGCCAGACGATCTCCCCGCGGAGCAGGAAGCCGATCTCCTCGAACAGGGCCGCCACCCGGTGGTTCAGGGCGAGGTAGGGACGGCGGCCCAGGTTGGCCACGTTAACCGCCGCCCGCCCCCCCGGTTCGAGCACCCGGTGGGTCTCGGTGAGTATCCGGCGCAGCAGGCCGAGGTACTCCTCGAGGCTCAGGTCGACGTCGTAGTCCTTGCCCACGTTGTAGGGGGGCGAGGTGACCATGAGCGAGACACAGTCGTCGGGCAGTTCCCCCATGCACTCCGACGAATGGCAGATGAGGCGGTCGAGCACCTCGGGGGGCGGCGGCACCGGCTCGCCTGCCCGCACCGGGGACGCCCGATGGAGCATGCGCCGGGCATAGAAGCGGCGGGCGTCATGCCCTTCCCGCTTCCCCGCACCGAATGAGGCAGTCTCTGTTGACACGCGCGTCTCCACCTGGGGCCGTGCGTCACCGTAGTCGACTTATCCACAGGAGCCGCGGAAATCGGCCCGGCACCAGCCTCTGGTGCCCGACGCCGGGGCGGTGAAGGGCTAGAGGCCCGGCGCTCGCCGGGGGTCATCTGACCCGGGCTCAGGCTGTGACGCGACCGGGGGTCCGGCCCGGTCGCCTCCCTAGGCCGTGGCCTGCAGGGGAGGGGGCGCAGGAGGCGCCGTGCCCCGGCCGTTGGCCGCGACGGCGTCCTGAGCGATGGAGATGATCTCCTCCCAATCGTGCGACAGCGCGCAGCGGCCGCAGAGCCAGTCCAGCCCGCGGACGACCACCGCAATGCCTCCGCAGCGGACGCACCTCATCGCTCAACTCCTCGGGTTCGGCTCCCGAGGTCTTCGGCACGGTCCGGCCCCGACTTGACGCTTCAGCCGCCCAGCACCCGCTCCGCCAGGATCATCGCCAGGTCCTTGACCTTCACTTCCTCGTCACGGCCCAGGTCCTTGACGCCGTCGTCGAGCATGATGTAACAGAAGGGGCACCCGGTGGCGATGGTCGGTGCCCCGGTGGCCAGGGCCTCCTCGGTCCGCTCGATGTTCACCTTCTTGCCGGTGTGCTCCTCCATCCACATCTGGGCCCCGCCGGCCCCGCAGCAGAAGGAGCGCTGCTCGGTGCGCCCCATCTCCACCAGCCGGCCGCCGGCGGCCCGCAACACCTGCCGCGGGGCGGCGAACTCGTCGTTGTGCCGGCCCAGGTAGCACGGGTCGTGGAAGGTGACCTTGCCGTTGGCCGCCTTGACCGGCTGCAGGCGCCCTTCCTTGACCAGGCTCATCAGCAGCTGGCTGTGATGGACCACCTGGTAGTTGCCCCCGAACTGGGGGTACTCGTTGACCAGGGTGTTGAAGCAGTGCGGGCACTGGGCGATGATCTTGGTCACCCCGGCCTCGTTCAGGGTGGCGATGTTCTGCAGCGCCAGGGTCTGGAACAGGTACTCGTTGCCGGCTCGCCGCGCCGGGTCCCCGGTGCACAGCTCACGCGGCCCCAGGATGGCGAAGTCCACCCCGGCCCGGTGCAGCAGGCGGGCGGTGGCCAGGGTCACCTTGCGGTTGCGGTCGTCGAACGACCCGGCGCAGCCCACCCAGTAGAGGTACTCGGCGGTCACCCCCGGCTCGCCCAGGATCTTGACCGGGAAGTCGACCTCCCGGGTCCAGGCGGCCCGGTCCTGCTGGCTCATGCCATAGGGGTTGGAGGAATTCTCCATGCTGATGAAGACGCTGCCCAGCTGGCTGGGGAAATCGGCCTCCATGAGCGCCAGATAGCGGCGCATGTCGAGGATCTTGTCGAGGATCTCGATCGACACCGGGCAGACCTGCTCGCAGGCCCGGCAGGTGGTGCAGGCCCACAGCTCGGCGGCACTGATCCGCTCGAAGACCGAGTCCGACGAGACGGTGATCTCGCCGTCCACCCCCACCGGCGGCGACACGACCGGCGAGCCACTGCGGGCCATGACCTCGCCCAGCTTGAGCACGATCTCCCGCGGGTCGAGGGGCTTGCCGGTGTAGTTGGCCGGGCACACTGAGGTACAGCGTCCGCAGATGGTGCAGGCGTCGGTGTCGTACAGCTGCTTCCAGGTGAACTCGCTCACCTTGGAGGCCCCGACCGTCTCGATGTCGGTGGCCTCGAGCAGGTTGGGCATCTCCCGCATCGCCCCCTTGGGCCGCGCCCGGGGGGCCAGCGCCATGTTCACCGGTGAGGTGAGGGCATGGCGCAGCTTGGTGACCGGCAGCACCACGCAGAAGGCGCCGAAGGAGAGGGCGTGGATGATCCAGATGATCTGGTGGGCCAACGACGCCGAGCCCTGGGGGAACAGGTAGGAGAGGTACCAGCCGGCGAAGGACCAGACCTCGTAGTTCGGGCGGCCCTCCAGGCTCAGCCGGGCGGCCTCGGTGAGCAGGCCGGTCACCCCGATCACACCGAGGATCAGCAGGATCCAGGCGTCCTCCGGCTTCGTCTTGCCCCGGATGCGCAGCGGGGGGAAGAGGTAGCGGCGCAGCGCCGCCCACACCACGCCGGCGATGAAGACCAGGGCGGCGACGTCGAGCACGAAGGAGTAGCCCTGGTAGAAGCCCCCCTCCAGGAACTTCAGGTTGTTGGGGAGCAGGTGGTCGAGCTCCAGGGTGGCCGTCCCCAGTAGCAGCGTCACGAAGCCGAAGAAGATCATGGCGTGCATGATCCCGGCCGCCCGGTCCTCCAGGACCGAGATCATCATGACCCCGCGCAGGAACTCCCACACCCGCTGACCCCAGCGCCCGAGCCGGTGGTCCCGCCCCCCCCGCTCCCAGTTGCGCCCCCGCTGGTAGAACAGGTAGGCGGCGACGCCCAGGGCCAGGCCGGCGCCGATGTAGAAGAGGGCGACCACGGCCTTGGGGATGTTGCCGAAGATCACCCGCCCTATCTCCGGGTCGGCCTCATCGGGCAGAGTGCCCCCCCACCAGAAGACCATGGTTACCAGCGGCAGGAGGATCGCCAGGGCCAGCAGCAGACGGGAGATCGTGACGCGGGGGAGCTTCATACTGCCTTTCCCTCGAGACTCGCCCGGAGTCTAGAGAACGGCTATCGAGGCTTCACCAGGGCGCTCCATCGCGGCTCTGCCCCCCTTTCGCCCTCACCCCGAACAGGAACCGGGTCACCGCGCTGCGCCGCACCAGGAGGTCGTAGATGAGCAAGGTCCCGGCCAGCGCCAGCACGCTGATCAGCAGATACTCGACGATGGCCGGGAGGCCCCACCCCAGCGCGTCGAGCCCGATGGCCACGATGACGGGCTGGGGCAGCACGTAGACGGGGAGCACCGCCTCGTTGCCGTAACGCGGCGCCTTCGCCCGCCACCCGGAGGGCGGAGCCATCGAGGGAGAGCCAGCCGCGGCCCGGCGGCCGGCCCCGGCAGCCAAGCCCATGACCGCCGCCAGCACCAGCCACCCGGCGCCGGCAGGAAGACGGCGGAGGGGTGCCGGTCGCACCACG
>CAYGYX010000005.1:7917-48055 GCA_964354255.1 uncultured Acidimicrobiia bacterium | reverse complement strand
CACCAGCCACCCGGCGCCGGCAGGAAGACGGCGGAGGGGTGCCGGTCGCACCACGAAGGGGAACTCCCCGGGCTCGTAGCTCACCCGGAAGAAGGACCGCCAGAAGCCCCAGTACGACTCCTGATAGGCCGGGCTGGCGTTCATCGCAAACCACACCGGGATGGGGCAGAGCACCACGACCCCTAACACCAGTGGTACGAGGAGCCGCCGGAGGCGCTCGACCACGAACGGGCCGCCTCCCCGGGAGCGCAGGGAGTACCAAGTACCGATGCCGCTGATCAGGAAGAGGAGCGGCATCGCCCAGGGCACCAGCAGGCCGATGACGATGTCGACCACCGTGCTCGCCGGGGTGTGCTTGACGTAGTCCTCGCCGGAATCGAACACCCGCAGCGTGTGGAAGAACACCAGGCCGAGGACCACCGCGGCCCGCATGAGGTCTAGCTCACTGCGGCGCTCCCCAGTCGCCGGCCCGGCTGGGTCGCCCATCCTTCCTCCCCGGTCGGCCCACTACCAACGGGCGACTCTGCGCGCCGCCGGGGACACCCGGGCCCCGCCGCCACCAACTCCAGGACCAGCCCGCCGGCCTCGCTCAGCCGGCAACGAGGCGCGCCAGCCAGTAGGCGGCGATGCCACCCACGAGCACCCCCGGAAGCGACCGCTTCGTCAGGATCCCCCCGGCGACTGCGCCCCCGAGGGCGGAGCAGCCGAGGACGGGATCGACGCGGCTGTCGGGCACCAGGAGAGTGGTGGCCGCCAGCGACACGAAGAGGGCAAGGGGGAACCGCTCGAGGAAACCGGTGAGGCGACCCGCCGGCGCTCTGTCCGGACGGGCGAGGAACACCGCCCGGGTGGAGTAGGTGATGGCGCCCATCGCCACGACGACGAGCAGGTCACTCATCGGGAAGCACCATTCCTGCCGCGGCAGCAGCAGCCGCGGCCGCGGTCACCCGCCACGCCGACGGGATGGCCGCGGCGGCGAAGGTCGCCCCGATGGCCAGCGCCGCCACCAGCAGGTCCCAACGGGTACGCACCAGGGGCGCCGCCAGGCCCACGAAGAGCACGGCGAAGAAGACGTCGGCGCCCCAGGCCGCCGGGTCGAACTGCCCGCCGGCGAAGGCGCCGATCACGGTGCCGGCCACCCACCCGGAGTAGAGCAGCAGGTCGACGGCGGCCTTGTAGGCCACCAGGTCCGGCTCTCCCCGGCGAGCGGCGGCCACGGTGAGCCCGAAGGTCTCGTCCACCAGCACCCACGCCAGGGCGAGCCTCACCCGCAGGGGACGCGGCCCGACCAGCCCGGCGATCCGCGCCGACATCGGGACATGCCGGAGGGCCAGGCCGGTGGCCGCCACCAGGATCGGAGCGGCCCCCGCCCCGGCCAGGCCCACCCAGGCAAACTGGGCCGCCCCCGACACCACCACCAGAGACGCCACCACCGCCAGCCACGCCGTGAACCCCGCCTGCACGGCCAGCACCCCATAGGCCACACCGAACCCTCCCACCGCGAGGAAGAGCACCGTCCCATCGCGAAGCCCCCGGCGAAAGGAAGGGTGGGCGAGCATCCGGGGATGGTAGAGAGAGCGGCCGTGAGTTCGGGCCGAGGGGCGAATCCGCTCCCACTCGTCGGGAGGGCCTCACTGCAGGCTGGGCCGGAACTCACCCCCCTCCGCGCCTGCTGTGCGGGGCGCGCCTCTCCCGCGAAGCGGGGGAGTCGAGCAACCCGCGACTCACCTCCGGCGTGGTTTGCCCCCTCTGCTCGAGCCCTCTCGCGCCTCCCCCGGCGCCTGGCGCCGGGGGAGCCGGAAACTCGAGCAGGAAGCGGCTAGCCCGTGATGCCCAGTTCCTTCTTCAGCTCGTCCAGCTTGGCATCGGCCTGCGCCACCGAGATCGTCTCGCGCAGCTCCATCTCGGCGCCCTCCGGAGTGGCCTCGCGCAGCTCGGCATGGGCCATAGCCTCGGCCCGCCGCGCCTCGATCTTGTCCTCGACCTTGCTGAGGCTGACCGACTCGTCGTCGAAGGTGGCCGAGAGCGACTCCATGGCCTGATTGACCGACTCCTGCATCTTGGCCTGCTGCAGCGAGCCGAGCAGCTCCATGCGCTTGGCGGCCAGCTCCTGCAGCCGCATGGCGTTCTGCTGCACCGCCCGCTTGGCGTTTTCGGCCTGGGTGGCGGCGGTCTCGTACTGGCCTTTGAGTGAGTTGAGGTTGTTCTCGGCGGCCTGGAGGCGCATAGCCACACCCTGCGCAGTGCGGTTCCACTTGTCGGCACCGGCGGCGTCGCCGGCGGTGGTGGCCGCCTGGCCCTTGAGGAGGGCCTGCTTGGCCAGTTCCCGCGCCTCGCCGGCGTCGTCGGCGGCCCGCCCCATCTGGCTCTCCAGTTGCGTACGGTGCGCCACCACCTTGGCCGCCTGGGTGCGCAGGTCCTGGTCACGCTGGCGCGCCTCCGTGATGGCCTGCTCGATCTCGATCTCGGGATCCATCATGGCCTCGGTCTTGCTCCGGAAGAGGGCCTTGATGTATCCCCAGAGGCGCTTGAAGAAACCCATATCCATCCTTCTCGTTCGGGTCCACACAGTGTAGGGAGGGGCCGCCCCGGGCCGCCAGCGGCCCCGCGGCCGGCCTCAGCGGCTGCGGGTCCGGGTGTGACCGACCCGGCTCCGGGAACCGCCCATCGATCCCCCGCCTCCGGATCGGGACACGCGGCCCCAACCGCTCGAGCCGCTGCGCCGGCCGCCCCAGGTGCCCGAACCGCCGCCCCGGCCCCAGTCGAAGGAGCGCCCCGCGCCCATGCCGCCGACGATCACCGCGAACACGTCCAGCCAGTCCAACCCCCCGCCGCCGTAGGACCTGGGGGCGGTGGCCGCCGGGACGCCGCGGCCGCCCACCTCGATCAGGCGCGTGTCGGGCTGCTGGCCCCGGCGCAGCTTCTCGGCGTCGGCGGCGCACACCCGCACCTTCTTCGTGCCGGCGGCGGTGCGCACCTCGGCGTCCTCGAAAGGCCCGCCATGGGTGGGGTCGAAGAAGCAGGCAGAGCGCTCCTCCGCGGCCGGCCGCGCCGGCACCGGCTTGCCGTCGGCCAGGGCCGCCGCCGCGTCGAGCTGCCAGCGCGCCTCGTCGAGCCGGTCGGAGATCTCCTCGAGGCGGGCCGGGTCGGTTGCCGCCTCGTAGCCCTCGGAGGCCTCGGTGAAGGTCCTGCCGGCCTGCTCCAGGTACTGGTTGTCCTCCCGGGAGTCGGACAGAGAGACCTTGTCGGAGATCTCGAGGATGGTGTTGGCCATGGCGTCGAGCTGGGCCTTGATCTCCCGGCGGGCCTCCTCAATGGAGCGCTGCCGGCCAGCCGCGGTGGCCTTGCCCTGGCGCCGCACGGCCCAGACCACCAGCAGGATCAACCCGCCCATCACCACCAGCAGCACGATCAGCCCGGTCACGCTGCCGCCGCCTTCCGTCTCGCCGCCACCTTCCGTGCCACCGCCATCCACCGGCGTGCCGGTGAGCGAGGCGACCACCGCCTCTACGTAGCCGGCGTCGCCGCCCCCGGCCTCGTAGCCGGCGTTGAGGGCTGCCTCCAGCCGGTCCTGGGTGAGATCGGTGGAAACGACGCCCTCACCGGTCTCGGAAAGCACCAGCACCGTACCGCTGCCCACCCGGTCGAGCACCGCGTCCGCGAAGGTGGTCGCCCCGCCCGCCGGGTCCTCGTAGAGGAGCACGACCATGAGCCGCACCCCGGCGTTGCCCGCGGCCGTCACCGCGGCGTCGATCCGGCTCGCCTCGGCCGGCAGGCGCTCGTCGATCCAGTACCCGCGGTCGGCCACCTCGGCCGCCACCTCATCGGGGGTCTGGGCGGCGGCGGGCAGGGCTACGGCGAGCAACACGGCGGAGAGCGGCAGCAGGAGCAGCAGGCGGCGGGTCATGGGGGGAACTCTAGATGCAGCATCCAAGGGGCCTGCGGGACCCTGCTCAGTGCCCGAAGAAGGCCCGGGCGAAGAACCAAACGTTGGCCGGCCGCTCGGCCAGCCGCCGTGTCAGGTAGGGGTACCAGGCGACCCCGTAGGGGACGTACACCCGCACCGGGAAGCCGGCGGCCACCAGCTCGGCCTGCAACGAGGGCCGGATCCCGTAGAGCATCTGGAACTCGAAGGGTTGCACCCTGTCCCGGGCCAGCTCCCGAGCCCGCGCCACCAGGCGGTGGTCGTGGGTAGCCACGGCCGGCCGCACGCCCTCGCAGGCCATGAGATCGGTCAGCAGAGAGGCAAAGGCGGCACTCACCTGCTCGCGCCGCCGCAGCGCCACCTCGGCGGGCTCGTCGTAGGCCCCCTTGCACAGGCGCACGAGCCCGCCGAGCGGCAGCAACCGGGCGAGGTCGTCGGGGGTGCGGTGCAGGTAGGCCTGCAGGGCGAGGCCCAGGTTGTGGTGCTCGGCCTGGGCCCGGCAGTAGAGGTCGAGGGTGACCTGGGTCAGGGCGCTCTCCTCCATGTCCACCGTCACCGTTCCCCCTGCAGCCGCCGCCCGGACGGCCAGTTCCCCCAGGGAGCGCTCGACCAGGCCGTCGTCGAGGCCCAGGCCCAGCTGGGTCAGCTTCACCGAGATGTTGGCGGAGAGGCCCTCGGCGGCGATGCGGTCGAGGCACGCGCAGTAGCTGGCCAGCGCCTGGGCGGCCAGCGCGGCATCGGAGACGTGCTCCCCGAGGTGGTCGAGCGACACCAGAAAGCCCCGGGCGTTGAGGTCCCGGGCCACCGTCACCGCCTCATCCAGGGTCTCCCCGGCCACGAAGCGCATGGCCACCCGCCGGCCCCAGCGCCCGCCGGTGAAGATCCGCCGCACCAGGCCCAGGCGGGTGACGGCCAGCACCAGACGCCCCAGCAGGCTCACCGCGGGCACCTCCGCCGAGGGCTCACAAGGGCTCCGCCGCTCGCCGACCCAGCTCCCGCGAGCGCTCGGCGGCCGCCTGCACCGCGTCCTCCACGAGGGCCCGAAACCCGCGCTCCTCCAGCACGTGGATGGCGGCGGCGGTGGTGCCGCCCGGCGAGGTGACCTGGGCCCGCAGGTGCTCCGGGCTGGCGTCGAGGTCGGCGAGCAGCATCCCGGCCCCCCGGGCGGTCTGCTTCACCAGCCGCTCGGCCGCGTGCCGGGGAATGCCCTCCCGGATGGCCGCCTCGATCAGGGCCTCGGCGAGCAGGAACAGGTAGGCCGGGCCGGTGCCCGACACCGCGGTCACCGCGTCGAGCAGGTACTCGTCGAGGCTGATCGTCTGGCCGACGGACGACAGGACGCCGGTGGCGGCGCCCACGGCTTCGGGCCCGGCGAACCGGCCGACGCAGTACGCGCTGATCGCCTCGCCGAAGAGGGCCGGGGTGTTGGGCATGGCCCGCACCACCGCCACCTCCCCAAAGGCCTCCTCGAACACCCGCGTCGGCACGCCGGCGGCCAGCGACAGGATCACCTGGCCGGGGCCGATCGCCGGCCTGATCTGCTGGAGGAGAGAGGGCACGTCGCCCGGTTTGACCACGACGACGACCACCCGATGCCCCCGGGCGGCCTCGGCGGCGTCGAGCACGGTGCGCACCCCGACACGCAGCTCGATCTCCCGCTGGCGCTCGGGTCGGCGGGCCGCCAGCACCAGCTCCCGGCGCTCCCAACCGGCCCGGAGCAAGCCCCCGGCGAGCAGCTCGCCCATGGCCCCCGCGCCCAGGATGGCCACCGTGTCGTGCATCGTGGGCAGTATATGGCCGGCCCCCCCCGCCCTCGTCCGGGTATGCTCGCCCCGGCGACATGCGGCCGCCGTTATCCGACAGCCTTCCTCTCCTCGCCGCCCTGGTCGGCATGGTGCTGGTCGCGGCGTTCCTCGCCGCCGCCGAGACGGCCCTGCTGCGGGTGCCGCGGGTGCGCCTCGAGGTGGCCGCCGAGCGCGGTGACCGGGCCGCGGCCCGCCTCCTCAGCCTGGAGAGAGATCTGCCCCGGGTGCTCAACGCCGTGCTCCTCAGCGTGCTGCTGGTGCAGGTCGGGGCCGCCACCATCGCCGGGGTGGTCGCCGAGCGCCACTTCGGCAACACCGGAGTCACGATCGCCTCGGTGCTGCTCACGGTGGTGATGTTCGTCTACACCGAGGCCATCCCCAAGACGCTGGCCGTGCGGCATCCGGTCGCCATCGCCCGCTTCGTCGCGCTGCCGGTGGCGGCCCTCGCCTTCGTCACCAGGCCGCTGGTCGCCGTGCTCCTGTTCCTCGCCGACCTGCAGGCCCCCGGCAAGGGCATCGCCTCCGAGACCACCGTCACCGAGGCCGAGCTGCGCCGCCTGGCGGCCGACGCCGCCGCCGCCGGGGAGATCGCCTCCGCCGACCTGGAGCTCATCGAGCGCTCCTTCGCCATTGGCGACACACCGATCGCCGCAGTCGCCGTCCCCCGGCCCGACGTGGTTGCCATTCCCCTCGAAACGCCGTTGGAAGAGGCCCTCGAGCGGGCTTTGCGCTCCGGCCACCGCCGCCTCCCGGTCTACCGGGGCGACCTGGACAACGTCACCGGGGTGGTGCGGCTGCGGGACCTCGCCGCCGCCGAGGCGGCCGGCTTCCCCTCCACCCTCGCCGAGCTGCAGCACCCGGTGCTCACCGTCGCCGAGACCCGCCCGGTGCTCGACGTGCTGCGCGACATGCAGGCCACCGGCCGCCACCTGGCGGTGGTCATCGACGAGCACGGCGGCACCGCCGGCATCGCCACGGTGGAGGACGCCGTGGAGCAGTTAGTCGGGGACATAGACGAGGCGGCCCCTTCCCGGGCGAAGCCGGTGCGCCGGGTCGGCCCGGGGCGATGGGACGTCGACGCGGCCGCCGACCTCCAGGTGCTGGAGGCGGCCCTGCGGGCGGAACTGCCGGCGGGGAAGTGGCGCACGGTGGCCGGCATGGTCATCGGCGTCGCCGGGCGCATCCCCCGGGTAGGCGACCGGGTGGAGGTGCCCGGGTGTGTGTTCCGGGTGACGGCGGCTACCCGGCGCCGGGTGGTCCGGGTCGAGGCGACCGTCTCCTCACCACCGTCGGCGAGCCCGGCCGACGGCGCCTAGCCCGGCGGGGGCAGACCCAGCAGCATACGGGCGTCGAGGGCCAGGCAGCCCTCGCCCGCCTCCATCACCCGGACCGGGTTCAGGTCGATCTCCCGAATCTCGGGGAAGTCGGTCACCAGGCGGGTCACCGCCCCGATCACCTCCACCAGGGCGGGCAGATCGGCCGGGCGCTGGCCCCTCACTCCCTCCAACACGCGGTAGGCGCGCAGTTCCCGGAGCATCGCTTCGGCGGTGGCGCGGCCGAAGGGGGCCACCCGCAGGGCGGCGTCCCCCAGCACCTCGACGAAGATCCCGCCCATGCCGGCCAGCACCACGTGCCCGAAGTCGGGGTCGAAGCGCGCCCCAATGATCAGATCCCGGCCGCCGGGCACCATCGGCTGCACCAGCGCTCCCCGAACCGCGGCACCGGGGGCGCGGGCGCCCACCGCCGACATCATCTCCCCGTACGCCGCGCGGACCGCGGCCTCGCCGACCAGGTCGAGCCGCACGCCCCCCACGTCGGACTTGTGGGACAGATCGGGGCCCACCACCTTGAGCGCCACCGGGTAGCCCACCTCGGCGGCGGCCGCCACTGCCTCTTCCTCATCCGTCGCAAGGCGCCCGGCGGCCACCGGCACCCCGTAGGCGGCGGCCACCGCCAGGGCCTCCGAAAGCAGCAGGTGGCGGCCCTCGGCCCGGCAGCGAGCCAGCACCTCCTCCACCCGGGAGCGGTCGGCCGGCCCGTTGGGCCGCCCGGCGTCGGGGGCCGCGTCCCGCCCGAAGTCGCGCCGCAGCGCCAGGGCCTGCACCGCCTCCGAGGGCTCGTCGAAGACGGGCCCGGGCAGGACGACCTTGAGCCGACTCACTTCGGCCGCGGAGGTATCCGGGTGCACCGCCACCGGCTTGTCCGCCTGTTCGGAGAGAACATGCAGCCGCCGGAACAGCACCTCCGAACCGGCCCCTTCCGGCCCGCTGACGTAGGTGTGCATGAACACCATGCCGTCCACCTCGTCCATCGTCAGGGTGGCCTCGGCCAGGTCGCGGTACACATCGAGGTCGAAGAGATCCCCCAGGTCCATAGGGTTGGTCAGCCGGACCACGTTGGCTCGCAGGCGCTGCTGGGCCGCGTCGAGGAAGGCCTGGGGCAGCAGCACCAGGTCCAGGCCGTTGCGCTCGCACTCGTCGGCGGCGATCACCGCATGTCCTCCCGAGCGGGAGAGCACCGCCACCCGGCTGCCTCGCATGGGGGGCAGGGCCAGCGCCTTCAGGTAGTGCACCAGCGTCCCCGTGCTGCGAAAGCGAGCGATCCCCGCCTGGCGGAGAGCGACATCGACCACGCGGTCGTCGGCGGCCAGGGCGGCGGTGTGCGAGGCGGCGATGCGGCCGGCGGCGGTGCCTATGTTGGACTTGTGCACCAGGATCGGCTTGTCGGCTCGCCGGGCCAGCTCCATGAGGCGGCGGCCCTCGCTGATCCCCTCCAGGTACATACAGATGACCTGCGTCTCGGGGTCGTCGATGAGGTACTCGAGCAAGTCGTTCTCGTCGACGTCGAGCTTGTTTCCCATCGAGACGAGCTTGGCCACGCCCAGGCCCTCGCTGGTGAGAGCGTTGAGGATGCTGATCATCACCCCACCGCTCTGGCTGAGCACCGAGACGCCTCCAGCCCTGATGGCCGGCTCGAGCGGGCCGAAGGTGGTGGCCAGGCCGGAGCGGCAGTTGAACACGCCCAGGCAGTTGGGGCCGATGAAGCGGATCTGGTGACGGGCGGCCACCTCCTGCACCCGCGCGGAGAGGCGCCGCCCCTCCTCCCCGTACTCCTCGAACCCACCGGATTCGATCACCACCCGCCGTATGCCCAGGCGGCCGCACTCCTCGAGGATCTCGGGCACGACGGGAGCAGGAGTGAGCAGCACCGCCAGGTCGACGCGGTCGGGGATCTCCTGCAGGGACCGGTAGATAGGCCGTCCGAAGATCGACCCGCCCTTGGGGCCCACCTCGTGGACCGCCCCGCTGTAGCCGAAGGTCCGCAGGTTGGCCGAGATCAGCCATCCCAGGTTGTCCAGGGAATTCGAGACCCCCACCACCGCCACCGATTCCGGCTCGAAGAAGCCCCGCATCGTCCTTTGCTCTCACAGTCGGTTGGCCGCCACCCTAGACGGGGCGGGCGGGAGCCGAATCCATCCCGTCGCCAGGGCTACCCGTCGGGAAACCGGCCCGGCCTTTTCCCGCTCTTGTAGCCGGTGGCCAGCTTGTTCCGGGTCTCCCGGACGGCCGAGGCGGGAAGGGCCGGGCCCTGTTCCTCCAGGAAAGCGGCGACGGCGTCGGGGCAGTGCCTGGTGTGCTCCCGCAACACCCAGGAGATCGCCTTGGGAATGGCGGCCCGGCGGTCATCGGCGAGGGCGAGCACGAGGCCGCTCACCCGGGGCCACCAGGCGGCGGCGTCGGAGCGACGGCCCACGTAGACGCAGCCCACCAGGCCCAGGCGGCGTAGCCAGGGATTGCGCCGCCCAGCCAAGCGCTCCAGCGCACCCAGGCGAAGATCGGGGTCGGCTGCCGCCCACGGGCCGAGCACCCGCCCCGCCAGGTTGTCGGTGATCTCCCAATTGTCGAGCAGCGCCCCCCACCGGTCGAGGCGCCGCATCCCGAAGGCCTCCCGCGCGGCCGGCTTGCGCTCCACCAGCATGGCGGCCAGCACCATTTCCTCGCGTACGGCCCGGGCCCACAGCGCGTCGGCCACCGCCAGCACCTCTCGCGCAAGGACAGCGGGGTGCGCACGGTGCCAGACTCGCGCCAGGCCCTCCATGCCGCCCAGGCTCGCCCCGTAGAAGGGCAGGGCGGTGCGGATGACCGGCGAAGGATCGACGCGTTCGGGCGCCAGGAGGCGCAGATCGGCACTCAGGGCGTCGGCCTCGCCGACGGTATCGAGGGGCACAGGCGACCTCCCAGCACGAGCTGCCCTGCCGAGGCTAACCCGGATGCTCCCGGGTGAGAGTATCTCAGCCGGCCAGCGCGCCGAGCAGGCCCCGGAGATCCTCGACCACCGTGGTGGCAGGGTCGAACCCGGCGCCAGGCCGTCCGTTGGCGATGCCGACGAACCGGACGCCGGCGGCTCGTGCCGCCACCTCGTCCCAGACGCCGTCCCCAGCCACGATGGCCTCCCCGGGGCCCACCCCGAGGAGGCGCAGAGCCTCCGGCACCTGGCCCGGCGCCGGAGATCGCCAGCGCGGGGGTTCGCCCCACCACCGCCTCCACGGGGACGCCGAGTGGCGCCAGGACGGCCCGGGCCGCGGCGGCGCTGCCCGAGGTCACGATCGCCTTGGGCAGGTGACGTGTGCCGGCCCGGAGGACGGTGGCACACGGCATCAGGGTGGACCCGGCGCTCCGATCAGCTCGTAGCCCTCCACAGTCCGCGACATGGTTGTCCAGCGCGCGAGGCCGCGCTCGGGCGCGAGCACCCCGACCGCCTGCCGCGCGCAGCCGTCTACCGGCGGAATCCCCAGGGGGCCGAAGCGGGCCGCCAGCTCCTGGCGCGCCGCCCACCAGTCGGTGGACCCGTTCGAGTCGATGAGCGTCTGGTCGAAGTCGAGCAGCAGGGCGGCTATCACGGCGGGGGATCGCAGTGACGGCCACGATGACTCCGGCTTCCCTCGTCCGTCGGTCCAAAACCCCTCAGGCAGGGGCAGGTCCTCGCCGATCCATGGCTCGTGCTTCCACTCGTATGCCTCAGCTGTGGAGGGGTAGTGATCTTCGGGCCCGACGGCTGGGACCATCGCGAACCGGGCCGTCGCTGCTTGTGCCTGCGGGTCGCCTGGCCACCGCCCCTGCCTGACGACGACTAACCCGTCTCGACGCCTCGGCGAGTCGTCTCGTAGGGGATGAACCCCGCCCACTGACAGAGCAGCAGCGCTCGCGGGTCGTCCCGGTCGGTCACGCTTGTCCACACCCGATCGGGCTGGTAGTCCCAGGCGGCCTCCACCGCGAAGCCGAGGAGCCACTTGCCCAGGCGCCTCCCGCGAAACTCGGGGAAGAGGCTCAGCCGGGCGAGGCGCACCTCGCCCTCCTCCCGCCGATCCAGCTCGAAGAACCCGGCCGGGACGCCCCCCAGGTAGAGCACGAACACGTCCAGGGCGGGGTCGGTGAGGCGGGCGGTGAGGTCGGAGTCGGACAGGTCGCGGAGCCGATCGGGCTCGCCCCCCATCCGTTCGATCAGGTACCGGTAGAAGGGGACCGAGGGCTCTTCCAGGCGCAGCAGCATTCCCCCGCGTTGCGGCCCCCGCGTCTGCAGCCGGGGGTGCTCCCGCATTTCCAAGTAGGTCGTGATCATCTCCCCGACCACCACTCCCGCCGTCGTGAGGCCCCATGATGGCCGACGGGGGCCGCCGGCTTCAACCGGCTCCCTCTCCCGCCCCAGCGGGAGAGGGCGGGGGGAGAGGGCCTCCCTGGCTCCCCGCCCCAGCGGGAGAGGGCGGGGGGAGAGGGCCTCCCGACGGCCCCGCCCCAGCGGGAGAGGCGATCTCTCTCAGAAAGCCTCGTCGGGCAGAGTCATCAGGTCACCCTGCTCGCCCTCGGCCAGCGTGCGGCGCAGCGCCGCCTTGGGCAGCACGTTGGTGGCAAACCAGCGCGCCGAGGCGATCTTGCCCTGGTAGTAGGGCTTGTCCTTGGCCGAAGCCCCGGGCAGGGCCCGATGGGCGATCTCGGCGTGGTGCAGCAGCAGCCAGCCGATCACCGCCTCGGCCAGGCTTTCGAGCAAGGCGTTGGTGTGCAGGCCCACCTTGTACACCTGGGGCGGGTCCTGCATGGAGGCCATCGTGTTGCCCACCATGACCATCAGTTGGGCCTGCACGTCCTCCATGGCCTTGCCGAGCAGGCCCCTCTCCTTGGCGAAGGCGTCGCCGTCGCCGCCGCCCTTGACCGTCTCCATGATCTTGCCGGCCAGGCCCATCAGCGTCTGCCCCTGGTCGCGGGCGATCTTGCGGAAGAACAGGTCCAGGGCCTGGATGCCGGTCGTGCCCTCGTAGATGGAGTCGATCTTGATGTCCCGGACGTACTGCTCGAACGGGTAGTCCTTGGTGAAGCCGGAGCCGCCGAGCACCTGCAGGCACTGCCCGAGCAGCACGTAGGCCTTTTCCGAGCAGTAGCCCTTGACCAGCGGAAGCATCAGGTCGGAGAGCTTGGACCACTGCTTGTCGTCGGGGTGCAGGATCACCTGATCGAGCAGCCAGGCGCTGTAGAGGGTCAGCGCCCGCATCCCTTCGGCGTGGGCCTTCTGCTCCATGAGCATGCGGCGCACGTCTGGGTGGCGGATGATGGCCACCCGCGGCGCCACCGGGTCACGGGTCTGGGTCAGGTCGCCGCTCTGGATGCGCTCCTTGGCATAGGCGAGGGCGTTCAGGTAGCCGGTGGACATGGTGGCCGCCGACTTGGCGCCGATGCTCATGCGGGCATCCTCGAGGACGTAGAACATCTGGCGGATGCCCTCGTGCACCCCGCCCAGCAGCCAGCCGACGCAGGGCTTGTCGAGGCCGAAGGTGAGCTCACAGGTCACCGACCCCTTGATGCCCATCTTGTCCTCGATCATGGTGGTGGTGACCCCATTGGGCTCCCCGGGGCTGCCATCGGGGTTCACCAGGTACTTGGGGATGATGAAGCAGGAGAGGCCCTTGGTCCCCGGGCCTGCCCCTACGGGACGGGCCAGCGTCAGATGGAGGATGTTCTCGTAGTAGTCACCGTCGCCGCTGGTGATGAAACGCTTCACCCCCTCGATGTGGTACATGTCGCCCTCGACGGGGATGGCCTTGGTGGTGCCCGCCCCCACATCCGAGCCGGCGTCCGCCTCGGTGAGGACCATCGTGGCTCCCCAGCGGCGGTCCATGGTCCAGCGGGCCCAGGTCTCGCCCTGCTCCGGGGTGCCCACCTTGTAGATCACGTAGGCCATGAGCGGGGCACCGACGTACAGGAAGGCGGAGGCGTTGGCGCCGGAGAACAGCTCCTGTACCGCCCAGCGCAGCGACGGGGGCGCCCCGAAGCCGCCGAGATCCTCCGGCATGGCGATGCGGTCCCAACCGCCCTCGTAGTACTTGTCGAGGGTACGGGCGAGGGCGGGAGGCAGTCTCACCTCACCGTTGACGAGCTTGGGCCCATCGTGGTCGATCTCGGTGAAGGTCTCGGCGAACTCTTCGACGGCGAGGCGGTCTACCTCGCGCAGCACGTCGCCGGCGGTGTCCCGGTCCATTTGCGAGAACGGGCCGGTGCCCAGGTACTCCTGGATCCGGTGCGCCTCGAATAGGTTGAACTCGATATCCCGCAGATTGGAGATGTAGTGCGACATGAGTGTCCCCCGCGCTCGAAGGGTGTGTGACCTAATTTGAGTATACACTCAATATCTGGCGGGGGGCAGGCCGCGGCGGTGCAGGAGGAGCAGATGGCCCGCTACCGGGCAGGGCTGGAGACCCAGGAGAGGATCCTCGATGCCACCCGGTCGCTGCTCGCCGAGACCGGCCTGGAGGGCATCACCCTCAAGGGCATCTGCGAGCGGGCCGGGGTGCTCCCCGGCTCCTTCTACAACCTCTTCGAGACCAAAGAGGAGGCGGTCGTCACCGTGGTCCGCCAGGCTCTCGAGGCGGTGGACCCCGACCCCGCTCGCCGGGGGCAGGACACCGTCGAGGACCTGGTCGAGGCCTACATCAGTTTCATTGAGGGCCAGCCGGTGCTCGCCCGCATCTACATCCAGCTGGCGGTGGCAGGGAGCGCCGACGACCACCGGCTGCGCGGGCGCATACTGCGCCACCACGCCAATCGCCTCGATCGCTTCTCGGAGGGGATGGGCCGTTCCCGGCCCGGCCTGGCCAGGGCCGAGGCGCGTCGGCGTGCCTCTTTCCTGCTCGCCGCCCTGCAGGGCCTGGCCATTTGGGAGATGCTCGACCCGGGCTTCGACTTCGCCGCCCACGCCCGGGACCTGCTGGCGATCTCGGTGGGGCCGGAAGGCCCGGGCTGAAGCCCTCTGTTGTCTCCCCCGCGGCGGCGGGGCCGAGGAAGCCCTCACCCCCCCAACCCGGCGTGGATCCTCCTACCCCACCCCGCAGGCCCGCATGACCAGGCGCCGGTAGAAGGCGACCGCCCCATCGGCATCGGTCAGGCGCATCCGCTCTCCGGTGCCGTGCATCCGACTCATGTCCTCCGGGGTGAACCGGAAGGGGCTGAAGCGGTAGACGCTCTCGGCGACGGGGAGATAGTGGCGGGAGTCGGTGGCCCCCATGACTATCCAGGGCGCCACCGTGGCGCCGGGGAAGACCTCCTCCACCGTCTCGGCCACCAGCCGGTAGGAGGCCGACCCGGTATCGGCCAGCACCGAGGGCTCGGCACTGAAGCCACCCTCGACTTGCCGCACCGCGATCCCCTCACCGACCACCTTCCGGACGTGGGCCAGCACCCCGGCCGCCGTGTCGCCGGGCAGCACCCGGAAGTTGGCCACCGCTCGGGCCGACTGGGGCAGCTGGTTCGGCTTCACCCCGCCCTGGATCATGGTGACGGCGGAGGTGGTACGGATCAGGGCGTTCCCCGCGGGCAGGGAGGACAGGCGCCGTTCCACCAGCGGTCCCAGGCGGTCCAGGTTGCGCAGCGCCAGGCCCTGGATGCCACCCATCGCCGGAGCGAGGGCGGCGAAGAAGCCCGCCTGCACGTCGAGCCGGGCCGGCATCGGGCCGGCCTCGAGCCGCTGCACCGCCGCGGCCAGCAGGCCGATGGCGGTATGCGGCGGAGGCACCGAGGAGTGCCCACCGCTGCCCTCAGCGATGAGCTCCACGTTGAGGTAGCCCTTCTCCCCGATCCCCAGCAAGGCGACCGGCTTGCCGAGCCCGGGGAGGAGGCCGGAGACCACTGCGCCCCCCTCATCGAGCACGAAGTCGAGGCGCACGCCGCGCGACGCGAGGAGGGCGGACACGGCGGCGGCCCCCTCCGCCCCACCGATCTCTTCGTCGTGCCCGATCGCCAGGTGCAGGGTCACGTCGGGGCGGAACCCCTCCCCGAGCAGGCTTTCTACCGCCTCGAAGAGGGCGATAACCGCTCCCTTGTCGTCGATGGTGCCCCGACCCCACAGGTGCTGCTCGTCGCACTCGCCGGCGAATGGAGGGTGCTCCCAATCGCCTTCCGTGCCCGGCTCCACCCCTACCACGTCCAGGTGACCCATGAGCAACACCGGCGGGGCGGCGGGATCGGCCCCCTCCCAGGTGTACAGCAGGGAGTGCCCGGCGACGACCTCACGCCGCAAGTCCCGGTGCACCAGCGGGTAGGTCCGCTCGAGGAAGGCGTGGAACTCGTCGAAGGGCGCCCAGTCGATGAGAGCGCGGTCCTCGTGGCTGATCGTGCGCATCTGCACCGCTTCGGCCAGGTGATCGAGGAGCGCCCGTCCGGCGCTCCCCGGCAGCGGCACCTCCGGTGCAGCCACTGTGCGCCGCCCCGCCCAGCGGCGGCGCAGCGCCGCCGCGGCGGCGGCACCGACCCCGGCGCCGGCGATCAGCTTCATCCCCTTCTTCCCGCTGGTCATCTTCCAACCTCCTCCCCGGATGGTACGCGCAGCCGCGACACCGCGCCCACGAGGTAGCTCCACCGCCCGGCTACCCGAAACCCGAGCCGGCTCGCCAGAGCCTGCATCGCCTCGTTGCGCACGCCGGTGGAAGTCAGCAGGCGGCGGTAGCCGTCGTGCCGCGCCCACCCGGCGGCTGCGCAGACCAAGGCGCGGCCGATGCCCTGCCGCCGATGGGCGGGCAGGACCCCGGTCAGCTCCTGGTAGGCAGTGGCCGTGTCGTCGCCCGAGCGCCGGAGCTCGCACAGCCCTACCCACTCACCGTCGACCACGGCCACCGCCGTGCCCTCGTCCAGGAGCCCGGGCGCCTCGACGTGGAACCGGCGAAAGGCCTCAGGGTCCGGGGGAGCCCCACCCCGGTCCCACAAGACGCCGGCCCCGAGGGAGGCATAGAGGCAGTAATAGCGCTCGCACCAGCCCTGGTCGCGGAGAAGGAGAGAGGCCAGGCTGTCCAGGTGCAGGCCGGGCACCCGGGAGTGAGCGGGGAACCGGGCCGCCTCGAAGGAGCGCAAGTCCAGGTGCAACTCCACCTCTCCACCGACCTCGGCGAAGCCGCGGGCCAGGGCGAAGGCCAGGCCGTCCGGCTCTGCCAAGCTGGTGGAGACGAGGAACTCGGCGGCTCCCTGCGCGGCCGCGGCCCGCCCCACGGCATCGAGGAGCGCGGTCCCCACCCCGCGGCGACGGGCCCGATGGGCTACCGCCACCCAGAGCCGGCGCCGGCCGGGAGTCGGGTCCTCGGGGTCGGCCCGGAACCGGGCAAAGCCGAGGCATTCGCCGTCAAGGGCGGCAAGGAACGCTCCCCCCGGCCGACCGGCGGCGGCGTCCGCCTCGTCGGCGGCACGTTCCCCCTCCATGCTCCAGGGCTCGTCGGGCTGAGCCTCCTTGAGGAGCGCCACCCGCCGGCGGTAGGCATCCTCGCTGCCGTCGAAAGGCACGATCTCCGGGGCCACGGAGCCACGCTACCGGAGCCCGGACGGCCGGGTCTAAGGTTCCGTACCCATGCACTGGCTCGACGCGGTCTCGGCCCGGGCGCTGGCCCGCACCCCTCCCCGCAAGCGGGTCTTCCGCCGCGGCTGGGGGGACGCGGACGCCATGGCCGCCTACCTAGAGGAGTCCGCCTCGTCGACCCCCATACCCGAGGTGGCGATCGAAGAAGGCCCGGAGAGGCAGTTCGACTCCCTGGTGGGGCGCGACCTCTCTTTCGACAGCCCCGGGCGTTTCCTCCCCGACGCCAGCCGGGTGGCCCGGGCCCGCCTGGTGAGAGGGTCCGGCGACCCGGACCGCCTGGTGGTGCTGATGGCCGCCTGGAACGACCACGGCTACCAGGGGCGCCTCCGCCTGGCGCGCGACCTGGCCGCCCGGGGCATCGCCTCCGTGATGCTCGAGCAGCCCTTCTACGGAGATCGCCGGGCGGTTCCCGGCGAGGAGCAGCCCATCACCACGGTCGCCGACTTCATGTGGATGGGCCGGGCCGCCGTGCTCGAGGGACGGGTGCTCGCCGACCACTTCCGGCGTTGTGGCTACCGGGTCGGCGTGAGCGGCTACAGCATGGGGGGCAACATGGCCGGGTTCCTCGCCGCCTCCATGCCCTTCCCGGTGGCTACCGCCCTGCTGGCCGCCCCGTTCTCGCCCGGCCCACCCTTCCTGCACGGCATCCTGCAGACCACCATCGACTGGGAGGCTCTGGGCGGCGACACCCCGGAGACCCGGGAGCGCCTGAGCGAGGCGCTGCACAGCGCCAGCATCCTGCGCTTCCCCGCCCCGGACCACACCCGGGCGGCGGTGCTGGTGGCTGCCACCCACGACGGCTACGTGCCCACCGCCGCCGCGCAGGCCATCCACCGCCACTGGCCCGGGTCGGTCATGGAATGGGTCAACGCCGGGCACGGCACCTTGCTGTGGTTCAACCGGGAGCGTCTGGTGGAGGCGGTGGTGAGGTCTTTCGAGCGACTGGACGACACGTGATCGTCTCCCCCGCGGCCGCGGGGGAGACGCGGAACCGCCCGGCGGCCGAGCAGAGGGGGCGCCGTTGCCGGTCGCCGGCCTGCCCAGGGCGATGACCAGCCCGGGGATACGGCGCACGGCCTGACTTCCACCTGCCACGCACCGTGCTATCATTTGTATGATGACGCAAACGAACAAGCAACTCGCCGACACCGGCGTCGGGTGCTGCCCCGACCTGGAGGCCCTCATCGATCCCGGCCTTTTCAAGGCCCTGGGCGATCCCAACCGGGCAGCGCTCATCGCCGGCATCGGCCGGATGGGACGGCCCACCACGGTCAGCGAGGCAGCCTCCTGCTGCCCGGTGGACCTCTCGGTCGTCTCCCGGCACCTGGCCGTCCTCCGCCGGGCGGGGGTAGTCGAGTCGGCCAAGAGCGGCCGGGAGGTCAGGTACAGCCTGTCGCCCACCACCCTGGCCGCCACCCTGCGCTCGCTGGCGGATGCATTGGAGGCCTGCTGTCCCCCGGAGCAGCCTGCCCCGGCCGGCGCCGGCCCCGACGCCGCCGGCGCCCGGGACGGAGCCGATCGCCCTCCCCAACCGACGGAGGTGTGACATGGCCCGGACCCCGGAGGAGATCAAGGAGGCCGTCCTCCAGAGGTACCGCGCTGCCGCCCGGCAAGCGGCCGCGACGGCGCCCTGCTGCTCGGGGGAGCCGGCTGCTCCGGCGGCCTCCACCTGCTGCGCCGACGAGCCCGCCGGCTTCGGGGCCGCGGCCTACACCGGTCTCGCCGCCGGCGAGGTGCCCGATGCCGCCCGGCTGGCCTCACTGGGGTGCGGCAACCCCACCACCGTCGCCGGCCTCCGGCCCGGCCAGCGAGTCCTCGACCTGGGCTCCGGCGGCGGCCTCGACGTGCTCCTCGCCGCCCGCCAGGTCGGGCCCGATGGTTTCGTCTACGGTCTCGACATGACCGACGAGATGCTCGAGTTGGCTCGCGCTAACCAGCAGCAGGCGGGAGTCGCCAACGTCGAGTTCATCAAGGGCGACATCGAGGCCATACCCCTGCCCGACGCCTCAGTCGACGTCGTCATCTCCAACTGCGTGATCAACCTCTCGGCCGACAAGCCGGCCGTCTTCCGTGAGGCGCACCGGGTGCTGGCGCCCGGGGGGCAGTTCACCATCTCCGACATCGTCGCCGTCCGGCCCCTCTCCGAGGAGGAACGGGCCGACCTGGCCGCCTGGGCGGGGTGCCTGGCCGGAGCCATCACGGCCCGGGAGTACGTGGCCGGCCTCGAGGCGGCGGGGTTCACCGGCGTCGAGGTGATCCCCACCCACCCCGCCGGGCCGGCAGCGGTGAGCGCGGTGGTCCGGGCCACTGCTTGACGACGGGCCCGGGCCATAATCGGCCGATGGCCACCGAGCAGATCACGGTGGAGGCGGCCGGGCGGGAGGTCCGCCTCACCAGCCCCGACAAGGTGCTCTTCCCCACCCAGGGCTGGACCAAGCTCGACGTGGTGAACCACTACCTCATGTGCGCCCCCGGGGCGGTGCGGGGCGTCCGCCGGCGGCCGTGCTCGCTGAAGCGCTGGCCGGAAGGGGTGGACCACCCTCCCTTCTTCACCAAACGGGCCCCCACCACCATCCGGGAGGCGGTGGCGGTGCGCTTCCCCTCGGCCCGGCCGGGGAGCATGGCCGTCGTCGACGACGTGTCCGACATCATCGACCAGGTCCAGCTGGGCTGCCTCGACCTCAACCCCTGGACCAGCCGGGCGGGGGATCTCGACCATCCCGACGAGATGCGCCTCGACCTCGACCCCACCGAGGGCTTCGGTTTCGACGACTGCCGGACGGTAGCGGCGGGCTGTCGCGACCTGCTCGCCGAGCGGGGCCTGGTGGGGTGGCCGAAGACCTCCGGGTCGCGGGGCATCCACATCTACGTACGCCTGCAGCCGCAGTGGACCTTTCACGAGGTGCGCCGCGCCGCCCTGGCCTTCGCCCGGGAGATGGAGCGCCGCCTCCCCGGCCTGGCCACCACCGCCTGGTGGAAGGAGGAGCGGAGCGGGGTGTTCATCGACTTCAACCAGAACGCCCGCGACAAGACCATCGCCAGCGCCTACAGCCTGCGCCACACCGGTCGGGTCTCTACCCCCTTCGCCTGGGACGATCTGGCCACGATCGACCCCCTCGAGATGACCCTGGAGGGCTTCCGGGGGCGGTGGGCAGCCGTGGGCGACCTCACCGAGGGCATCGACGAGGCAGCCGGCGACCTCTCCGGCCTGCTGGCCATGGCGGCGGCCGACGAAGCCCGCGGCATCGGCGACGCTCCCTGGCCACCCCACTACCCCAAGCAGCCCGGGGAGCCTCCCCGGGTGCAGCCGTCGAAGCGAAAGAAGGCAGAGGGCTCCCCAGGCGAGAAGTAGCCGCCCACGGTACGCGACGACGAGCGGCGTCGCGTACCGTGGAGGAGTGACCTCCGCTCACCTTCCCGCCGGCCGGCGCAGGCTCACCTGGTGGCTGACCGCCGCCCTGCTCACCGCGTCCTGCGCCGGCTCCCCCGCGGGCGGGTCCACCGCTCCCACCGCCGCAGCCTCCACCACCTCGACGGCGACCACCACCACTGCTTCTGCCCCGGCTTCGATCACGGTTCCGGCCACCACCTCGACCGCGACTTCCACCACCACCACGCTCCCGATCGTGACGACCTCTCCGGCCCCCGGAGAAGGGGCCGTGCGCCTCACCATCGTCTACGACAACAGCGTCTACGACCCGCGTCTCACCGACGCCTGGGGCTTCGCCGCGCTGGTGGAGGTCTCCGGGGAGAGGATCCTCTTCGACACCGGCGGCGACGGCGAGGTGCTGCTGGCCAACATGGCGTTGCTCGGCATCGACCCCTCCTCCCTCGATGCGGTGGTGCTGTCCCACGAGCACGACGACCACACCGGCGGGCTGGCCGCTCTGCTCGACACCGGGGCCACCCCGGTGGTGTACCTGCCGGCGTCCTTCTCCTCGGCACTCAGGAACGGGACGGCGGCCCGCACCGAAGTAGTGACGATCACCGAGCCTCGCGAGATCCTACCCGGAGTCTTCAGCACCGGCGAGATGGGCGACTACATCGTCGAGCAGGCCCTGGTGGTAGACACCATGGCGGGCAACGTGGTGATCACCGGGTGCGCCCACCCGGGGATCGTCGAGATGGTGAGTCGAGCCAACGAGGTTTCCCCCGGCGAGGTGGCGCTGGTGGTGGGCGGCTTCCACCTGGTCGAGACCACACCAGAGAGGATTGCGGGCATCATCGAGGACTTCCGCGCGCTGGGAGTGCGGCAGGTCGCCCCCACCCACTGCACCGGCGACACGGCCCGGGATGCCTTCGCCCGGGAGTACGGGGACGACTTCGTGGAGGCCGGGGTCGGCCGGGTGATCGAGGTCGGCTGAGGCCGTGCCTACGCCGCCGGGTCGAGCACCCGGCCCATGAACAGCACCGCACCGGTGGGCCGGTCGTACAGCCAGAAGAGGAAGGGCCGGTCCACGCTGAGCTCCACCGGCACCGCCGGGGCGCCCCGGCCCAGGATCACCGCCGTCGCCGCGGCAGCCTCGGTGCCGGCCTCGTTCACCGAGACGAACACCTCGTGGACGACATCGGAGATGAACAGCGCCCCCTCAGAGGAGATGCCCGAGAAGTCGGCCAGGCCGGCATCGAAGGCATCGGTCATGCCCAGCGATCGGAGGGCGTCGGGCAGGCTCGCCTGGGTGCGGAACTCGAAGCGGGGCAGGGCCAGCTCCACGTCGATGGGGGCGAGGGCCGCCCGGGCTTCCCCGAAGAGGCCGGCCGCCCCCGCCTCGACCTCCTGATAGCGCCCCTCGTCGGGTACCACTACCAGCATGGCCACCTCGCCGCCCACGTAGGGGAGGTCCACCGCCTGCCAGCCATCGCCGGCCGCGTGGTCGGCGGGGAGGAGCTGGTGCATGAACGGCACCGCGACCGTCGAGCCGTCGAGGCGGGTGAACAGGCCATCGGCGGTGGCCTCACTTTCGAAGGGCAGCGCCCAGTCGGCCAGCAGGTACACGGTGTTGGTGAGCACCAGCAGGGTCGCCGGGGTGAGCGCCCCCGCCGGGATCAGTTCGCGAATGCGGTCGTTGGTCTCCCCGGCCACCCAGGCGTTGATGGTCCCCCGGGCTGCCTCGGCCGCGGCGGCGAAGTCGACCAGGCGCATCCCCGCCCCATAGTGCAGGGCCAGCGTGTCGAGGAAGGCCTGCTCAACAGGGAACCCGGCCTGCCCCCAGAGGGCGTTGGAGATGGAGACCTCGATGGAGCGGTCCTCTCCCCCTTCGCCGGGGAAGGTACCGGTGCGATCCTCCACGGCCAGGTCGAGGGCGTTGAAGGCGGCGTGCAGGCGATCGCCCGCCAGGTCGTAGCCCAGCACCTCGGCCATCTGGGCAGCGGTCTCCTCGCGGGCGCCGGCATAGGTCATCGCCAGGGCGAGGCGGATGCTCAGCGGGGAGACCGCCAGGTTGGCGTCGCTCCCCGCCCCCAGCGCCGCCAGCAGTGCCGCCCCGAAGGCGGGATCCTCCCCGGCCACCGCGGCCAAGTCGCCGACGGGGGCCTCGGCCGCACTCCGGGCAACGTCGGAGGCCAGCAACGCCCCCGGCCGCGCGGCAGGCGACGTCGCCTCGCCGGCGGTGGTGGCCGCGCCGTCGTCGGAAACGGCCCCGCCGCCGCACGCGACGGCAAGCAGGGCGGCCGCCAGGCTCACCAGCAGCACCTTGCGCATCGATTCACCTTCCCGGGTCATCGGGTGGGCGGCCCGCTTGGGCCGGCCACCATGTTGAGTCTGTCACCTCACTCCGCCGGGTTCAGCACCCGGCCCATGAACAGGATCTCCCCGGTCTCGCGGTCGTACAGCGAGAACAGGAAGGGACGGTCGATCTGCAGGTCCACCATCTCGGACGGAGCGGAGGTCAGGTCCATGACCGCCGCGGTGGCGGCGGCAGCCTCGGTCCCCTCCTCATCCACCTTGATGAAGGCCTCGTGGATGACGTCGGAGATGAATAGCCGGTCCTCGGTGGTCATGCCGGAGAAGTCGGCCACAGCGGGGTCGAATGCCGCCGGCATGCCCATGGCCGCCAGCAAGTCGGCGACCGAGGACTTGGAGCGGAACTCGTACTTCGGCAGGCCCAGGTCCACCTGGGTGCTCTCCAGGCCGGCGACCACCTCGTCGAGCAGGCCGGCGCCCACCAGCCCCTCGACCTCGGCGAAACGCCCGGAGTCGGGGACCAGGAAGAGCATGGCCAGCTCCCCGCCCACGTAGGGCAGTTCCACCGCCTGCCAGCCTTCGCCGGCGGCGTAGAGGAAGGAGCGATCCTGGTGCATGGTGTCCACGGAGATCTCGGACCCGTCGAGCAGGAAGAAGGGCGCCTCGAAGGTGTCATCTTTGTTGAACAGCCACGACCAGGTGGCGTCCAGGTACACCGCGTTGGTCAGCACCAGCCGGGTCGCCTCGCTGAGGACGCCCTCGGGGATGAGGTCGGTGATGCGGTCGTTGGTCTCCCCGGCCACCCAGTCGTTGATGGCCTGCCGGGCCGCCTCGGTGGCTTCGACGAAGTCCACCACTCGCATCCCCGCCCCGTAGTTCTCGGCCAGAGTGTCGAGGAAGGCGGGGACGAAGGTGAAGCCATCCTGGCCCCACAGCGAGTTGGCGATGGACAGCTGCACCTTCCGCTCCACCCCGTCGCCGGTGGCCGGGAACTCCTGGTTGCGGGAGGCCAGTTCCTGGTCGAGGGCGTTGAAGGCGGCGTGCAGGGCCTCATCGCTGAGGTCGAAGCGGAGCACGTCGGCCATCTGGGTAGCGGTCTCGCCCCTGGCCCCGGCGTAGGTCATGGCCAGGGCGAGGCGGAGGCTGGCCGGCGAGTAGACCAGGTTGCCCTGCTCCTCCGCGGCCAGCAGGGCGTAGACGGCGGCCGCGAACGCGTTGTTGCCGGCGGCCACTGCCGCCACGTCGCCGGCGGGCGCCTCGGGGGCGCGCCGCTCCAGGTCGGAAGCGATCAGCGCTCCCGAGGAGGCGGCTCCGTCCCCACAGGCCACGGCGAGAAGAGCCAGGGCGACGACCACGACGGCGACGGTTCGGACGCGCAACGTGACACCTCTTCTAGAGCTGACCCTTGGACGCCCCGCCCCGGCGCCCAGGTTCCCCTCAGGTACCCACCATCGCCACGAAGCCCGAACCGGCCGGCCGCGCCAACTGGTCCAGGGTGCAGGCCGAGGCGTCCTTGTCGGGGCGCCACCGCTCGAAACGGGTGGCATGGCGGAACCGGCCCCCGGTCAGCTGGTCGTAGGACACCTCCACCACCACCCCCGGCTCCACCGGTACCCAGGAGAGGTCCTTCCCCGCCGACCAGCGGCTCTCCGCTCCCGGGCGACGCACCTCGCCCTCCGCGCCGAACGAATCCGCGGAGCGGATCGGCGCGAACTGGGCGAGCAGAGCGGCCCGATCGCGCTCGCGAAACCCGGAGCAGTGGCCGAGGAAGTGCAGCCTCCCTTGCCCGTCGTAGAGGCCGAGCAGGATGGAGCCAATGCCCCCTCCCTCTTCCGACACCCGATAGCCGCCCACCACGCAGTCGACGGTGCGGCGGTGTTTCACCTTGACCATGTCCCGTTTGCCCTCGAGGTAGGGGCCCCGCCGCCGCTTGGCCACGATGCCGTCGCAGCCGGCCGCCTCGAACTCGTCGAACCAGCGGCGGGCCACCGCTTGCTCGGTGGTGGACGGAGTCAGGGTCCAGGGCGGGGGGAGCCCGGCGGCCAGCCTCTCCAGCCGCTCCCGCCGCTCCTGGAAGGGAGCGGCCCGTAGGTCCTCACCGCCGACGGCGAGCAGGTCGAAGGCCACCAGGGTCGCCGGGGTCTCCCGGGCCAGACGGGCGGCCCGGCTCGCCGCCGGGTGGAGCCGGTTCTGGAGAGCATCGAAGTCAAGCCTGTCGGCGCGCACCACCACGACCTCGCCGTCCACCACGGTCCCCGCCGGGAGCGCCTGCAGCGGGCCCGCCAGTTCGGGGAAGTAGCGGAGCAGGGGGCGCTGGTTGCGGCTGTCGAGCCGCACCTCGCCACTCCAGGCGAGCGCCCGGAAGCCGTCCCACTTGGGCTCGAAGGCCCAGTCGCCCTCACCGGGCAGTGAGTCCGCCACCCGGGCCTCCATGGGCGTGACGGGTGGTGGAAAGGGCCAGGAGAGCACGAGGCGAGGTTAGAGGGCTCGGCCGGCCAAGGTGAGAGGCCCGTTCAGCAGGCGGAGGGAGCTTCGCCGCCCAGGCTGCAGAGGTCTTCCCCGTCGCCGCCGACCAGTCCCACATCCCGGTTGTCGCCGTGAAGGAGGTCGTCGCCCGCGCCCCCGCGCAGGTCGTCGGCCCCCCCGTCGCCGTAGACCCGGTCGGACTGCCCCTGCCCGTACACTGCATCGTCTCCCGGGCCACCCCGGAGCAGGTCGTTGCCGGCTCCCCCCAGGACGATGTCGTCACCCGGGCCGCCCTGCAGCAGGTCGGCGCCGCCGCCGCCGGCCAGCGAGTCGTTCCCCGGCCCGCCCCAGATCGCGTTGCGCCGGTCGTCACCCCGGATGTCGTCGTCGAGGGCCGAACCGACCACTCTCTCCACCCGCCGTACCGTGCAGGCAGTGGGCCCGGTGGTGAACTGCCCGGTGGCGAGGTCGCCGAGCACCGGGGCGGCCGTCACATCCGCGAAGTCCACCAGATCTTGCCCCGGCCCCCCATCGACGGTGCCGTTCACCCCGGGCCCGGCCTCGAACCGGTCACTTCCCCACTCGCCGTACACCTCATCGACCCCGCCGCCGGGGAAGATCGTGTCGTTCCCGGCACCGCCGCAGATGACGTCGTCGCCTCCCCGGCCGTAGACGACATCATCACCACCAAGGGCATGGATGACATCGGGCCCCGGCGTGCCGGTCAGCTCATCGGGCCCGTCGGTCCCCTCGATAGTGGCGGGCCTCCCAGCGCAGAGCGCCGCCGGGCTGCGGAAGAGAGCCACCACCGGGGCGGTCTCGTTCAGCGTGCGGGCGTTGTCGTGCAAGTCGTCCCCGGCGGGGAAGCCGGCGTGAGGGTGGTCGGGGCTCGAGAACTGCGCCACCCGCGGCGGCCGCACCGGGCACTCGCTGCCGTAAGCCATGATGGTGCGGAAACCGTTCACGCAGTCCACGTAGGCATGGGCGTAGCGGTAGATCGCCTGGCCTGCCTCCTGGGGCTCGTGGTTGGCCCCGAACAGGTGGCCCGTCTCGTGGGCGAAGGAGAGGTTGTCCCGGGCGCAGTCCCAGGACACCACGGCGAAGGCCTGGTCAGCGAATGAGGGATCGGCTTCGACCATGATCCACGCGCTGCCGCAGAAGTCGCTCATGGGAGAGACGATCAGCACCACCAGGTCGGCGGCGGCCTCGTCCCGCCACCGGTGCACCTCGTCCAGGTAATCGTCGTCGCCCCCGGTGAGTCGGTGAAGGTTGGTGTTCGACTGGTCGGACTCCTGGTAGGAGACCCCCCGGGTGCCCACCAGCTCCAGGCGGTGGATCACCCCGCTGTCCTGATAGGCCAGGTTGGTCTCCGCCACCACATTGGCCGCCAGGGCCTCGATGGCCGCCGTCCCTCCCATGCCGGCCGCCGTGCTGGCGGTGTAGACCACCAGCACGGTGACGATGGTGGCCCCGGTGGCGGCGTCGCGGGCGGTCCCGCCGCCTTCGCCCGCCTGCCCCAACCCGGCCGCGATGTCGACCTCCACCGGATAGGAGGCGGGGTCGACTTCGGCCACGGCGTGCACACCCCCTTCCGCTGGCTTGATGGCGAACGTACCCTGCTCCGGGTCGGCGATGCGCCCCACCATGGCGCCGTCGCGTACGGTCACCACCGCCGTGCCGCTTGTCCCCACCCGGCCCACCCAGGTGAAGTCGCCCGGCCCCCGGACCTGGAGGTCCACCCGGAGGCCGGTGAGGATGGTGTCGTCGAACAGGTTGAAGGCAACGGCCCCAGCGGCGCTGCCGTCCGGGGCGGCGGCCAGCAGGACGCCCGGCTCGACCGTGACGAACCGCTCCCGCCGTGCGTGAACGTCGGCAGCCCGGCCGACCGGCGCGGCGGCCGGGCTGAACAGGGGGCCGTCGCCCGCGTCGGCCGCCGGGGTAGCCGGCACCATGACCGCCAGCACGGCGAACAACACCGGCACCCAGAGCCTGCGCACGAGAGCACCCTAGCCAAGGGCCGTGCTTGAACCCCAGGCTGGCCAAGGCCGCAGGCTGGATCCCCGGTCCGCAGCATGAGCCTGCCACCGAGCAAGGAGCAGTGATGCCACTTGGTGACCAGATCGCCGAGGCCGCCCGGCCGTTCCTGGACCAGGGCGCGCAGGTGCAAGCCGCCTCCCCCACCCAGACCTCCAGCCAGTGGCTCGACCTGGCCGGGTGGTTCCCCTTCGTTTTCGGCAACCAGTACCGCCGCATCCTGGTGCTCGACGCCGGCAGGATGAACTAGGCCAAGCCCAGGTCGGTAGCTCGCGCCTTGCCTCGCTCCACTCGCATTGACCCCGCCTCCGGCCGCTGGTACCGGGCCGCCAACCTGGGGGAGGACCTGCGGATCTCCAGGCGCTTCTTCGGGGAGATCACCGCCGCCCACGGCCAAGGCGGGTAGATCACACCGCAACGCGGCAGCTTCCTCCGGACGAGAGCCGAAGGCTCACCCCGGGGCGTATTCCGCCGACCCGGGCGCGACCGCTAGCCCCGGCAACGCCGGTAGCCTCTGCTCCCGTGCCGAACCGGCTTGCCCCGCCGCCGCAGCCCGCCTTCCACCCCGCCGAGGCCGCCCCTTGATCGGCATCTTCGACTCCGGGGTGGGCGGGCTCGCCGTGCTACGGGAGATCCGCCGCCTGCTGCCCGGCGCCGACCTGGTCTACCTGGCCGACCAGGCCCGCGCCCCCTATGGAGAGCGCTCCCTGGAAGAGGTCCGCTCCTTTGCCCAGGGGATAGCCAGCTACTTGATCTTCCTCGGAGCGCTGCCGGTGGTGGTCGCCTGCAACACCGCCTCGGCTGCCGCCCTGCACCACCTGCGCGCCCGCTGGCCGGAGTCGGCCTTCGTGGGCATGGAACCGGCCGTCAAGCCGGCCGCCACCCTCACCTCCACCGGCATCATCGGGGTGCTGGCCACCCAGGCCACCTTCCAGGGCGAGCTGTTCGCCGACCTGGTGGCCCGTTACGGCGACGGTGTCGAGGTGCTCACCCGCGCTTGCCCGGGCGTGGCCGCCCGGGTGGAGGAGGCGCCTGACGACCCGGCCACCGTCGACCTGATCGCCGACTTCGCCCTCCCCCTGATCGAGGAGGGCGCCGACGTGCTGGTGCTCGGGTGCACCCACTACTCCTTTCTCCAGGGCGCCCTGGCCGCTCGGGTGGGCCCCCGGGTAACCATCGTCGACCCGGCCGGGGCGGTGGCCCGCCAGGTCGCCCGGGTGGCCGCCGAGGCCGGCACCGAGGCGGGAGCCGGCACCACCACTTACCTGACGACCGGTGACCCGGAGCGCCTGGTCGAACAGGTCGGCCTGCTACTGGGCGAACAAGCGGAGGCCAGGCGCATCACCCTCTGAGGCCCCCTCCCTAACCCTCCCCCACCTGCCGGCGGGAGAGGGGACAGAACCCGCTTCCCTCGGGTCCGCCGCCGCGCCATGTCTCGTCGCGGGCCCGCCTTGCAGAGGCGGGCCCGCCCCACCCATGCGGAAGCCCTCTCCGCTCAAGCCCTGCGGGCTCTCGCGCCTCCCCCGGCGCCTGGGCGGCGGGGGCGGCAGGACTCGTCGGGAATTGATACGATGGCACTCAAGTTATAGACTGCGTAGCAACTAAGAACTCGGGAAACGGGGAACGCTATGTCGCGAGCAGTAGGCATCGATCTGGGCACCACCAACAGCGTGGTAGCCGTCTTCGAGGGCGGCGAGCCCACCATCATCGCCAACGCCGAAGGCCACCGGACCACCCCCTCCGTGGTCGCCTTCTCCAAGAGCGGCGAGGTGCTGGTGGGTGAGGTGGCCAAGCGTCAGGCCATCACCAATCCGGACCGCACCGTGCGTTCCGTGAAGCGGGACATGGGCACCGACTGGTCCATCGAGATCGACGCCAAGCACTACACCGCCCAGGAGATCAGCGCCCGCATCCTGATGAAGCTCAAGCGGGATGCCGAGTCGTACCTGGGCACGCCGGTCACCCAGGCGGTCATCACCGTGCCCGCCTACTTCGGCGACGCCCAGCGCCAGGCCACCAAGGAAGCCGGCCAGATCGCCGGCCTGGAAGTGCTGCGCATCATCAACGAGCCCACCGCCGCCGCCCTGGCCTACGGGCTGGACAAGGAGGGGCACGACCAGACCATCCTCGTCTACGACCTGGGTGGCGGGACCTTCGACGTCTCCATCCTGGAGATCGGCGAAGGCGTCTTCGAGGTCCGCTCGACCAGCGGCAACACCCGGCTGGGCGGCGACGACTGGGACCAGCGGATCATCGATTGGCTGGTGAAGGAGTTGCGCAACGACCACGGGGTCGACCTCTCCAAGGACCGCATGGCCCTGCAGCGCCTCAAGGAGGCCGCCGAGAAGGCGAAGATCGAGTTGTCGCAGGTGGCCGAGACCGAGATCAACCTGCCCTTCATCACCGCCACCCCGGAGGGGCCGCTGCACCTGTTGAAGACCCTGACCCGCTCCGAGCTCCACAAGATGACCGAGGACCTGGTCGAGAAGACCAGGGGCCCGTTCCAGCAGGCCGTCAAGGACGCCGGCATCAAGGTGTCCGACATCGACCACATCATCCTGGTCGGCGGCTCCACCCGCATGCCCGCCATCCAGGAACTGGTGCGCAGCCTCACCGGCAAGGAGCCCCACAAAGGGGTCAACCCGGACGAGGTGGTGGCCGCCGGCGCCGCCCTCCAGGCCGGAGTGCTCAAGGGCCAGGTCAAGGACATCCTGCTCCTCGACGTGACCCCGCTCACCCTGGGCATCGAGACCCTGGGCGGGGTGTTCACCCGGATGATCGAGCGCAACACCACCATTCCCACCCGCCGTTCGGAGATCTTCACCACCGCCGCCGACGTCCAGCCGGAGGTGGAGGTGCACGTCCTGCAGGGCGAGCGGCAGATGGCCGGCGACAACAAGTCGCTGGGCCGCTTCAACCTCACCGGGATCCCGCCCGCCCCCCGCGGGGTGCCGCAGATCGAAGTCACCTTCGACATCGACGCCAACGGCATCGTCTCGGTGTCGGCCAAGGACCTGGGGACCGGCCGCCAACAGCAGATCACCATCACCGGGGGGACCGCCCTGCCCCGGGACGACATCGACCGCATGGTCCACGACGCCGAGGCCCACGCCAACGAGGACCGGCAGCGCCGGGAGACGGCCGACGCCCGCAACCAGGGTGACCACATCGCCTACCAAACCGAGAAGATGCTCAAGGAGTACGGCGACCGGCTCAGCGAGGCGGAGCGCTCCCCCATCCAGGCGAAGCTGGACGAACTGCGCAATGCCCTCAAGGATGCCGACGCCGCCCCCGAGCGCATCCGCAGCGCTACCGACGCGCTGCTCGCCGCCTCCCAGGTGCTCGGCCAGAAGGTCTACGAGTCCTCCCAGACCCAGGCGGCGGGCGGCGGGGCCACCGCCAAGGGCGGCGACGACGTGGTCGAGGCCGAGATCGTGGATGAGGGGGAACAGGACTCATGACCGGCCGCACCAACCCCGAGCCCGCCGACGGGCCGGAGGCCGACCTCGAGAAGGCCGCCGGCCTGGAAGTAGCCCGGCCGGCGGCTGCTGAACTGGGCCTCGACCTCCCCGAGGACGACGCCGCGGCTATCGAGGTCCTGACGGATGCCCTGGCCACCGCCCAGGCCTCCGCCGACTCCTACCTAGACGACCTGCAGCGGGTGGCGGCCGAGTTCGAGAACTTCCGCAAGCGGGCCGCCCGGGAGCGGGAGGAGATGGTCGCCCGCTCATCGCAGCGCGTGGTGCAGGCCCTGCTCCCCGTGCTCGACTCCTTCGACCAGGCCTTCGCCCATCAGGCGCAGACGCCGGGCGAGGAACAGCTCCTGGCTGGGGTCCGCGGCACCTTCCACCAGTTGATGGACATCCTCGCCGGAGAAGGCCTGGAGATCGTCCCCGGGGTGGGAGAGGACTTCGACCCGGCGGTCCACGAGGCGACGGCGGTGGCCGGCGGCGGCGACGGGCCCCTGGTGGTGGCGCAGGAGCTGCGGCGCGGGTACACCCTGAAGGGGCGGCTGCTGCGGCCGGCCATGGTGGTGGTGGAATCCCGCCCCGCCGCAACCGGGGAGGATGGTGAGTGAGCGGTGCGCCGCGAGTGGTTGGAGAGGGATTACTACGAGATCCTTGGCGTCGATCGGAGTGCCTCCGAGAAGGAGATCACCGCCGCCTACCGCCGGCTGGCCAAGAAGCACCACCCGGACAACAACCCGGGTGACGCCGCCGCCGAGGCCCGCTTCAAGGAGGTCTCCGAGGCAAACGCCGTCCTCTCCGACCCCGAGCAGCGCAGCCAATACGATCAGGCCCGGGAGATGTTCGCCCGGGGCACCTTCGTCGGCGATCCCGGCGGCGGGGCCCAGTACGTGCGCATCGACGACCTGGGCGACCTCGGCGACCTCTTCGGTGGGGGGCTGTTCGGCGGCCTCGGCGACCTTTTCGGAGCCGGCGGCCGGCGCGCCCAATCGCGCTCCCGGCGAGGCGGCGACGTAGAGGCGGAGGTGACCCTCTCGTTCCACGAGGCGGTGCAGGGCGCCACTCGCACCCTCACCGTGCAAGCTGCCGAAGGCCGACGGCAGGTGACGGTGAAGATCCCCGCCGGCGTCAACGACGGCGCCCGCATCCGCCTGCGCGGCCAGGGGCAGCCCGGCTTGCAGGGGGGCCCCGCTGGTGACCTGTACGTGAGGGTGCACGCCGGCTCTCACCCGCTGTTCACCCGCTCCGGACGGGACCTGAAGGTCCGGCTGCCCGTCTCCTTCACCGAAGCCGCCCTGGGCGCCGACATCGGCGCGCCCACCCTCGAGGGCAAGGTCACCCTGCGGGTGCCACCGGGCACCTCCTCGGGGCGCACCTTCCGGGTGAAGGGCAAGGGAGTGGCCACCGCCAAGGGCACCGGCGACCTGTTGGTCACCGTCGAGGTGGCCGTGCCCGAGGATCTCTCACCAGAAGCCCGCTCTCTCCTGGAGCAGTTGCGCCGGGCGGAGGCGGGGCACAACCCACGAGCCCACCTGGGGGTGTGACCCATGGCCGAGGAACGCCGCGACGCCGTCTACATCATCTCGGTGGCCGCCGACCTGGCCGGCGTCCATCCTCAGACGCTGCGCATCTACGAGCGCCGCGGCCTGCTCAACCCCTACCGCACCCCGGGGGGGACCCGGCGCTATTCGGCCGCCGACCTGGAGCGCCTCGGCCTCATCCAGGAACTCACCGCCGACGGGATCAACCTCGAGGGGGTCAAGCGCGTCCTGGAGATGCGGGAGGAGATCGATCGCCTGCAGAAGCAGGTGGCCCGCCTCCGCCGCCTGCTCGGCGAATCGGAGCAGCGCCACCGCTCGGGCACCGTCCCCCGGCCCGCGCAGGGCCGCGTCGCCCGCCCCCTGCCCGACCTGCTGCGGCCTCATCTGGACGACCTGTTCGGGCCCTAATCGCCTCCCCCGCGGCCGCCGCCCTACCCATCCCCCCTCAGCGAGCCCCGAGCCGGTCGCGGATCTCCCGCAGGAGGACGATCTCCTCCGCCGGCGCCGGCGGAGCCGCCTCCTCTTCCTTGGCCTGGCGGGCCCGCCACATGTTGTACGGCTTGACGACAAAGAAGAACACCGCGGCCGCGATCAGCAGGAAGGTCACGATGGCAGTGATCAACGTCCCGTACGGAATCACCGCGTCGTTGAGGGTGAAGGTCAGATCGTCGAACGTCGGCTTCCCGACGATGGCGGCGATCAGCGGCATGAGCAGGCTATTCACCAGGGCGTTGATGACGGCCGAGAACGCCAGGGCAATAACCAGGCCGACGGCAATCTCGATGAGATTGCCGCGGGCGACGAAGTCCTTGAACTCCCTCATGATCTTCACCGCATCCCCTCCATCTCGACGTGGGATGCCCGGACTATAGAAACGCGGCCTTGCCCCTTGCCGGGCCGATTTGCTCATCCTGCTGGGCCCACCCGCCGATGACTGGCGCCGTGGATTCCACCGCCGACCTGCGGGTCCTGTTCCGTTCGCGCCACCCCCTCCTCGTGGTCGAGGCGGTTGACGAGGAGCGCCTGCTCACCCTCGTTCGCCGGGTGGCCGACGAAGCCGACCTGCCGGTGTGGACGTGGACGGCGGCCCGGGGACTGGCGCGCGACGGGATGGCGCCGCAGTACCGCACCGCCGATCCGCGGGCGGCGCTGGCCTTCGTGGCCGACCTCAGCACCCCGGGGGTCTTCGTGTTCTGCGATGCCCAGGTCCTCTTCTCGGATCCGGTCGCGCTGCGCGCCGTCAAGGACGCCGCCGGCAGCGCCGAGCCCGGCCAGACCATCGTGCTGGCCGGCCCGGACCTGACGGTTCCGCCCGAGCTCAAGGGAATGGCCCTCCCCTGGTCACTCCGCCCGCCGTCGGACGAGGAACTGCTCGAACTGGTGCGAGGCACCATGACCCACCTCGCCGGCCGGGGGGCGGCCGGGGGAGGGGATCCGGAGATGGAGAGAGGGTTGGCCGAGGCGCTGCGCGGCCTCACCCTGGCCGACGCCCAGCACCTCCTCCAACAGACGGTGCTGCGCAGCGGCGGCCTCTCGGAGCAGGATCTGCCCCGGGTGCGCGCCGCCAAGATGGAGTTCCTCGACTCCGACGGCGTGCTCGAGTTGGTGGCGACCCCGGGGACCCTCGATCGGGTGGCAGGCCTCGCCGGCCTGAAGCGCTGGCTCGCCGCCCGCGGGAAGGCAATCGGCTCGGAGCGGGCCAGGGCGATGGGCCTCGACCCGCCCCGGGGAATCCTGCTCACGGGGGTACCCGGGTGCGGCAAGTCGCTGGTGGCCAAGACGCTGGCCGCCACCTGGGGCCGCCCCCTCCTGCTGCTCGACCCGGCCCGCATCTACCGCAAGTACATCGGTGAGTCCGAGCAGCGCCTCGAGGCGGCCCTGCGCACGGCCGAGGCCATGGCCCCGGCCGTGCTCTGGATCGACGAGATCGAAAAGGGCTTCGCCACCGGGGGCGACGCCGACGGCGGGGTCTCCGAGCGCCTGCTCGGCACCTTCCTGCGCTGGATGCAGGACCGTCCCGACGGGGTGTTCCTGGTGGCCACCGCCAACGACGTCTCGGCCCTGCCTCCGGAGTTCCTCCGCAAGGGCCGCTTCGACGAGGTGTTCTTCGTGGACCTGCCCGGGCCCGCCGCCCGCCGCGCCATCTTCGAGGCCCAGCTGTCGGCCCGCAGGCACGACCCCGCCCACTTCGACCTTGAGCGGCTGGCCGCGGTCACCGAGGACTTCTCGGGTGCGGAGATCGAGGCGGTAGTGGTCGGCGCCCTGTACCGGGCCTTCGCCGCCTCGGCGGACCTCACCACCGGGGACCTGCTGGCGGAGGCTGCTTCGGTCGTGCCCCTGTCGGTCTCCCGCGCCGAGGAGATCACCGCTCTCCGCGCCTGGGCAGCGGAACGGACGGTGCCGGCGGACTGAAGCCGGCGGCTCGTCGGCGGTCCCGGCCTATTGCGGGTCGCGCAATCCCACGCAGTCGAGGTCCCAGAAGACGCGCGAGTACACCAGGGTGCCGGTCATCCACGGCTCGTAGGACGGCAGCTTGACCACCTGGAAGCCCTCCTCCGTGATCCGCAGCGACGGCCGCCGGAAGCCGTGCCGGCGGCCCTCCTCGAAGCCGAACCGGCTGTAGTAAGCGGGATCACCCTCCAGGAAGACGAGCGGCTCGGACCGCCGGCGGACCTGCTCCAGGCCGTAGCGGACGAGGGCAGACCCTATCCCCCTGCCCTGATAGGCGCCCGCCACGCCCACCGGCCCCCAGCTGGAGCACCTCGACCAGGCGGGGCGGCGCGTCGAGCAGGGCCCGGCTGAAGAGGATGTGGGCCACCACGCGCCCGTCCAACTCGGCGACGAACGACAACCCGTCGATCCAGTCGGGCGAGGAGCGCAGCGCGTCGACCAGGTCCGCCACCGCGAGTTCATCCACGAACGCGTCCGCCACCACGGCCCGAACCACGGTCTCCTCCCCGGGCCGTTCGGGTCGACAGAGGGCCGTGCTGCTCTCGCTGTGCTCCTCCGGCTCATCGTAGGGCACGGCCCGGGGAGACACCTGGGGTCGGCGCTTGCCGACAGAGCCCAGGGGTTGATAAGATAGCACTTAGATTTTCGGAATAGAGCGACTCAATCCGGGTTTGGCGAGAGCGGAGCCCAAATGGACCTGAACACCTTCACCCACAAGGCGCAAGAGGCCGTCGCCGGCGCGGCCGGCGAGGCCCAGCGCCGCCACCACCAGGCCGTCGCCCCCGAGCACCTGCTCCTCGCCCTGCTCGGCCAGGGCGAGGGCCTCGTGTACCCGCTGCTCTCCAGGGTCGGCGTGGACCCGGCCGCCCTGCGCCGCCGACTGGACGAGGCCTTGGGGAGCGTTCCCCGCGTCTTCGGCGATGCCAAGACCGGCTTCTCCCCCGACCTCATCCGGGTCCTGGAGGCGGCCGACGGCGAACGTGCCGCCATGAAGGACGACTACACCTCGGTGGAGCACCTCCTGCTCACCCTGGCCGCCGCCCCCGGCCCCGCCGGGGAGGCGCTACGCGCCGCCGGCGCCACCCGCGAGGCCATGCTGCAAACCCTGGCCGAGGTACGGGGAGCCGCCCGGGTCACCTCCCAGGACCCGGAGCCCACCTTCCACGCCCTCGAGCAGTACGGGCGCGACCTGGTGGAAGAAGCCCGGCGCGGCAAGCTGGACCCGGTCATCGGCCGCGACGAGGAGATCCGCCGGGTCATCCAGGTGCTCTCCCGCCGTACCAAGAACAACCCGGTGCTCATCGGCGAGCCGGGAGTGGGCAAGACGGCCATCGTCGAGGGCCTCGCCGGGCGCATCGTCGCCGGGGACGTGCCCGAGGGCCTCAAGAGCAAGCGCATCGTGGCCCTCGACTTCTCCGCCATGGTGGCCGGGGCCAAGTACCGGGGCGAGTTCGAGGAGCGGCTGAAGGCGACCCTCAACGAGATCAAGGCCGCCCAGGGCCAGGTCATCACCTTCGTCGACGAGCTGCACACGATCGTCGGGGCCGGCGCGGCCGAGGGGGCCCTGGACGCCTCCAACATGCTCAAGCCGATGCTGGCCCGCGGCGAGCTGCGGATGATCGGCGCCACCACCCTGGACGAGTACCGCCGCCACGTCGAGAAGGACGCCGCCCTGGAGCGCCGCTTCCAGCCGGTGCTGGTCGAGGCCCCGTCGGTGGAGGACACGGTCGGCATCCTGCGCGGCCTCAAGGAGCGCTACGAGGTGCACCACGGGGTGCGCATCACCGATTCCGCCCTGCTGGCGGCGGCGATGCTCTCCGACCGCTACATCACCGGGCGCCACCTCCCCGACAAGGCCATCGACCTCATCGACGAGGCGGCCAGCCGCCTGCGCATCGAGATCGACTCCATGCCCGAAGAGATCGACGAACTGGAGCGCAGGCGCCGTCAACTGGAGATCGAACGGGCCGCTCTCCGCAAGGAGACCGATGCCGCCAGTAAGGAACGGCTCAGCGCCCTGGAGGCCGAGTTGCGCGAGGTGGCCGGCGAGGTGGAGTGCCTCCGCGCCCACTGGGGCGAGGAGAAGGAGGCCATCGCCGCCATCCGCGCCGTCAAGGAGGAGATCGAGCAGGCCCGGGCCGCCGCCGAGCGGGCGGAGCGGGACGGCGACCTGCAACGGGCCGCCGAGTTCCGCTACGGCACCCTTCCCGGGCTGCAAACCCGCCTGGCCGAGGCCCAGCACGCCCTCCAGCAGCTGCAGGCCACCCTGCGCATGCTCAAGGAGGAAGTGGACGAGGAGGACATCGCCGAGGTGGTGAGCCGCTGGACCGGGGTGCCGGTCACCCGGCTGATGGAGGGCGAGGTCGACAAGCTCATCCGCCTCGAGGAGCACCTGCACCGCCGGGTGGTGGGCCAGGACGACGCGGTGTCGGCGGTGGCCGACGCCGTGCGCCGCTCCCGAGCCGGGCTCTCCGACCCGCACCGGCCAATCGGCTCGTTCATCTTCCTCGGCCCCACCGGGGTGGGGAAGACCGAGCTGGCCCGCGCCCTCGCCGAGTTCCTCTTCGACGACGAGCGGGCCATGGTCCGCCTCGACATGTCCGAGTACATGGAGAAGCACACGGTGAGCCGCCTCATCGGGGCCCCGCCCGGCTACGTCGGCTACGACGAGGGCGGCCAGCTGACCGAGGCGGTGCGCCGCCGCCCCTACTCCGTGGTCCTCCTCGACGAGATCGAGAAGGCCCACCAGGACGTCTTCAACGTGCTGCTGCAGGTGCTCGACGACGGGCGCCTCACCGACGGCCACGGGCGCACCGTCGACCTCACCAATGTGGTCCTCATCATGACCTCCAACCTCGGCTCCGAACTCCTCGACCCCGGCCTGCCCGAGGAGACGGCCCGCGCCCGGGTGCTCGAGGTGGTGCACCGCCACTTCCGGCCCGAGTTCCTCAACCGGGTCGACGAGGTGATCGTCTTCCACCGCCTCACCCGGGCCGACCTGCGCCGCATCGTCGACATCCAGGTGGAGCATCTGCGGCGCCGCCTCGCCGGCCGGCGCCTCGGCCTCGAGCTCACCCCGGCCGCCGGCAAGTGGCTGGCCGAGCACGGCTACGACCCCTCCTACGGGGCCAGGCCGCTCAAGCGCCTCATCCAGACCGAGATCGGCGACCGCCTGGCCGTGGCGCTGCTGGAAAGCCGCTTCGGCGACGGGGACACGGTGCTGGTGGAAGTGGGCGAGGAGGGGCTCCGCCTGGAGCACGCCGCCTGAGGCGCCGGCCGCTAGCGTCGGCCCGGCAAGCCCCTCGAGGAGGACTCAGGTGACCGACCGCCCCGGTTCCGACCGCTTCGGCATCCTCGTGGCCGTGCTCGGCGGCCTCCTGGTAGCCCTGGTGGCGGTGCTCATCATCGTCCTGGTGGCTCGCAACGACGACAACACCACCCCCGCGGCCGCCTCGACCACGGAGACGACCGGCCCGGCCACCACCACGGAGGCTGCCACCACCACCGTAACGACCACCACCGCCGCGACCACGACCACGATGGCCACGACGACGACGACCACCACCGTCCCCTTCGCGGGCGACACCAGCCCCAAGTCGGGAGCCGGTGACTTCGGTCTGCTCACCGGCGTCCGCTTCGGCGACCACGACGGCTACACCCGCGTCGTCTTCGACTTCCAGGAGCCATCCTTCCCGAACTGGGAGTTCGCCTACGTGCCGGGGGAGATAGAGGGCATGGTCGAGCCGGAAGGAGGCTGGGTGGAGGGTGCTGCCTTCCTCGTCACCCGCTTGCAGCCTTCCGGCACCGCCGACCTCAGCGGCCCCACGGTGGTGATGACCTACGACGGCCCGCGGCGCCTCGACGTGGGCAACGGCAGCGTGGTCCAGTTGCTGATCATCGAGGACTTCGAGGCGAACCTGTGGTGGGCCATCGGCCTAACCGGCGAGAAGCCATTCTCGGTCGGCACGATGACCGGGCCGCCGCGGATCTACGTCGACATCGCCGACTGAGGTACCCCCTCCCGCGCCAGCGGGAGGGGGCGGAGGGGGAGGGCGTCCGCTTTCGCGCCAGCGGGAGGGGGCAGCGAGCATTCGCCAGGCGCCCCCACCTGCGATACTTACCCCGTCGGCAGACGGAAGGCGACCAGATATGGACAACGAATGGTGGCGCTGGATCTGGCTGGGGGTGGCCGCGGTCTTCGGCATAGGCGAGATCTTCACCGCCGGTTTTTTCATGCTGCCCTTCGCCGCGGGGGCGGTGGTGGCTTTCGTGCTCGCCTGGCTCGACGTGGAACCGGCCATCGTGCTGGCGGTGTTCCTGGTGACCTCGGTGCTGGTTCTGATCATCATCCAGCGCCTGGTGCGGCGGGGAGACCAGAAGGCGGTTCCGGTCGGAGCGAACCGCTTCGTCGGCCGCCGGGTGCTGGTCCTGGAGCGCGTCGACCGGGTGGCCGGGACCGGCCGGGTGCGCCTCGACACCGAGAGCTGGCGGGCGACCACCGACGGCGACCCGCTCGAGCCGGGGGCCGAGGCCCTGGTAGTGGAGATGCGGGGCACCCGCCTGGTGGTGGTGCCGGAGGATCAGTAGCCGAGCAGGCTGGATAGGAGGAGACATGGACCAAACCCAGTTGCTGGTAATCCTCATCGTCGTCATCGCCGGGGCCTTCATCATCATCGGGGCGGGCCTCAAGATCGTCAGCCAGTTCGAGAAGGGCCTGGTTGAGCGCTTCGGCCGTTACGACCGCACCGTCGATCCCGGGCTGCGCTGGATCTGGCCGTTCATCGAGCGCATCCGCCGGGTCGACATGCGGGAACAGGTGGTCGACGTTCCACCGCAGGAAGTGATCACCGAGGACAACGTGGTGGTCACCGTCGACGCCGTCGTCTACTACCGGGCCACCGACCCGATGAAGCTGCGCTACAACGTCGCCAACTTCATCCTGGCGGCCACGAAGCTGGCCCAGACCAACCTGAGGAACATCGTCGGCGACATGGACCTCGATGAGGCGCTCACCTCGCGCGAGGCCATCAACACCCAGCTGCGCCAGGTACTCGACGAGGCCACCGACGTCTGGGGAACCCAGGTGGTGCGGGTGGAGATCCAGCGCATCGACCCGCCGCCGGATGTAACCGAGGCCATGCACCGCCAGATGAAGGCGGAGCGCGACCGGCGGGCCATCGTCACCGAGGCGGAAGGCGACAAGCGGGCCGCCATTCTGCGCGCCGAGGGCGTCAAGGAGTCCCGGATCCTGGAGGCCCAGGGCCAGGCCCAGGCCATCAGGGAGGTAGCCGATGCCGACAAGTTCAGGCTGCTGACCGTCGCCGAGGGCGAGGGCCAGGCCATTGAGCGGGTCTTCGGGGCCATCCACATCGGCAATCCCAGCCCCGACCTCATCGCCATCCGCTACCTGGACGCCCTGGCCCGCATCGCCGACGGCAAGGCCACCAAGGTGTTCCTCCCCATGGAGTTGAGCGGAATCCTGGGCAGCATCGGGGCGGTGCGCGAGCTGTTCGCCAAGGACGAGGAGCCGCCGAAGGGGTAAGCGCAGACCGGCACCATGCCCGCCTTGCTTCCCAAGGGCGGACTGATTCCCCCTCCCGGCTTGTAGCCGGGAGGGGGCTCGAGGGAGGGCAAGGTCCCGACGCGGCGGAGGCGCGGTACTGCCCCCTCTGCGCCCGTCCTTACGGGCGAGAACAGAACGACAGCTCAGCTCTCTCCGGCCGGCGACGGGCCCGTCTCGCCAACCTCAGAGTCGAAGCCCTCGACGATCGTCTCGGCCCCCGCCTCAGCGCCGGCGGCGGACTCGGCCTCGGCGGCCGGCTCCTCTTCCTCGACAGGCTCACCGGCCTCGCCGATCTCCGCCGCAGCCGCTGCCTCCTCGA
>CAYGYX010000005.1:2347-7817 GCA_964354255.1 uncultured Acidimicrobiia bacterium | reverse complement strand
TCCTCGACAGGCTCACCGGCCTCGCCGATCTCCGCCGCAGCCGCTGCCTCCTCGACGGCCGGGCGCCGCCGATAGATCCACCAGAGCAGCCCCAGGCCCGCCAGGATCACCAGCAGCGAGAACCAGCCGTTGCGGCTCAAGCCCCAGAAGCGGTAAGGGGAATCGGTGCGGATCAACTCCAGCAGGAACCGGGCCACCGAGTACAGGATCATGTAGAGGGCGATGGCCGTGCCCCGGCGCAGCTTGCGGTGCCGCTCCAGCCAGAGCAGCAACACGATCAGCCCGATGTTCCACAGCATCTCGTACAGGAAGGTGGGGTGGAACGTCTCGGCATCCGGGTAGAGGGCCGGCCGGTTCTCCGGGTCGATCTCCAGGCCCCAGGGCAGGGAGGTCGGCGTCCCGAACAGCTCCTGGTTGAAGTAGTTGCCCCACCGCCCGATGGCCTGGGCGGCGGGCAGGGCGACCGCCGCCGCGTCGGTGAACATGAGCAAGTCGCCGCGGCGGCGATGCACTACGAAGAGGGCGGCGACGGTGCCGAAGGTCAGGCCCCCGAACAGGGCGATGCCTCCCTCCCAGATACGGAACACCCCGAGCCAATCGTTGGTGTAGTCGCCAAGACGGGGGAGCACGTAGGCCAGGCGGGCCCCTACGAAGCCGATGACGATGGCCCAGAACCCGGCCGACTCGGCCACCGCCCTCTCCCCGCCGAACTTCTGGTAGCGCCCCACGACGAGCACGTAGGCGGTGGCCACTGCGATGCCCATCAGGATGCCGTAGATGTGGATGTTCAGCGGCCCGATCTCCAAGACGCTGAACGACGGGGAGGGGATGGAAGCGAGCATCGGCTAGGCCTCTCCCGGCTCCGGCCACCGGGTGTAGGCGGGAGGCCAGTCCCCCCGGAAGCGGTAGGCGGCGTGCAGCACCCGCTCTACGTCCAGGGCGAAGAGCGTGTGGTCGTCGGGCACCGGGGCATGGTAGGCGGCCGCCGCCTCCTGCCGGGTGACCGGGTCGTCGATCCGGCGGGCCCGGCCCGTCACGTAGAACTCCTCTTCGACCTCTTCGGGGAGGAAAGCGTGCAGGGCGTAACGGCCGTCGCGCTCCAGGTCGGAGCCTTTGGGCGACGGCACCACAAAGACCCAGAGCCCTCCCCCGGTGACCGCCGGGCAAACGGGGTGCAGCCGCGGCCCCCCGTCCGGCCGCACGGTGGCCAGGTAACCCATGCCGGGTCCGTACTGGTAAATCAGCCGCCGCCCGGCCGCCGCTAGTGCCGGGGCGCTCGCCGCGAACTCTCCCCAGGTCGCCATATCGTGCCTCAGCTCTTAGCCGCCTGCTCCTCGCGGTACTCCTGGTAGGCCTCCCAGGCGCGCGGCGCCCAGGTCGTGCCGGGGCCGCCCATCATGAGCACAGCCACTCCCAGGGCCTCGGCCACCTGCTCCGGCGTGGCTCCCTTCATGGCCGCCCCGCGCGCGTGGTAGGTGATGCACCCGTCGCACTCCGCTTTCACCGCGATGACCAGGGCGATGACCTCCTTCAGAGCCGCCGAGAGCACCCCCTCCTTCATGGCCTCACGGTGCAGTTGGGCCAGGCCTCCCCAGGTGTCGGGTATCGCCTGCCGCAGCGAGCGGCTCGGGCCGGACAGCTCCGCGGCCACGTCGTGCCAATGTCCCATCGCTCCTACCTCCTTCCCGGAATGCTACGGTCGCCGCCGACGCCACTCGCCCAGGGAGGCACGCACATGGACGCCAAGGCTCGCGCCGAGCAGCACTACACCGCGGTGGAACCCGATCTACAAACCCTCAGCCGGTGGATGTACGACCACCCGGAGATCGCCTTCGAAGAGCGAGAGACCTCCCGCCACCTGGCCGGCTTCCTCTCCGCCCGCGGCTTCGAAGTGGAGTACCCGGCCTACGGCCTGGAGACCGCCTTCGCCGCCCGCGTCGGCAGCCGCGGCCCCGAGGTGATCATCTGCGCCGAACTGGACGCCCTGCCCGGGGTGGGCCACGCCTGCGGCCACAACCTCATCGCCACCGCCGCCATCGGCGCCGGGCTCGCCCTGGCGCCCCTGGTGGAGGAGCTGGGCTGCCGGGTCACCGTCCTCGGCACTCCCGCCGAGGAGAGGATCGGCGGCAAGGTGGACTTGATCCAAGCCGGCGCCTTCACCGGCGCGGCGGCGGCGATGATGGTGCATCCGGCCGACGAGGACACCCTCGACCCGCCGCACCTGGCGGTCGATCACCTGGTGGCGGAGTTCCACGGCAAGACCGCCCACGCCGCCGCCTCCCCCTGGGAAGGGCGCAACGCCCTCGACGCCTTCGTGCTGGCCTACACCAACGTCTCCGCTCTGCGCCAGCACATCTACCCCACCGACAAGACCCACAGCATCATCACCCACGGCGGGGAGGCCCCCAACATCATCCCCGACTACACCCGCTCGGAGTGGTACGTGCGCTCCGCCACCAAGGCCCGCCTCGCGGTGTTCACGGGCCGGGTCATGGACTGCTTCCAGGCGGCGGCGGCGGCCACCGGGTGCACTTTGGAGGTGAGCCACGTTGGCCACCTGTACGAGGACCTGGTCAGCGACCCGTTGCTCACCCGGTTGTTCGATGCCAATGCCCGTGCCCTGGGCCGCATCCTGGTACCGGGCGCGCAGCGCGACCCGGCCACCGCCGGCTCCACCGACATGGGAAACGTCAGCCACGTGGTCCCCGCCATCCACCCGTACCTCGACCTGCACTGCGCCCCGGTGACCAACCACCAGAAGGCGTTCGCCGATCACACCCTGACCGCCGACGGGCACCGCGCCTTGCGCGACGGGGCGCTGGGCATGGCCTGGACGGTGATCGACCTGGCCGCGGGCGACCGTTGGGGAGAGCTGGGAAGGAGAGGCTGAGAAGGGGGGCGACGTCGGCGGTGGCCGGCCCGCTCGCCTTGGGACCCCACCGTCCAGCAGTCCGGGCGGCCTCACGCCCCCTGGGAGTGGATCGCCACCCGCCGCAAGCGGGCCTGGTCGAGCTCGAGGAACATCACCCGCTGCCAGGTACCGAGCAGCACCTCTCCATCAACTACCGGCAGGGTCACCGACGAGGCCCCCACCAGCATCTGCCGGCAGTGGGCGTGCCCATTGACCAGCTCGTCCTCCTGGATGTTCTCGGTGCGCAGCTCACGGTCGTCGTGCTCGTAGTAGCGCTCTGCCGGCACCGTCTCGCGCATGAGGCGCCGGAAGTCGTTGAAGAAGCCGCTCTCCGCCTCGTTCACCACCAGCGAGGTGGTGGTGTGCGGCGTGTGCACCGTCACCTGGCCGTGGCGCACGCCGGAGGTCGCCACCACGCGGCGGACCAGGTCGGTGAGGTCCCAGAACTCGAGGCTGCCCGTGGTGTGGAAGTGCAGCACCTCGGTGCGGATGCGGGGGTCGGAGGTGGCGGCGAGGACGGTCGTCGTCCCCTCGGGCCGGCGCAGGGCGCGCCGGGTGCTGAGATGTTCGTCCACGGATCGGTTCTCCAGGGTCGCCGGCGGGCGCCACCTTAGTGGCGGACGGGGCGAATGCAGTCTCAAGTGCCGACTCGGGCGACGAGCGCCGGGCAGGCTGCGCCCGGCATCGCGCCAACAGATGGCGAGCCGTGCGCTGTCACTGCCCCCCGATGGCAGGCACCGGGTAAGCGCTTTCACGCCTGTGTATCATGGCGGCTCGAGGACTCAACCGGGAGGACCAGTGAGTACCGAGCACCAGCATCAGAGCCCCGGGCCCTTGCTGGCCCTCTTCATGCGGCGCCACGGCTGGAGCGCCGCCCGCCTCGCCGAGATCGCCGGAGGGGTCTCCGCCTCCTCGATACGCGCCTACACCGCCGACCGATCGACCCCCCGTCCCTCACAGGCGCTGGCGGTGGCCCACACCCTCGGCCCCCAGGACGGCCGCAAGATGCTGGAGGCTTGGGGATACACCGACCTGGCCGAGGGCTTCGCCGAGGAGCGGCAGCGGGCGACCGTCGGCTATGAAGGGCGAGCCCTGGCCGCCGAGTCGTCACTCCGCGGCAATCGGATCGAGTACACAGGCGAGCCCCTCTCCGACCCGGGCCTCGGGTTGGTGAGGGCCGTGCTGGCTTGGGTGCAGTCGGTCGAGGCCTCGGTCCACGACCGCCAAACCTCATAGGGGCAGGTCTCGCCCCTTGCTGCCTCCGCGCTCCAGGTCTCCTAGCCGCGGCCCGGCAGCCCACCGGCGGTGAGGCGGCCCTGCTGGTAGACGGCCACGACCCGATCGGCCATCTCCTCCAAAGCCAGCGGATCACCGTCGACCACCACCAGGTCGGCCCGCTTGCCCACCTCGATGGTGCCCGAGTCCTGCTCCACGCCCATGAGCTCGGCGGCGGTCCGAGTGGTGGCCACCAGCACCTGAACCGGGGTCATCCCCCCCTGCCCCATGAGGGCCAGCTCCTCCAGGTTGCGTCCGTGGGGAGTCACCCCGCTGTCGGTGCCCATCGCCACCTTCACCCCGGCCGCCACCGCCCGACGGAAGGAGTCCCGGTGGATGTCGATGACCTCGCGCGCCTTGGCCAGCGACGCCTCGGCGATGGCCATTCCCGCCGCCGCCGCTTTCAGCACCCCGAGTGGGGCCACCAGAGTGGGCACGAGGTAGGTGCCCCGCTGCAACATGAGGTCGATGGCCTGGTCGTCCAGGTAGATGCCGTGCTCGATGCTGCGGATGCCGGCCCGGATGGCGTTCTTGATCCCCTCCACCCCCTGGGCGTGCGCCATCACCCAGCGGCCGGCAGCGGCCGCCTCTCTCACCAGCACCTCCAGTTCGTCGGGGGCAAAGTGGGCGTGGCGGGGATCGTCGCGGGGTGAGAGCACCCCGCCGGAGGTGGCCACCTTGAGGACGTCGGCGCCACCCCGGACCAGCTGCCGCACCTTGCGACGCATCTCCTCGGGACCGTCCACGATGCCCGACGGCCGACCGGGATGCTCGCTCATCAGCGACACCCTCTGCCCCGAAGCCATCCAGTCGTCGGCGTGGCCGCCGGTCTGGCTGATCATGGTCAGCGAGATCTGCATGCGAGGCCCGGCGATGAGGCCCTGCTCGAGAGCGGCCTTGGTCCCCAGGTCGGCGCCGCCGGCGTCTCGCACCGTGGTGATACCCCCCTCCAGCGTCGCTCGCAGGTTGCGCGCCGTCTCGTAGAACTCCAGCGAGAACGGCTTCTGCACGTGGCGCCAGAGGTCGACGTCGGTGAAGGCCACGTGCACGTGGCAGTCGAACAGGCCGGGGAGCAGGCCCCGTCCCACGAGGTCGACTACCTCGTCGCCGTCCAAGCCCCGGCCCACCTCGCGGATCAGGCCGTCCTCTACCACCACGTCGCCGTCGGCCACCGGCGAACCGGTGCCGTCGAAGATGCGGGCGTTGGTGAACAGGGTTCGGGTCATGGGCTGCCTCCGTGCCGCCGGACCGTCAACGGCTCCCTCAGCCTATCCCCTCGGTGGC
>CAYGYX010000005.1:0-2247 GCA_964354255.1 uncultured Acidimicrobiia bacterium | reverse complement strand
ATGCGCCGGACGATCGCCGTTTTGGCCACCGCCGCGACGCTGCTGGTTCCGGCCACGGCCGGTGCCGCCGATGACGCGTGGCAGGACCGGGAGCAGCAACTGGTTTACGAGATCAACCTTGCGCGCCGCGACCCGGCCGCCTACGCCGCCGCCCTGGGGTTTAGCGGCACCGGCCTCCTCCCCCGCCCCCCACTGGCCATCGACGGTTCGCTCGCTGCCTCGGCCTCATTCCGGGCCGCGGACCTCGCCGCCGGCGCTCCCTTCACCCATGTCTCCTCCGACGGCCGCTGGCCGAACGAGGTAGCCCGGGACTACGGCTACCCGCTCCCGGTGTGGTGGGAGGACCATGCCAACTACATCGAGTCGCTGACCTCCGGGAACACGGCCTTTCCCTGGAGCCTGCTCTTCCGCTTGCGCTCGGTCCACCTCGATCACCTCCTCGGACAGGAGGGCTTCGTCACCCACCGCCAGATCGGCGCGGCCGCCAACGGCTACTACTGGGCCATCCACACCGCCTACCGCAGCGGTGATCCGGTCAATTACCTGACCGGGGTGGTGTTCTCCGACCGGGACGGCGACGGCATCATGGACCACGGCGAGGGCCTGGCCGGAGTGAGGGTGTCAGCCGCCGGAGTGGGCTCCACCATCAGCGGGCCGGGCGGCAGCTGGGCCATCGCCGCGCCCAACGGCCGTTATCGCGTCAGGGCCTCCGGAGGCCAGTTCCACGGGACGGCGGTCGCGGTCGCCCGGGTGGCCGGGTACAACGTGGGCGTCGACTTCCTCTCCGGTCAGGCACGAGGGCAGGTGTTCGAGTACGCCCTGTGCCAGGGCCGGGAGCCGACCATCCTGGGCACTCCGCGGGCGGACAGGATCGTCGGCACACCCGGCGCCGACGTGATCCAGGCCCTCGGGGGCCAGGACTTCGTGCGCGGCGGTGGAGGCAACGACCTCATCTGCGGCGGTGGAGGCAGCGACAGCCTGCTCGGCGAGGCCGGCACCGACCGCCTCTTCGGCGGGGACGGGCAGGACACCCTGAACGGCGGCGAGGGGACGGCCGACGTCTGTCGCAGCGGCGACGTTCTCATCGACTGCGAGAGCTGAGTCTCTATCTCCCCCGCGTCAGCGGGGGAGCTGCCCCGAAGGGGCAGAGGGGGTGACACCGCGCAACAGCCTCTTCACGAGGTTGCCCTCCCCCTAACCCTCCCCCGCCGCCGCGGAGGAGGCAACCCCCTCCCTAACCCTCCCCCGCCGCCGCGGGGGAGGGTTAGACAAGGCCCGGGCGGCAAGTCCATCGCCCGGGCCTCAGGTCTTCAGGGGTGCCCGAAGGTGTCTCTACTCGACCCAGTAGCTCCTGACCAGGATCCCCCCACCGGCCAGGACCAGGGCAACCCCGGTCACCAGGAGGATCAAGTCGAAATGGGGGACAGCCCGTGACCGAGCAAGTCGCCGCCGGTGCAGGGCAACATCGACGACGGGACGGAGAGCCGGCAGTCTGGGCGGTCGTCACCAGCACAGTCGTCGTCGTCTCGCCCTCGGAGGTCGTTGTCGTCTTCGCAATCGTCGTCGCCCGCGTCGTACTGGTAGTCGACACAGACGAAGTCGTCGAGGTCGAGGTCGACGTGGAGAAAGATGTCGAGTCGGACGCCCTCGAGCTAGACGAGGTCGAACTCGAGGGCGTTGAACCAAGAGCACTCAAACTGGACGATGTCGGGTCGCAGGTCCAATGCGAAAGCAGCAGGTTGCCCCCCGGCACGTTGTCTGTCGCCCCCCGGAGGGTGTCGCCCGAGGGCGTCTCCACCCGGTAGTGAAGGCTATTCGACTCGAACGGCGGGCCATTGCTCACCGATTCGGACCCGGCGCTCAGGGATGTGGCCGTGATCGTGCCGGACGTCGCCTCGATCTGATTGTGACCGAAGTGCCACGTGACAAGGCCATCACATTGGGCAACCGTGCCCACCTGGGGAGCGTGCAGGGTCTGGGCCGCGGCCATCCCGGCCATCACCAGCACCAACACCCCCCACCAGGAGCACGATGGCTCCCCGCCTTCGCTCATCCGTTCCGGCACCCCCAGTGCGCCTACCTGGCCACGCCAGAGTGACCTTCTCGGGGGAACCCAGCCATCGCCTCGCTACGAATAGTGGCCGCTTCAACCACTCAAGGCGGTCACTCATCCGACCGATAGCGCGCGGCGGAGAACCCGATGGGACCACGACGCTTCCCAACCCCGCACCAGCCCCGGCGACTGCG